>NZ_JBWKFL010000040.1:16422-71880 GCF_056434305.1 Streptomyces sp. NPDC044061 | reverse complement strand
AGGTCTCTCGATGATTCCACGGCCAGACCAACGAGGAATCCACCATCAGGTCACTGACCTGCGAAAACTCCACACGTAGTTCAGTCAACAGGTAAGCGAGTTCTCCTCGCTTCGTGATGGCAGCTGCTGCTGTCAGGAACCTCAACGGTTCGCGGCTCTGCGGATGGTCACCACGGACGGGTCGGTAGGCGGCACCAGCTCCCTGGAGGAGACCTCTACGAGGTGCGCCGGAGCATCGCCGTGTTGCAGGGCGGTCACGTACTCGATGATCTGAGCGTGGGAGAGCACTGGCACCTTTTGGCGAAGGGTGTGCATGGCATGAATCCTCCCCCGAGTGCCTGCCACCGCCCGGACCTCATCGTGTAGATCGTCCACTGCGGTCCGCGTGACCTGCCTTCGAATGCGGACTCGGTAGTCCGCCTCCCACGCTTTCGTTACTGCAGAGACGACACCGATCTGGTGCAGGCTTCCGTCGACGCGGTCAACCAGGTACGGCCCATTCCCGGCCAGCGCGAAGTCTGGGTTTCGCGTGTGCAGATACTCCTCAGATGTGGCTGCAGGTCGTGTGGCGTGAGGGAGTGAGAGCCGTCGGCCGACCTCTGACGTTGCCGGGGAAGGTTTGGGGGTGGCCGGTCATCCTCAGGGTGAAAGGTGTAGTTCCAGTCTCCGTGGAAGCGGTGGCGTGTGATCGGCAGGGCGGCGATGGCCTCGTCACTGATGCGGATGCCGGTGGGGTACTCACCGCTGTCGAGTTCGGCATGCACGGTCAGACCGGTGCGGCTGGTCGTCGCGGCGATGGTCTGGAGCATGACTTCATGGCTGGTCAGGGGCCTGCCGCGCCAGTTCATGGTGATGTAGGAGAACAGCCGGTGCTCGATCTTGTTCCACTTCGATGTGCCGGGCGGCAGGTGACACACCGTGATCCCAAGGCCGGTCTCGGCAGCGAGGTCGGCCAGATGGGTCTTCCAGCCGCGGGTGCGGTAGCCGTTGGAGCCCCCGCCGTCGGCAGTGATCAGCAGCCGGCGGGCGCGGGGGTAGTCGTGCCGGCCACGGGCCTGCCACCAGCGCCGGATCGAGGCAACGGCGAACGCCGCGGTGTCGTGATCGGTGCCGACGGTGACCCAGCCGGTGTTCGCCGCCATGTCATAGATTCCGTAGGGGATCGCCTTCTCAGCTTGGCCTGGGAAGTCGTGCGTCTTGACCCTCACGGGCTGCCCTGCGGGCCGCCATTCCTGCCCGGCGTTTTTGTAGTCGCCGATCAGTTCTTTCTTCTTGGTGTCCACGCTGATCACCGGGTCTCCCGCGTCCCTGTGGTCGCGCGCCCGCTCGTTGAGGTAGCGGAACTGGGCATCCCGGTCCGGGCGCTGAGAGCCTTCGATGGTCTTGGCGTTGGCCTGCAGACTGAAGCCTTCCTCCCGCAGCAGGCCGGCGACCGTGTCAGCGGAGACCCGGTGGCCCTGCCGGGTCAGCGCCGCTGCCAGCTTCCGGGTCGACTTCGTCGTCCAGCGCAGCGGCGACATCGGATCGCCCCGCTCGTCGGGCTCGACCAACGCAAGCAGCGCCGGCCGCAGCCCCGCATCCAGCTCGGTCGCTTTCTTCCGGCCCCCGCCAGGATGACGGACCCGCCCCAACGGAGCCTGACCAGACCAGTTCAGCCACTCCGCGCGAGACCGTGCCTTCCCGAACCCCGGCCGCAGCAGCGACGAGCCTGATCCCACCATGCCCCAGCGACCGCGCTTCCGCCCCTATGGCCAGCCGACGCTGACGCTCGTCCAGATGCGGCAACAACACCTGGAACTTCGCAGCCAGGACGGCCTCGATCCCCTCCGGTCTCCCCATACCAGAACAACGAGTCCCAGAGCCGGAAGCCACGACTTGTTTCCCGGCAAGCCCTAAGGGCCTGTCGGACGGCCGGTTGATTGCGCCGAGCATGGGCCGCTGACGGCCGCGGAATTGTCGCACTGGCACACACCACGCGATCATTCCGGGGCCGTCGCCGTGTCCGGAGGGCAGATCGCAACCGTCACGCGTTTCGCATGACCAGACGCCCCGACACGCTGTCAGAGGAAGACGCGCGCCACCTCCAGCCACTTCTGAGCGTCCTCGCCGGTCGCCGTCAGGTCGGTTTGGGACCAGGGGCGACGCCGGGTGACACACAGGCAGAAGTCGATGGCGCCGCCCTGTACCCGTTGCGCGGCAGCCTCGGGGCCCCACACCCAGGTCCGTCCGTCAGGTGCCGCCAGTTCGACGCGGAAGGGGTCCGCCGGCTCAGGCAGTCCGACGGCGGCGAAGGACAGCCCCCGTCCCAACACCCCCAGCGACGCCACGTGCTGCAGTCGATCCGTCGGGCGGTGCGCCACGCCCACAGCATCGAAGACGTCCTGCCCGTGTGCCCAGGTTTCCATCAGACGAAGTGGCGCCATCAGGGCCGGGGTCACCTTCGACATGTACCAGGGGAATGCGTGGTCCCATGGCGTGTCGCGCAGTGCCGCCGTCAGTTCCGCTCGACCGGCCCGCCACTCGTCCAGGAGTACCGACCGCGGTTTGGCCGCTCCCACGGCGGCGGCCCTGTCTGCGTACCCGCTGCCTTCGGCTTCCGCCCGCCTGAGCTCGGCGTCGAACGCGTCTGGAGTACGTAAGGCGCTGAGTGCGTTCGCGTCCGCCCACGCGAGGTGGGCTATCTGGTGGGCGACCGTCCAGCCCGGTGCCGGTGTCGGTATGGACCAGTCGTCCACTGCCCTGACCAGGACGTCGAGTTCGTCGCCCTCAGCGACCAGCGCGGGCAGGACGCCGGCGTCATCTACATCGGGGACGGCGAGGTTGTAGTTCAACATGTGCGCCATGGTGCCACTCCTTGCTGACCATCACCGGCGTGATCGCCTGGTCAGGCGCAGCACTCGCACCACGAGGCTGCGGCGTCGGCTGGTGTCGCCTCGGCATGTTCCGCTCCCTGCCTGACGTGCCGTCGGGCCCGGGGAGGACTCGGCGGAGTCGGCTCTGAGATGCCGGGGTCGGCGCCGAGGGCGAGTACCCGCTAGGTGCCGTCGAGGCCGTAGTGATCGCCGAGCAGGGTGTAGAACTCAGGTGCGTAGCGGGGCCGGTGAGCGGCGTAGTGCGGCGCGGTGGACGCGAACACACCCTCACCTGGAACAGCACCGGTCCGCGCAGCCGGCGCAGCGCGAACTGGATCCCGGTGGCCGCGGCGAACAGCAAGAAGATCAGGCCCCCGGACAGCAGCCGGTTGTCCGAAGGCGGTGGCCGTGATCGCCGAGGCGAACACGCCCAGGCTCACCCACAGTGCACGCCGGTCGGGCCGGGGCGCGGACGGCAGCCGCAGCACCGCCCACCTGCGACAAGCGCGTCCATGCTGGTGGGGGTAGCGGCATCCGCAGGACCAGCAGCAGGAACAGCTGCACAACGAAGACAGTGACGTCCGGGGCGGGCAGGGTCTGGGAGAGTACGCCGGTCAGCAGCGGCCCGAAGGCCGTGTCGGCCACCATCGACGTCGAGGCGATGAGGCTGGCGTGCTTTTCTCTCCCGCGGGGGCAAGGTCGGAGACGGCGGCCATGCCCGCAGACAGCACCGCTCCCACCGAGATGCTGCTCAACAGCCGGGCCAGCCCGAGCCCAACACCGAGTGCGCGGTGATGAACAGCGCGGTGGCCACCAGCCCGAGAACAAGGCCCGGCACCAGCACCGGACGTCGCCCGTACCGGTCGGCCAACGGGCCGCCGAGAGACAGGGGGATCAGCCGTCCGGCGATGTATCCGGTGTAGACCAACGTCAGGGTCTCGGCGGTGAAGCCGATCTGGTGCTGCCACAGCACGTACAGCGGCGTGGGCTCGTTCGACAGGGCCATGGCCGCGATGCCGGGCCAGGCAGCCAGCCACATTCAGCGCCGGGACTGCGGCTGGGAGGAGGCTGCGTGCGGGCCCGGCTATCGGCAAGCAGCCCCACCAGAGGCGCCACCGCTCGAAGCTGCTCCACGCCGACCCCCGCCCGGGCCCAGCCGCAGGCGAACACCCAGCCCGGCAGCGTGCCCTCCACCAAGAACACATCCCCGCCCTCAGCCCGCCAAAGCGTTCGATAGGCGCGGTCAATGGGGAGCCGGGCCCGGCTTGTCGCCTCGAGGCGCGTTCATTGCCCGGTGGTGACGGTCTCCGCATTGCTGCGCGGCGTGTGCTCATCCGCGCCGGCCAACCAGAAGAGGACCGGGGGCAGGGTGAGTTCGATGACGGCCAGCGCGACCTGGAACCAATGCGGCCAGCCGTGCACGGCGAGCGAGAGCAGCCGGCCCAGGCCGCCCAGCAGGAACACGCCGGCCAGACACCGCACCGCCCGAGCCGGGATGGGCCGCTGCCGTGCGGTCCAGAGCCACGCCAGCCCATAGCCGACGAAGCTGGCCCCCATGAACCGGCCCCAGCTGTCGACCGTCGTGCCGGCAGAACCGGCTCCGGGGATCGCCTCGTTCCCGAGGAGCACGTGGTACAGGCCGATCACCACACTGGACCAGCCCATCAACGTGGTGAGTATGCGCAGAGTCCTTGCCATGATCCCTCCGAGCTGCGCCGGTCCCGCTTAGTTGACATGTGTCTACTAGACTGGATGCACTAGTAGACGTGTGTCAAGTAACCTTCGTTCGTGCCTCCCCGCCAACGGCTCAGTCCCGCCGACCGCCGCGCCCAGCTCCTCACCGTCGGAGCGCGACTCTTCGCCACACGCCCGTACGACGGTGTCCTGATGGAGGAGGTCGCCGAAGCGGCCGGAGTCTCCCGCGCCCTGCTCTACCGTCACTTCCCCAGCAAGCACGCCCTCTTCGCGGCCGTCTATCAGCAGGCTGCGGACCGGCTGCTCGCCGAGACCCGGCTTGACCCCGCGGACTGTCTGGTGGATCAGCTCATCCAGGGCATGGAGGTCCATCTCGACTACTTCGTGGCGAACCGCCACGCCGTCCTTGCCGCGAATCGTGTCCTCGCGGGCGATCCCGTGATCCAGACGATCATGGCGAACGAACTGGACACACTCCGCACGCGCCTACTGGCCGTACTCCCACTCGCGGAAGAGAGTGCCCGCGAGGCCGTGTCCGGCGTCCTGAAAAGCTGGTTGGTCTTCGTCCAGGTCCTCTGCGTCGACTGGCTCACCCGCGAGACCTGTACCCGCACCCAGCTGCGCGACGTCTGCATCGGCGCGGTCCTCGGCGCGCTCCGGCCGCTGCTCGCCGAGGACCCCGCCCCCGACTGGGCGCCGCAGCGGCCCAGCCCACGCGCGTAGGTCCGCCGTCAGAATGTGAGGGAGTGAGGATCCGTCAGTAAACCCCGCGTCAGCAAGGTTTCAGTGCTTGAAACTTAGCGGCGCAAGCGAACCGCAGGAGCGACGCCCGTGACTGGCAGCGGCCGAAGCGACTGACCTCGCAGACGTCGTCGACGCCGAGATCGTCGATGACGAGAACCACAGGCACCTGCCCTCGGTCGCGTCCGACGCCGCAGCCGCGGCGTGCCGCATCACCCGGGACACGATCCTTGCCGAGGGTGAGCTGCCACCTCATGCCGACGCTCACCCCACCTTCACCGCGAAGGACTTCACCCGGTGGCCGAGTGACCGGACCGGCTCGCCGGGCCCCGCCCTCAGGTGAACCAGCGGCGGGAGGTCGGGTCAGTGGCTGGTCACCGGGATGTCAGCCGGCGGTGCTTGTGTGGCCCGGTCGGAGCACCGCCGCCGGGGACGACGTGTGGCGCGGGCATTCGTTCACCATGAAGGGGAGACCGTGCGCGTTGCATACCCCAGTGTGCTGGACTGGCCGCTGGCCCGCGTCTGTCCGCTGTCGCCGCCACCGGCTCTGGGTGTCGTCCGTGACGGGCCGCCGACGCTGGTCCGGCTGCCGGCGGTCGCCGGTGAGGAACAGCTGGTCTGGTTGATCACCCGCCACGAGGACGTGAAGGCCGCGCTCAAGGATCCCCGGCTGAGCGCCGACGAGACCCGGCCCGGCTTTCCGCTGCGCATCCCCGTGCCCACCGACGACCGGCCGAGCGGGTTCCTGCGCATGGACGATCCGGAGCACGGCCGGCTGCGCAGAATGGTCGCCCCCGAGTTCACGGCGCGCCGGGTGCGTATGCTGCGGCCCCGGCTCCAGGAGCTGACCGACCGGGCGGCCGACGCCCTGGCGGCCGGTCCGCACCCCGCTGACCTGGTGCGGGACTTCGCGGCCCATGTGTCGGCGCTGGTCATCGCCCGGCTGCTGGGGATACCGGACGAGCACACCGCCTTCTTCCTGGAGCAGACCCGGATCCTGCTCACGGATGGCGACCCGGCGCTCTCCTTGGCGGCGCACCACCGGATCATCGCCTTCCTGGACGACACCGCGCGCGCCAAGGAGAAGCAACGGGGCGACGACCTGGTCAGCCGTCTGGTCACCAATCACGTGGCCACCGGCGAACTCGACCGCGCCGACCTCCTCGGAATCCTGAAACTGCTGCTCATCGCGGGCCATGAGTCGACGGCCACTCAGATCGCCTTCAGCGCGCTGAGCCTGCTGACCGACGACGGGCTGCGCGCGGAGGTCCTCGCCAGCGGCGGGGCCCTGCTGCCGGAGTTCGTGGAGGAATCGATGAGGTTCTGGTCGATCATCCAGGACAGCGTCGTACGCCAGGCCACGGAGGACGTCCGGATCGGCGAGACCCTGGTCGGCGAGGGCGAGTCGGTGATGATCAGCCTGCTCGCCGCCAACCACGACGCCACGGTTTTCCACCGACCCGAGCGCCTTGACATCCACCGGGACGCCTCCGGTCATCTGCTGTGGGGCCACGGCGCCCACTTCTGCCTCGGCGCGTCGCTGGGGCGTCTGGAGGTGACGCTCGCCCTCGGTTCGCTCTTCACCACGCTGCCGACGCTCCGCCTGGCCTGCGAGGTCGGCCAGCTCCGCCTTCGCGAACATCCAGTCTTCCACTCCCTCACCGAACTGCCCGTCGCCTGGTGAGCGACTTCCGCAACTGCGCCGGGGATTGCGAACTTTCTTTCTCCCTGTCTGTGCGTCGCTGATTTCAACACGGCCGACTGGGCACACAGCAACCGCCCACGGGAGACCACTTCAGCATCAGCATCGGCGGCGCGGTCACCGGCTCCCAGGTCGGAGCCGGCCACACCGTCGAGCAGCACCAGGCGAACCACACCACCCACCACCCACCACCCGGCCAACCTGCACAAAGCCCTTACCAACCTGCGGCGCGAGATCGCCGCCCGCGCAGAAGGCGGCAACCGCGCCGAGGCGGACGCGCTCCTCGACGTACTGCAGTCCGAGGCCGACGCCGGCCGCCCCGTCCAAGGTATCGGCGCCCGCTTGCGTCAATGGATTGCCGCACACACCCCAGGTCTCCTGGAGACCGTCACCACCGTTGTCGTGCCCCTTGCCGTCCAAGCTGCCGCGGCGGCAGCCAGCGGCGCGGTTACCGACGCGCTGCCCCCGGAAACTGAGGATCTTCAGGGTGGCCACCGATCGAGTGACAGGCGCCGTGGCGGAACTCCGTGCTAGAGGCCTCGAGTGATGGTCGAGGAGAAGGCGTCCATCATGCCCGCGAGTGTGGAGCCCTGTTTGGCCGTGCGGACCATCGATGCCGTACCAGGAGGCGAGGCTGCTCTGCACGTTGGCGGGGCCGGACCAGCCGGGCTCGACCGTGCCACCAGCCGTCATGCGTTCGTGGGCGAGAGCGGCAGCGCCGTAGCTGCGCAGCGCCTCCTCCTTCGTCACGGGCCGATACGGCATGTGGTTCGTCTCCTCGTGTCAGGTCAGCTGGGTCTGAACGGCGGCCATGGAGGTGCAGGTGTCGCGGACGCCGTCGTTCTTGTGGAGACGGTGCCGCTCCAGGCGGATGGCGCCCAGGTGGCGGGCTTCGTAGACGAGGGAGCGCCAGGTGGCCGCGGCGGAGGTGTCGCGGGGGCCGTAGGTGTCCCAGAACGCGGTGCGCTCGTCCTGCTTGGCGCTGGCCATGCGGATGGTCCAGTCGGCGGCCGGATCGCCGAAGAGAGTGCGGTCCAGGTCGAGGACCCCGGTGATCACCGGTTCGGGTGCCTTGGAGTCCAGCATGGTGTTGACGGGCCTTCACTAGGCTCCCTGGAGTTGTCGGATTCGACTGCTCTGGAGGGGACTTGGACGAGGAGTACAGCGATGGGTGTTGAGAGCCGAGTCTTACGACTTCCTCAAGCCGCTGCCGGGCCTCGCCGACGAGGTATTCGCAGCCATCGGTAACATCCATGAACGGGCCGCCCGGAACCGTGCTCGGCACGGCACACCGATCATCATCCCGCCGCCCGAGGTGCTGCCTGACCCTCGCCTGAACCTGTTCTTCCGCGTCAGCCCCATGACGGGCCGGAAGCCGAGAAGCCGGATCCGTACCCGCGCTCGACGTGACCGGTGTACTACCGGCAGCTCGGCGAGATCGCACGGCGCGTCCACGACGTCCGCGGCCCCTCCTTCGGGCCCATCACCGGTCCGACATACGGCAGGTGGAGCGAGGCGCTCGCCGCCTCCTTCGAGGACATCGCCGCAGATTTGGAGGGCATCGGCCTCGACGCGTCCGATGTCCGCAAGGTCATCACGGCGGCACACCACCACCAGGCCGTCCTCGACGAGATCACTGAGCCCCGGATGCTCGCGGGAGATCTGTGGCTCCCCAACACACAGCTTGATCACCATGCCTCGGAGCCCGTGATCATCGGTGTGTACGACTTCGACCGGACATGGTGGGGAGACCCTGCGGCCGACTGGACCATCCGCATGGTCACGGCCAAGCCCGACGAGCGACGGAGATTCTGGGACACCTACGGGCCCTTGGACCGGACCGACGCCGCGACCTGGCGCTCGAAGATCTACGAAGCCCGACATCTCGGTGCCCTCCGCCTGGAGCGCCACCGCCTCGGCAACAGTGAAAGTGTGCGGAACAGCTACGAGTCGATGGCGCAGATCCTCGCCACCGTCGCCTGAAGACGGGCTCAGCTACTTCGACAAGGACGTCCCCGATGCCGACCAGCTGCGCGCGGGCCGGCGCGCAGAATCGGACGAAGCGTGTGTTGCTGGGGCGGCGCCGTAGCTGGTCGTACCGGCCGCCGCAGCGTGGCCCTCGACAGGAAGGGCGCGGTAGCTTCAAGCGTTTCGGCCTGCTACCTCCACAACTCCGCAAAGTCGGCAGCAAGATGGGAAACTTGTCTACGGAGGTGCGTGCGAGTGACGGTATTGGAGTTCGCGGCCGGTCAGGACGGACGCGTCTACGTTGAGGTCCCGGACGGGACGAGTGGCGAGGGCGGCAACGGACTGGTCCGGGCGGGCGCGGGGGAACGCATTGCCCGGGCGGCGTCGGACACCTGGCAAGGCGCCCTGGCGGGCGTACGGTCGGCCGCCGAGGGGGCGTTGGCTCAGCTGCGAGCGATCGACCCGCCGCCCGAGGAGGTGGAGGTGACCTTCGGGGTGGCAGTCGACGGGAAGTTCGGTGCGACTTTGGTGTCGGCAGGAACGAGTGCGCATCTGAACGTCAAGGTGGTATGGCGGAACACGGCCGGGACGACGACGGAATGACGGGCCTGGCAAGCCGGCTCGCGGAGCGTCCGCCGTGGCTGGTCCGGTTTCCGCACCCGTACGGTGACAGCGTTGCGGGAGCTGGCGTACTCGTCGGGCCCCGACATGTGGTGACCTGTGCCCATGTCCTGGAGCAGCAGCTCGGCCGACCGCTTCCAGCACCTGGCCTCGACCTGGCGCATGCCGAGGAGGTCGAGATCGAGTTCCCCTTCGCTGGTGAGCCTGGTGCTGCGGGTGGGCGGATGCGAGGCACAGTCGTGGGTTGGGTGCCGATCGCGGCGGATGATTCCGGGGACGTCGCACTGCTGGAACTGGAGTCGCCCGTCGACTGCACCCCGGCTCCGCTGGCATGTCCCCCCGCGCTGAGCGGTCACCGGTTCTCCGTCCACGGTTTCCCCCATGGTGATCCGACGGCCCGGCAGGCAACCGGTGTACTGCGAGGGGCTAGTGGACGGGAGGGACCGTGGGTACAGCTGGACGCGGAAAGTTCGACTGGCTGGGCGATCGAGGTGGGTTTCTCCGGCGCGCCCGTCTTCGACCACAGCAGGGAGGCCGTGGTCGGTCTCGTCGTGATGCGCGACGATCCCCGTACCCGGACGGGACACATGCTGCCCATGTCCTACCTGCGGACGCTCTGGCCCGAGGTGCGGCGCAACTGCGGCTGGCGATTGGACCTGGACACCAGCTATCGCACGCACTGGCGTCCACGGGCACGCGGTTCCGAGATCGATTCCGACACCGGCGAGTGGTTCTTCACGGGCCGTACCGAGGCCCGTCGCGTCATCAGCGCCTGGTTGGAGGAACGGGACCTCGCCGAATACCCGATCCTGTTGGTGACCGGTGGTCCGGGCAGCGGCAAATCGGCGCTCCTTGCACACTCACTGGTCTCGGCCGACCCCCTGCTCGCTCCGACTGTGCCCACCGATGGCCCGCGCCCGCCGACCGGCTCCGTGGACGTCGCGCTCCACCTAAGAGGGCGTACCCGCGGGGACGTGACAGCGCAGCTTGCCGGTGTTTTCGGTGTTGCTGCGGGCGAGCCCCTCGAACTGCTCGCCGCAGTGGGGGAGTTCCCGCCCACCGCGCAATTCTGCGTGCTGGCCGATGCGGTGGAGGAGGCTGCCAGCCTGGAGGAGTCCCTGCAGATCGCCACCCTGCTGCGGCAGTTGGCCCACACCGGCCGGGTCCGGGTACTGGCCGCGGTGCGTACTGCACCCAGCGGTACGCGCAGGGAGCGGATCCTGAGCAATTTCGGCCGCAGCGTCCCACGCATCGACCTGGAGGACAGCCGGTACCTACACCGCCCCGACATCGCCGACTACGTCACACGCCGCCTGGCCAGCGAGAAGGCGGGCGCGGACCGGTACCGCGCGTACCCGCGAGCCGAATTGGCGTCCATCGGCGAGGCCGTGGCCCGCTCGGCCCGCTACAACTTCCTGATCGCCCAGCTCACCGCCGGATGGCTGACCCGCCGCACTGCGCAAAGAGCCGATCCGGGCGGCCGCGGCTGGGAGGACGGACTACCCGAGACCATCGGCCAGGCGATGGATGCCTACCTCGACACCTGCGGTCCCGACACCGAGACCGTCCGGCGCCTGCTCACCGCGCTGGCCTACGCCCGCGGCGACGGCCTGCCCCGCAGCAGCACCTGGCTGGCCATGGCCGACGGCCTCGGCTTCGGCGCCGGGCACACGGCCCGCGATCTGGAGAAGATCTTCGACAGCGCGGCCAACTACCTCGTCGAGCGCGCTCACGAGGACTCGGGACCACACACGTACCGACTCTTCCACGACGCGCTCGACCAGCATCTCCGAGAGGAGTGCGAGCGTGTCCATCATGCACCCGAGGCTGCGATCACGGCCGCGCTCATGGACGCCGTGCCAGTGCACGACGGGCAGCGGGACTGGTCCACCGCCGACTCCTACACCCGTGACCACCTGTCCGATCACGCAGCCGCTGCCGGACAGCTCGACGCCCTGACCACCGACGCCGGATACCTCGTCCACGCCACACCCCAAAACCTCACTCCCCACCTCCGGCACGCCCGATCCGAACCCGCCCGACGGACCGCAGCGATCTACACAACCTCGACCCACCTGCTGCGCCACCTCGCGCCGCACGACCGCCGCGGGCTGCTCGCCATCGACGCCGCACGCTACGGGGACGGAAACTTGAGCGACCGACTTGCCTCCGGCCGCTTATGGCAGCCGCGCTGGGCCACCGGAGGCGTGGTTCACCCCGCCTTGACCGCGTCGGTGACCCGGCGTGGAACCAATGCGGTGGCCTGCACCCTGATCGACGGGCGTCCCCACGCCGTCTGCCTAGGCCAGCTGCGCGACGACGCCATCTACGTATGGGACCTCGACAGCGACGAGATGCGGGCCGAACTGCCGAACGGTCCCAGTCCCAGCCCGCTGGGAATGCCCGTGGTGGCCTGCGCTGTCATCGACGGACGCCCCCACGCAGTCACGGCGCGCTACAACGACGACGGGGTGCGCGTGTGGGACCTGGATGACAACGTGCTGCGTGCCGAACTAGCGACCGGCCACAGCCACGACGTCGGCGCCCTGTCCTGTACCAGCATCGAGGGACGACCCCATGCCCTGGTCAGCGCGCAGCGCTGTGTGCGCGTCTGGGACCTAGAAGACAACACCCTGCGCGCCGAACTGCCGGTCTGCCGCGACGAGGGCGTCGCGACGATCACCTGCACCCTCATCGAGGGACGGCCCCATGCCCTGCTCAGCGGCTACGACGGCGTGATACGCGTCTGGGACCTGGCCGGCGAGATCCTGCGCGCCGAGCTCCGGACCGGCCAGTCCGGTGGCGTGCGCGTCCTGGCCTGCACCGTCATCGACGGGAGGCCACATGCAGTCGGAAGTGGGGAGTTCGGCGACGGCGCCCTGTGCGTGTGGGATCTCGAGAGGAACGTCAAGCGCGCCGAACTGGCGGTCGATGAAGACCGCGGAGTGGTCGCGCTGGACTGCCTTCAGATCGACGGGCGCCCGCACGCCGTCACAGCCGGGTACCTGACCGACGTTGTGCGCGTGTGGGATCTCGAGAACGGTGCCGTGCGCAGCGAACTGCGGACCGGCCACATTGGCGGGGTACGCATGATCGTGTGTACCCCCGTCCGCGGCCGGCCGCACGTCATCACCTCCGGTGGCGGACGGGGCGCCCGGGTATGGGACCTGACTGTCGATGCGCAGCCCCAGGCTGCAGTGAGCGGCCACAGCGGCGTCGTCAACGCGCTGGCCTGCACCGTCATCGACGGCCGACCCCACGCGGTGTCCGGCGGTGCGGACCGCTCCGACGACACCATGCGCGTATGGGACCTGACCGCCGACCGTCCGGACAACAGGCGCGTTGTCCGGACCGGAGGCACAGTGGACGCGCTGGCCTGCACCGGCATCGATGGACGACCGCACGCACTCACCAGCGATTCCCTGTCAGACACCATGCAGGTGTGGGACCTGACGGCTAATCCGCCGCACCTCGCGCGCGCCGCACTCCACACCGGCATTGGCCCGGTGAGCGCCATAGCATGCACACTCATCGACGGACGCCCGCACGCTGTGGCCGGCGGCGGCACCACCATGAGCGTGTGGGATCTGACGGCCGAGCCAGGGCAGGCCGCAGGCGCCACCTTCCGTACCGGTCACCCCGACCGGGTCACCTCCCTGGCCTGCACCATCATCGACGGGCGCCCTCACGCGATCACCAGCTGCTTCATGGACGAAACAGTCCGGGTGTGGGATCTGACGGCCGAGCCAGGGCAGGCCGTGCGCACGGTGCTGCGCACCGGACATAGCCGAGGGGTGCGCGCGCTGGCGTGCACCGTCATCGACGGGCGCCCTCACCTCGTCACTGGCGGCAACTTCGGCGCGAGGGCCGAGACGCGCATCTGGGATCTGACCGCGAACACGTCACAACCTGCCCGCGCCACCCTCGACAGCGGCGCGGTGCGCGCCCTGGCCTGCACCATCATCGACGGCCGACCCCACGCCGTCACCAGTGGCTTCCACGACGACCCCGTGCGCGCGTGGGACCTGACCACGAACGCCTGCGTCGAGGCAATTCACGTCCCGCTGACCGTGAACACCATTGCCGCTTCCGGCCCGTTCATTGTTCTGGGGATGAACGGTGACCTCCTCACCCTCGAGTGGACAAGGGACGGTGCGCAGCGTCGACGCCCCACACTCTCAGGTTCCTGACAACCACGTTCCACGAGGCCTCTTCTGACTTCGAGGCAGCACGCATGCGAGCCCGACGCCCGGGACAACGTTGTACGGATGCCTGCGGGACTCGACAATCCCGGTTCCGACAACCGACTTGCCTAGTGAACGGGCCACAGGTCTCCGGTGAGCAGGCGCGGTTGGGTGATCTCGTCGAGGGCACGGTGGTGTTCTGCGGCGAGGTCGGCGGCCTTGCGTACGTCGGCTGCGTCCAGGCCGAGATGCTCCAGATCGTCGGCGATGGGTGGAGGGAGGCGATTACGGCGGCGCTCCAGGTGGGATGTCCAGGCCCCGCGACCGGACCGAAGTGCGGGCCGCGGACGGCGTGAACGCGTGCCGTGATTTCGCCGAGCTGGGCGAAGAAGCCGGGCCAGAGGTCGCGGGGGTAGGCACCGAGACGCTCGGGGGCGGGCACACCGGTGAGGTGGCTCTGCACGATCCAGTCCCGGCCGGTGATCTCCTGTGACCAGTCGGCGAACAGGACGCGCGGGATGAGGCCGGCGATGGGGGAGAGGTAGGGGATGGTGGCCGCCTCGTTGCGCATCAGTTCCCGCTCGGAGCTGAACTGCTGCCTCGGAGCGGGGGCGATGCGCAGGATGACAGGCGTCTCCAGGGTCTGCTGCAGGTTTGGGTGACAGGTTGACGTGCCCCACGGTTTGGGTTCCAGCTGCGGTGGCTAACTGGCGGCGGGGATAGACGCTGCGTAGCTCATCTCGCGACTCGCTCCTGCCTGCCAGGTTGTCGACCATTTACCCGTGGGCTACCCCACACCAAGATCTCTATCGGTTCTCCAGCACACGTCCTGCTGAAGAGCCCAGGTCACAGGCCGTGGCGTCGGGCTCCATCCCAGATCAGCTCAGGAGAGACAGCACCGACCATGGACTGCAGGCCGTGCGCACAGAAGAGCGCGATCAGTCCGGCGCCCCCAGCGTGGCGGCCACCAGTCCTCACAGCGGCCGAACGGAGCCGTTCGTGTTGCAAGCCGCCGTCGACGCATCGGGAGCTGCGGTCGTGCTGCTCCCCCGAAGCTCCGCTCGGACCTGGAGCAGCTCTTCGAGAGTGGACCGCCGCTGAGATGAATGCATTGGCCTCCACCGATACAGAAGTTGCCGTCACCGACCTGTCGGATCCCAGGAATGTCGTCCGGGTTCCGGCATGATCACCTTGTGAGACGTGTACCCAAGTGGGCTGGACCGCTGTATGTGGGCCTGGTCGTGGCATTCCTGGCGTGGTACACACGCGGCCATCCAATCAACGATCCAGGCACCGTGATCGGTATGTTCACCGGCCTGCTGGGGCTACCCACCACAGTGGTCGCCGTGCTCCGCCCCGGCAAGACCGGACCAGCCCCCGGCCGGCTGGAGGACATGGCCGACCAACTCGTTCAGGGGACGCGCCAGCAGTGGGAGGCCGAGGCGCAGCTACGCCGCCTCAACGACCCATTCCCGCTGTCGGTCGAATGGGAGGCGGCTGACGCGGATCTGGTCGAGTCTTGGTCGCGCTTGAAGGAGTTGGCTGGGGGCTGGCCTGGTCAGTCCCCAGCCAACTCGATGTGGGCTGTCAATTCGGAGGGGCTGTCAGGCAAGGGAGCCGACATCGACAAGGTCTTCGAGCGCGTCCCCACCCGCCGCCTGGTGGTTCTCGGCGAGCCCGGCACTGGCAAGACCATGCTTCTCATCCGCCTCCTTCTGGCCCTGCTCGAACGCCGCCCGCCCGGCGGCCCTGTCCCGGTCCTGTGCGCCCTGGCCTCTTGGGACCCGGAGCGGCAGGACCTGTACGCATGGATGGCCGACCAACTCGCCCGAGACCACCCCGCTCTACATGCCCCTGCCAACCTCCCAGAGCCCACTCCCAGCACCCAGGCACGCGCCCTGCTTGACCAACGACTGATCCTGCCCATCCTCGATGGCCTGGACGAACTCCCCGAAGCCATGCGCGCCCGAGCCCTGCAAGCCATCAACGAGGCACTACCAGCCGGACAGCCACTGGTACTTTCCAGCCGCACCGCCGAGTTTCGTAACGCCCTAACCCCACCAACGGGGACCACCGTGCTCCTGAACGGAGCTGCCGGCATCCGCCTCCTGCCCCTGGATCCCGCAAAAGCGGCCGCGTACCTGGAGCGCGACGCCGGCGGCCCCGGCACCCAGGCCGCAGCCCGCTGGAACCGCATCACCGCATCACTGGGCACTCACGTTCCCGCCTCCCAGGCGCTGAGTACCCCGCTCGGGCTGTTCCTGGCCCGCACCATCTACAACCCCCGCCCCGCCGAGGACTCCACTCACATCCCCGATCCCGACGAACTCCTCGACCAGTCCCGCTTCCCCACCCGCGAAGACGTCGACGCTCACCTGTTCTCCGCCTTCATCCCCGCCGCCTACCGCCCCCACCCCCGACATCCCTCTCGCTGGGACCCCAAAAAGGCCCAGCACTTCCTTGCCTTCCTGGCCCACCACCTTCAGCACAACCTCGATGGCACCCCCGACCTCGCCTGGTGGCAACTCCACAAGGCCCTCCCAAAACGCACCACCGCACTCGCGATCGGGCTTGTATGCGTGCTGCTGTACTGGCTTCTCGGCGCGCTTCAGTTCGCGTTAGCGCTGACTCTTGTGTCATCTCTGTACCCGCCCCTGACCAATCTCTCGATCAGCCCTTCGGCCGTATTTGTGACTCAACTCTTGTTCACGGTCGGACTCGGAGCGGTGACGGCCTGGCTTGCCTCGACCGCACAGGACAAGGGCCCACGGGCGGGGATCCGCTGGAGCCGACGAGGATACGTCTGGTTCGCGGCCGGACTCATGCTCGGGCTCGTAGCCTGGTTTGCGACCGGGTTCATGTACGGCTTCCGAACGGCGATCCCCTTTGGACTCTTCGTCGGACTCACACTCGGGCCTGTGCTCGGGCTCTGGGCCGGGCTCACGTCGGAACAGCCGGACCTCGCCAAGGCAGTGGGGCCGCGCGCGGTTCTGGCTCGAGACCGCCATACTTTCTGGATCATCACGCTTGTAGGTGGAGTGGCGGCCGGGATCGTATTCGGGATCACGTTCGGGATCTGGATGGCAAGAGCGCATCTGTTCTGGTTTGGCTGCTTTGGGGGACTCTTCGCGGGGCTGGCGGTCGGGAGCTGGAGCGGGCTCTCCAGGGCTGTATGGGCGATCTACCTGGTAGCGCGCGTCAGCCTGGCGATCCTCGGACGTGTGCCCTGGCAACTCATGAGATTCCTCGCCGACGCACATGAACAGAGAGGCGTACTCCGGCAAGTCGGCGCGGTGTACCAGTTCCGCCACCTTGATCTTCAACGGCACCTCGCAGAACGCCAGCCCTGACCGAGGGATACGTACTCAGCCGCCAGGAACATAGCCTCAGGACATGCTGCCCCGGCACACCGTCCCCGGAGCCGGGGTGCGGCCCGTGCGGAGGTAGTGGTCGACCTTCTCCGTGACGCAGCGGTTCTGCGGGTATGTGCCATGGCCCTCCTCCCGGGCCGTCAGGAGGACGCCGACGCCGTCGCCCAGGGCGCGGGCCATGTGGCGGGCGCCGGGGTAGGGGGTGACCGGGTCGCCGGCGCCGCCGACCACCAGGACGGGGGCCGCGCCGTCCGCGTCCACCTGGAGGGTGGCGTGCTCGCCGTCGAACGGCCAGTCGTAGCAGAGGTAGACGCCGGTGGACCAGGCTGTGCCGAAGACAGGTGAGGCGGCTTTGACGCGGGCCTTGTCCCGGGCGAGGCGTTCGAAGCCGGGGCGTAGGCTGGAGTCCGCGCAGGTGATCGCGACCAGGGCGGCGCGGCTGTTGTCGCGCAGGGTCGCCGCGCGGTCGGCGGAGCCGATGTCGTCGGCGCTCTTGCTCAGCGGACGGCCGTCGTTGTGGTCGATCAGCGCGGTGAGGGCCTTGGCGAGCGGCGTCCAGCCGTCCGTGCCGAGGCGGAGATGGTCGCTGATGGCGTACGCGAGGTCGTCGGCGTCGAGGTTCCTTCCGGCGCCGGCCGGGGCCGGCTTCTTCTCCAGGCGGTCGGCCAGGCGCGCCATGCGCCGCGCGGCCTCCTCGGGCCCGTCGCCGGTCGGGCAGTGACGGATACGGGCCGCGCAGTGCGCGGCGAACCGGTCGAACGCCGCCTGGACCGCCTTGACCTGCGACACCTGCTCCTCGTCGAGGTCCTCGGTCGGATCGACGGACGCTTCGAGGACGAGCCGTCCGACGTGCGATGGGTACAGGTGGGCGTAGACCGCGCCGAGCGCCGTTCCGTACGAGACGCCGAAGTAGTGCAGCCGCTCGTCGCCGAGGAGGTAGCGCATCAGGTCGAGGTCGCGCGCGGTGTGCGAGGTGCCGATGTACGGGAGGATCGCTCCGGAGTGCTCGGCGCAGGCGTCGGCCCCGTCGTGGCCGGTGTCGTCCGCGGTCTTTCCGCA
The DNA here is from genome assembly GCF_056434305.1 of Streptomyces sp. NPDC044061. Taxonomy (NCBI): domain Bacteria; kingdom Bacillati; phylum Actinomycetota; class Actinomycetes; order Kitasatosporales; family Streptomycetaceae; genus Streptomyces; species Streptomyces sp. NPDC044061. The sequence continues at coordinate 53,687 of NZ_JBWKFL010000040.1, read as the reverse complement.
TCGCACGGGGATGGTCGCGCCGACGCCGCGCGGGTCGAAGGAGACCAGGTCGTAGCGGTCGAGGAGCGGCTCGTACTGGTTGAGGCGTTTAGGCAGTCCGCTCACGCCGGACACGCCGGGGCCGCCGAAGTTGAGGACGAGCGAGCCGATGCGCCGGGCGTTCGGCCCGGTGGCCTTGCGGCGGATCAGGGCGACGTCGATCGTTCTGCCGTCCGGTTTCCGATAGTCGAGGGGGGCCTTGATGGTGGCGCAGTCGTAGCCCGTGCGCGCGGTGGGCGGTGAGGTGCAGCGGGACCAGTGGAGGTGCTGGCCGGTGGTGAGCGCGGTGGGCAGACCGGCGGGCGGGTTGTTCGCGGTGAACTCCGTACGCGGCTCCGTGCTCCGGCCGGGGGCGTCGTGCTGGAGCCAGGCGCCGACGGCCCCGATCGCGGCGAGGACGACCCCGGCGATGATGCGCGCGCCGACCGAGAGGCCTGGCCTGCGGCTGCGTATCGGATGTGCGTCACTCATCTAAGTCCCCGCGCTCCCGCCCTTGGACGCGCGCCCCGTTCCCGCATGCCCGTACCCGTGATCGTCCGATCGCCGAATGCGTTCAGGATACAAGCCTCGAGCTCGATGGCACTTACCAGCACCACTTCCAGGGTGCGCGGGCCGTGCACGCCCTCGACCCGGTCCAGTTCGATGTCGGGTCACGGAAGGGGCTGAGATCCAGGTCAGCGGGCGGGTCGGGTCGAGGCGTTCGAGCGCCCGGGGGCACGGAGGGCACGACCTGGTCCGGAACCCTGACGACACAGATGTGATGGTCGGGGACGAGTGTGATGCGGCGCCGGCCCTGATCGGGGCCGCCGTCGAGCACGATCGTGCCGGTCTCGGCGATGGCCACCGCGCAACCGGTGACGACCCGCGCGGCCCCGTCGAGGTCGTACGGAGTGGTCTCGGCGGTGTCCGGAGTCTGATCGGCGCCGGTCGTCGTGAGCCACCTTGGGTCCAGTCCCTCCGGCACGACCACGGACTTCGAACCATGGCACGGGCCCTATGGGCTCATAGCTTCAGTCGGGCTGGTGCGGCGACGCTGAGCTGGCTCTGCGGGCGACGAAGATGCGTCCTCGGCCGTCCCATCCAGTGGCGCTCCGCCAAGCTGCCTGCCCCACGGCGACGAATCGGGCGACGGCGGCGAGCCGCTGGGCCGGAAGGGGTGGGCTCGCCCGTCGCATGTCGTGTGGTGCTGCAGGCGCTTGCAGCGACGGAAACGGCCCCGCACCGCTGGGTGCGGGGCGCGAGGCCGGGCAGGAGGGGTCAGTGCTGGCGGTGGGTTGTGGCGCTGCCGCCGTGCTGATTGACGCGGGCGAGGATGGCGGTCAGGAGCGCTTCGGTGTCCCGTTGGTAGGGCAGTTGCTGGTCGGCGGAGTTGTAGAAGAGTTCGTACACGTCACCGCCGTCGTTCCAGCTCGCCTGCCAGCTGCCGTGGGCGTGGATCGGTGGTGGAGGCGGACCGCGATGCCGTCTGCGGTGGTGCCGCTGAAAGTCACTTCCGAGCTGTCGGCGAGTGGCAGTGTCACATACTGCCCGGCGCTGTCCCGGTCGGACAGGCAGAGGACGCCTGAAGCACGAAGTCGGGTTAGCGGGACGGTGATGCCCTCTTCGGAGGAGTTGTCACTAGTGGGCTGCGTGCGCTCGGACATGATGGTGTCCCCTTTTTCTTCGTGAGTGGGATGGGGGCCGGGCCACGCGGTGGCCGTAGAGGTCCGACTACGGTCTGGCGGCCGTGAGGCCGCAGCGCACGTGAGAGGGGGTGTGCGGCGAGCTCACCGGCAAGACCCACCGTGGGGTGCGCCGGAGATGGCCTGATGCCACCCCGCCGCCGACGCCAGGCCACACGCCACAACGCCCTGAACGAGGCGGCACAACTTGCCGACCGGCTCCAGCGGGCCGGCTACACCAAACGCGACATCGCCCGCATCATCGACCGGGACCCCTCCTTGGTCTCGCAGTTCTACACCAAGAACAAAGGCGCAGCCTTCGTCCCCGCCCTCCGCGAAGTCCTCACCGCCATCGAAGCGGGCGGCATCACCGACCTGCCCGAACTCACCGCCATCGCCGCCCGCCGCATCACCCGCCGCACCACCGCCTCAGGCACCCGCGCCCGCGTGCGCGGCAAAGCCGTCCTGATCACCCCCACCGGCACCGGCACCGGCCGCGTCGCCGCCCAGGCCATCGCCTCCGGATCCACCCGCCTACGCCCCCTGATCGCCGGAGCCGCCCGACAGGGCCTGCGCCTGGCCTTCACCGTCCGCCTCGCCAAAACCGGCTACGTTCACCCCTCCGGCAGCCGCACCGACTCACCCGGCATCCGCCGCAGCGTCATCCAACGCACCGACCACTCCGAAGAACGCTCCTACGGCTCGGCCCAGACCGGGGGCTTCGACGCCACGGACATCGCCCGCCGAGTCGACGCCACAGGCGGAGACGTCACCGCCGCCATCCACCAGTGGCTCGTAGAAACAGGACGCATCCACCCGGACGCGCACATCCTCCACCTGGAAGTACGCACCTGGCGTCCCCGATAGCCCACCTCACCGCCACGACCTGCCCGGTGCAGACTTCCTGCTGACGCGTCGCCTCGATCTCACCACCCCCGCTGCCCCTGCGGCCTGGCCGGCGGCCTGTGTTCCGTCCGCAAGGGCATCGAGTCCTCCCAACGACTGGGACAGCACCGCTGGGTCGTGGAGCGAACCGTGTCCTGGCTGTCCGGCTGTCGGCGACTCCACCACCGCTACGAGCGCAAGCCCGAACACTTCGAACTCCATCGCACCCCTTCAGCTGGGGCGTTGCGACGACTCCTAGAACCCAAGTTCAGGCGCCGGGGCCTTTGCCATGTCTCCAGGTCCACGTCACACGCCCGATCTCTTCGCCTCCGGTGGCCACACCACGTTGATGGTCAGGCCTGCCGAACGGGCCGCGGCAACGGTGTCAGCCGTTCCTCCACCTCGGCCCGTGGGGACGCTGCCGTCCCAGACCGCGATCAGGCGGTCCGCACCCTGGAGCAGGCGCAGGTTGGCGGCCTCGTAGGCGGCCCGGTTTGCGTGCTCGTACGGCATGACCACCACTTCCTCGGCGGCCTCGCTCAGGGCGTCGAAGTCGGGTCGGTCCACCGGGCGGACCACTGCCTCGCGGTAGTCATGAGAAGGGATGATCGCTGACAGGCGGCCGCCGAGGGCGAGCACTTCCTCGGCGAAGATGGTGTCGGCACCGCGGGCCAGGCACGAGCGGCCGACGAGCATGTCGTCGTGCAGGCCCGCCAGCAGCTCGCGCAGGGCCGCTCGCACGGCGCCGGTTGCATCGTCGGCCAGGTCCATGTGCCCGGTGACGGCGATCGTGGCCATTCGAGAGCCCCCTTCGGGACGCAGCGATTCGCCAGTCACTTTATCCGGTCTGCCGTGCACGGTTCGTCCGGGTGGGTCAGACGGCGAAGACGAAGCCGAGAACATAAGTGACGGCGAAGAGGAGTGGGATCCAGCGCTCAACCCGGTTCAGCGGCAGGTAGACGCGCCAGTTGCGGCCCTCGGCGAGCACCTGCCACTCGGCGGCCACGAAGGCCCGGGCCGGCAGCCGCTCCTCCAACGCGCCGATCACCGCGAACTTCCCTCGATTCAGTTGGTGGTAGGAGCGGACTGTGAACCACCAGGTGACGCACATGCCTACCAGGACGACGAGCACCGCCATGAGCAGAAGGAACGGGGGCCCGGCGCGGTGCTCCCGGGACAGCCAGGCGCCGAGGAAGGCGAGCAGGGCGCTGTGCAGGGTGAGGAAGAAGGTATTGGCGAGGTTGCGGCGGGCGCTGACCCGGTCGGCCATCTCCACGCACAGCTTGTACTGCTCGAAGACCGCAGCCTGGTACGGGGCGGCTGCTTCGGCGTAGTTATTAACACCGATGTCCTCGTTCCACAATGAATCACTGATCTCGGCCATAAAGCCATCTTCCCGTCGTCAAGGCTGCGGCCAAACCTCCGCAAACGGTACGTGCGTTGCGGCAGGATTGGACATAACTTCGAGAAGAAGAGGGTGAGTTGCTTGGATGACGGAGGCTCGGGCGAACTCGACGATCTGCTCGCGATCGCCCCGGAGCATCTGCGCAGGCATCCCCGGTTGCTGTACCACCGGCGGGCGGGGCAGACGGCTGCGAGGGCGCGAGCGTATGCCAGAGGTGGTGACTCGCAGAAGTACGACGACATCGCCTACCGGTATCGGTGCGCCTGCCCGGAGGATGGGCTGACTCATATCGAGACCCTGGCCGGACTCGCTGTGCGTGAGCAGCGGCTCCGGCGGCTGCGGCTGCCGGAGGACGTGGCCCGGCTCGCTGGTCAGCTCGATTACCTGGCGCACCGGGGCCTCGAACTGCCGGCAGGACGCTCCGCATACCGTTTCGCGGGGGGTCTGCTGCAGGTGCTGTCGGTACCCGGCCACGAGGTCAAGGGAAGGTTTCCGGTCGCGGCTCCGACCCGGGCGCTGGAAAAGCTCGCCGAGCCGCAGGACGTACGGTCGCAGCCCACGGAACTGGTCCGGCGTGAGCTGTCCGGCTCCTGCTGGCTCCCGCTGGACCAGCTGATCCGCGCCGGGCGTTTCCCGGAGATGCGGGAGGCGGCGCCGGCACTCACGCGCGGTGTCCGGTTCGATTGCCAGCACGTGTTCGTCTCGCATCGCTGGCTGAACGAGGACCGCCCCGACCCGGACGGCAGGCAGGCCCGTCTGGTCGCCTGGCACCTGTTCGACGCGCTGTGCGAGGCGGTACGGGTGGCCCGCCGCCGTGGACTGCACAGACCTCGTCGGATGGTGCGTTCGTTGAACGTGGCGATCGGGGCGGCGGGTTCGGACCTGGTCGAGTGTCTGGTCGTACAGGTCCTGCGGGAGGTTCTAGACGAGGCCGGACTGGCTGCTGTCGCCGTTGAGGTGGAGCGCCTCGACGCGGACACGGCCAGGCCGGAGGCAGTACGCGTCGGCGACGACGACATCGGGCTGGTGCGGCTGCGGGCTCTGCTCGGCGAATTGCCCGGACTGCAGCCGCTGCTGGCCCGGATCCAGCTCTGGTACGACTACAGCTGCATACCTCAGGCGCCACGTACCCCCGAGGAACAGCTCCTCTTCGAGCAGACCCTCAAGACGCTGACGTTCCTCCAGGGCGCGGCCCGTACCCTGGTGGTTCTTGACGACATCAACGACTACCTGGGCCGGGCCTGGTGCAGCCTGGAGGCAGCGACGGCGCTCCTCTTCGCATCCGATGGCCGCCCCGACGTATTGGGGTCACTTACGCCCGACGGCCGTGCGGGCGCGCTCTGGTCGGGAGGGACGGAGCCCGACACCGAGGCCGAGAGGCTGCAACGGCTGGTGCTGGACCGGCAACTCGTCATCTGGCGTGGCCTGCTGGACACCGAGGTGTTCCGGCAGCAGACCCGCGAGGAGTGTCTGAGTCGTCTGGGCCTGTCCATGACGGACCCGGGCGACCTTTCATACATCTACGACAGTCTGCTCGGCGTGGCTTTCCCGAACGGCCGCTCCAGTGGGAACGCCCTGGTCACCGGCGTGTTCCCGTTTCCCGAGATGAGCGAGGGCCGGGCCCTCGTGCCGTCGCCGGACTACGAAGGGTTCTTCACGGGCGATCCCGACCGGTGTCTACGGCCGGTCGGGACGGTCCATGGGGCGGGCGCGATCGACCTTGCCGGATTTGCCCGGGAGCGCCGCTATGGCGACCGGGCACCCGAGGTGCCCCCGTACTGGCGCACAGCGGGTCTGCCGGTGCGGGGGCCGCGCTGCCATGTCGCGGTCGTCGCGGAATGCGAGAGCGAGGCCGTCCTCATCTCCTCCTGGGTACAGCGGGAGCACGAGGAGCTGGAGTGGCTGCTGGGGGCGAGCGTCGTCTCGGGCAGCTGGATCGCGGTGGATCCGGTCCCGGTGGGCTGGCTCGTCGACGGCCGGTTGCGGCTACGGCCGGTGCGAGTCGAGGCGTGGGCCGTGGTGGGCAAATCCGGGCTCGTGCACAACGACGTCGGCTGGGCGTTGTGTCGGCTGCTGTACGAGGCACGGATACCAGTCGTCACCGTATCCCTTGACGAGTACGGCACGAACGTCAGGCAGGTCGTCGGCGACATGACATCCAGGGAACCGATCAGCGCTCTCCTGACCGGGTGGGACACGCTGCCTGAGCACTCGGCAGGGCTACTCCAGATGCACCTGTACCGCTATCTCCTCCAGCCAGAGGCTCCTGTCGTATGAGCGCGTCGCCAGTGGGGGAGCACATAGGGGGCGAACTCGGTCAGGTGCTTCGCGCCCTGAGCTCAGCCGAGCAGGCGGAGGACCACGAACGGTTCCGTACGTTGTGCCGGCAGCATGCCGCCGAATTGGACGCCCGCCGGGAAGAGTGGCTGCGGGCGCCCGATGCCCTGCACGACGCCATTCGCAGCAATCCGGACTCCTACCTCCCCTACATGGGCATACTCTGGAGAATCGCCGCGGAACTGGATGCCCTGGGGCACCCCGACGCGCTGCGCCGACTATCGGGCGCGGGCGAGCCGGGCAACATAATCGAGCAGCGGCATCAGGCGCAAATACTTGCGGAGGACGGGGAGTTCGAAGCCAGCGAGGCGGTGTTACGCGAGCTGCTCGCCGACTGTGTGGGGGGCAGCGACTGGACGGCAGACATTCACAGCCTTCTCGCCCAATGCGCGGTCAGGAGGGACGACCTCGACACGGCGATCGAACATGCCCGTCGCGCATACGACTTCGCCCTGCGCGCGGGACAGGGCGAAGGGAGCACGAGAGGCGTACTCGATTCTCTTCTCACCGCTCGCGAAGTCCGCCGGGGCACTCCCGACGGGCGGCGACTCGCCGCCTGCCGGGAGACGATCACGTACGCGCAGCGGCTCAGTGACCGCGCTCGGTTCACGGACAGTATTCGGATCCTGCACCGCCTCCGCGACGAACTGGCTGCCTCCCCGCCGCAGTCGCAGGCCCGCGGGTACAGTGGCAAGATCTACGGCCTGCTGGGTCTGAACTACTTCCGCTCGGGCGACCTCGACCGGGCCCGGAGGTGGACACGCCAGGCTCTTGAGGAATGCCGGAACCGACAGGACCGTAGCGGCGAGGAGGTCTACACGGCCAACCTGAACGAGATCGACCGTGCGGACCGGTCGTGACCCGACATCCCTCAGGACAGGCTGAACGTGGCCAGGGGGAGTGCTACCGACAGCACCGGTACACGCGCGTACGGCCCTTCGCCGCACCCGCCGATCTTGGAGGTGCCGGCAGGACGATGTCGCACGGAACGGTTGGCTGGCTCAGCGTGACGTCGTGCGTCCGCATGACGGTCCGTCACCTGCTTGCAGGGCTGACATGAGAGCGACGGTTGCACCGGCTGGCGTTTGCGGCGTGCCGTGTGCAGTGGTGATGATGTGCTGTATGTCTGAGCACGGGGGAGCGGTCGACGGGCCGCAGAGGGTTCCACGGTCGCGACTTGCGGACTACGCGGATATGACTGACGCGTCGGCCGCTCCTGAGCCGGTGACGTCTTCGCGTGAGCAGCGGGATACGCAGCAGGGAGAACATCCGCCCGCTCTAGAGCCTCTGCGTGAAGCCGCACGCGAGTTGCCCGAAATAGCGGCACGGAGGCGGGAGTTCGCGGCGCTGCTCGGCGAGTTCCGCCGTACCCCCGTGCTTGTTCCGCTCGGCGACGGCCCCGGCCCGGACGAGGAACGCGGCTTGATGACTGCGGACTTGGGCGGCATCCGTTTCATCCTGGCCTTCTCGGACGAGCAGGCGTTGGTCCGTTACGCGGTGGCACGCGGCGAGGCGGCGCGTGAGTGGACGTACCAGACGATCCTCGGCGCGCGTCTGCTGGATGTGGCGGTGCCCGCGGTCGGGGTGCCCTGCGGGGTGGCACTGGACTGCGCGGACGGCGAGGAGGGCATGGTGCTCCCGCCGGTGTGCGGGATCGTGCCGGACGAGGCGGCACTTGACTTCGACATCGACGTTGGCAGGGACGCGGGGGGCGCGGCGTGAGCGGTGAGGGCAAGGATCTGAAGACCGAGGGGCTGGCGCTGATCGCCAAGGGTCTGACCGAGGCGCTGGGCGAGTTGAAGGAGCTGGGCATGGTGGGCGAGGCCGGGGCCGGGCGCGGCTTCGGCGACATTGCCCTGTCCGGGCTGGAACTGGGCCATGACGGGCTGACGGGTGAGTTCACGTCGTTCTGCGAGCGCTGGGAGTGGGGCGTGCGGTCGCTGATCAACGAGGGCAACGGGTTCGCCGAGAAGACGAGTCTGGCGGCCGGCACATACTACGAGACCGACGAGTACGTCGAGGGCACCTTCAAGGTCGTCACCAACGCGGCCATCGGCAATCCGTACGCCTCCGAGGAGCAGGTGGAGAAGATGGGCTGGGGCGACATCGCCACGTCAGGGGTGTACGGCGGCAACGTGGACTACAGCAAGGCCTCCTTCGACCAGGCCATGGCCAACAGCGGGCAGGCCTGGAAGGACGCGGGCCGGGACGTGATGACCTCGCACACCATCGGCCCGGTGCCGGGCCTGAACCCGGAAGATTTGCACGGCGCGTTCGGGGTGTCGGACGACGAGTACAACCAGTACCTGGACGACACCTTCGGCCCCTCTCCCGAGGCCCGCGCCAAGGCCGCCGAGCAGGGCGGTGAGGGCTGATGGGACTCGGAGACGTAACCAACTCGCTCCTGGGCGGCGCGGAGGACCTCTACGACGCGGGCAAGAAGAAGCTCGGCGAGGGCGTCGACTGGGCCACGGACAAGGTGGGCGAGGGCCTGGACAAGGTCGGTGCGCACGACTGGGCCGACAGTGTGGAGGACTGGGGTGACGAGGTCGCCTCGGACCTGGGCGCCACGCCCGGCGAGCAGCAGCTCGGCCAGACCGAGGAGGCCAACGAGCTCGTCCACGGCGATCCGGACAAGATCCGTGAGAGTGCCAAGCACCTGCGGGACTTCCACGGCGCCTTCGACAAGGTGAGTTCGGGGCTGAAGAAGGTCGACTCCTCCGGCTGGCAGGGCGAGGGCGGCGACGCGTTCCGTAAGAAGTTCGGCGTCCATCCCACCAAGTGGGCACAGGCATCCGAAGCCTGCTCATCGGCGGCGGGGGCGCTGGAGTCGTACGCGGGCACCGTCAAGTGGGCGCAAGCCCAGGCCAAGGAGGCCGTGGAGCTCTACAAGAAGGGCGTGAAGGCGTCCAAGGACGCCGTCGACGCGTACAACAAGAAGGTCGACGCCTACAACGCCAAGATCAAGGCGAACGAGGACCCGGGCCCCAAGCCCGAGCCGTTCAAGGACCCCGGCAAGGCCGACGTCAAGGCGGCCGCCGAGAAGCTCGCAGAGGCCCGCAAGCAGCGCAACACGGCCGCCTCCGAGGCGCAGGGCAAGGTGAAGGCGGCCCTCGCGCACGCACCCGCCGAGCCCCCGCCGCTGGAGCGCCTCGGCAACGACTTCACGGACGGCTACCAGGCCGCCAACACCGAACTCACCCACGTGGTTGGCGGCGCTCTCAAGGGCACGGCCGGGCTGCTGAACTTCGCCCGTGGCCTGAATCCCATGGACCCGTACAACCTCACTCACCCGGCCGCGTACCTGCAGAACGTCAACATGACGCTGGCCGGCCTGGTCTCCACCGCCTCCCACCCCGAACGGGTCGTCCAGGCCGCCGTGGAGGGCTTCAAGAAGGACCCCTCGGAGTTCGTCGGCCGCCTCATCCCGGAACTCATCGGCACCAAGGGCGCGGGACTGGCCCGCGGCGGGATGCGGCTCGCGCTGAAGGAGGGCATGGAGGGGGTTGCGGAGCAGGGGCTGCGCAAGACCGCGCGGAACGCGGTGGAGGACGGGGCCGAGAACGTGTCGCGGCAGCCGGGCGCAAAGATCTGCGAGAAGGACCCCGTCGATGTCGCGACCGGTCGGATGGTGCTGCCACAGACCGACGTCTCGCTTCCGGGGCAGTTGCCTGTGGTCGTCAAGCGCCAGTTCGAGTCGTCGTACCGGCTGGGTGGCTGGTTCGGCCCCACCTGGTCCTCAACGCTCGAACAGCGCCTGGAGATCGACGCGGCGGGTGTTGTCCTCGTCGGCGAGGACGGCCTGGTGCTCGCCTACCCACACCCGGCCCCCGGCGTGCCCACCCTGCCCAGCCACGGCCCGCGATGGCCACTCGACCGCACGGACGGCGGCTACACGCTGACAGACCAGAAGTCGGGCCACATACGGCACTTCACCGACCGCTCCGACACTCTGGCGGTGCTGGAGCAGCTCGACGACCGCAACGGCAACTGGATCACGTTCGAGTACGACGCCGACGGCGCACCCCGGTCTCTCACCCACAGCGGCGGCCATCGCCTCCGCATATCCACCGAGGCCGGCCGCGTCACCGCACTGCACCTGGCCGGCGCGGCCGAGGACGGCGGGGACCAGGAACTGATCCGCTACGGCTACACCGACGGCCACCTCACCGAGGTCGTCAACTCCTCCGGCCGCCCCCTTCAGTACGTGTGCGACGAACTGGGTCGCATCACCTCCTGGACCGACACCAACGACAGCCACTTCAGCTACGCCTACGACGAAGAGGACCGCTGCACCCACCAGTCGGGCGCCGCGGGCCACCTGCGCTCAACCTTCGCCTACGGGGCAGTTGCCCCCGACGCCGGCGAACACACGACGACCGTCACGGATTCGTACGGTCACACCACCCACTACCTGATCAACCGGCGCTGCCAGGTGATCGCTGAGATGGACGCACTCGGCGCGGTCACCCGCTACCAGCGCGACCGTTACAACAGGCTGCTGTCCCAGACCGACCCCCTCGGGCATACGACCTCGTTCCGCTACGACGACGCAGGCAACCTGGTCACAGCGACCCGCCCGGACGGCCGCGAGGCACGGGCCGAGTACAACGCCCTCGGCCTGCCGGTGAAACTGGTCAATCCGGATGGCACGGTCACCCGGCAGACCTTCGACGAACGCGGCAACCTCACCTCGGTCACCGACCCGTCCGGTCAGACCACCCGCTTCGGCTACGACGAGGGTGGTCGTCTCACGTCGATGACTGATCCCCTCGGCCACACCACCGGAATCGTCTGCGACCGGGCCGGACTGCCGTTGACGGTCACCGACCCCCAGGGCGCGGTGACGCGATACGAGCGCGACGCCTTCGGCCGCACCGCTGCGATCACCGATCCAACCGGCGCCACCACACGTCTGGAGTGGACAGTGGAGGGCCGCCTGTCCCGGCGCACAGCTCCCGACGGCACGAGTGAGTCGTGGACATACGACGGTGAGGGCAACTGCACCAGCCACACCGACCCGGTCGGGGGCGTGAGTCTGTTCGAATACACGCACTTCGACCTGCCCACCGCCCGTACTGGCCCGGACGGGGCACGCTACGAGTTCGAGCACGACACCGAGCTACGCCTGTACCAGGTCACCAACCCCCAGGGCTTCACCTGGAACTACGCACATGACGCGGCCGGGCGGCTGGTCGCGGAGACGGACTTCGACAACCGAACCCTCACCTACGCGTACGACTCCGCAGGCCGCCTGGCCTCGCGCACCAACGCCCTCGGCCAGACGATCGCCTTCGAGCGCAACGAACTGGGCCAGATAGTGCGCAAGGACGCCGCCGGGCAGATCACGACGTACGCCTACGACTTCACCGACCAGCTGGCGCAGGCCACCGATCCGGACGGCACCACGCTCACCATCCTGCGCGACCGCCAGGGTCGTACGGTTTCGGAAGCGGTCAACGGCCGGGCACTGACCTACGCCTACGACGAGCTCGGTCGCCCTACCAGCCGCACCACCCCCGGCGGCGCCACCACGACCTGGTCCTACGACGCGGCCGGGCGCCGCACCAGCATGACCGGCTCCGGCCGGAGCATCGACTTCGTCTACGACGAGGCGGGCCGCGAGCTTGGCCGCCGCATGGGCCACATCACCCTGGAGCACTCCTTCGACGCCCTCGGCCGCCTGACATCCCAGTCCGTACTGGGTCCGGCCGGTCGCAGGACGCAGCACCGCCAGTACACATACCGCGCCGACGGTCACCTGATCGGCATCGAGGACCAACTCTCGGGCACGCGCCGCTTCGATCTGGACGTGACCGGCCGGGTGACGGCCGTTCATGCGGTGAACTGGGCCGAGACCTACGCCTACGACGCGGCGGGCAACCAGACCTCGGCCTCCTGGCCGGCAGGTCACCCCGGCCAGGAAGCGATCGGCAAGCGCACATACACGGGTACCAGCCTCACCCGCGCCGGCCGGGTCCGCTACGAATACGACGCCCTCGGCCGCATCACCCTGCGCCAGAAGACCCACCTGTCCCGCAAACCCGACAGCTGGCGCTACACCTGGGACGCCGAAGACCGCCTGACCTCCGTGACCACCCCGGACGACACCCGCTGGCGCTACACCTACGATCCGCTGGGCCGGCGCACCGCCAAACTCCGCCTCGCCGACGACGGCGAAACCCTCGTCGAACGAGTCGACTTCACCTGGGACGGCACGGTTCTGTGCGAGCAGACCACCACATCCCACGACCTTCCCCACCAGGTCACCCTCACCTGGGACCACCAGGGCCTACGGCCGGTCACGCAGACCGAACGCATCGTCGCGGGCGACGCACCCCAGCAGGAGATCGACTCCCGCTTCTTCGCCATCATCACCGACCTCGTCGGCGCCCCCAGCGAACTCCTCGACGAGCGGGGAGAGATCGTCTGGCGCACCCGTGCCACCCTGTGGGGCAGCACCACCTGGGCGAAGAACAGCACGGCATACACGCCGCTGCGTTTCCCCGGCCAGTACTACGACCCCGAAACCGGCCTTCACTACAACTACTTCCGTCACTACGACCCCGAAACCGCCCGCTACGTCACCCCCGACCCCCTCGGACTCGTCCCCGCGCCCAACCCGGCCGCCTACGTGCCCAATCCCCATATGTGGGCCGACCCGCTCGGGCTGAAGTGCGAGCCGCCGGAGGGATACACCTCCCAGCCCGCTTTCAAGAACGATCCCTACCACCCCGACGCGGTGCAGCGGCGGATCGACGAGATGCGCGAGTTGTACGGGATCAAGGAACGTCCGCCGAGCGGCATGATCGGAGCCAATGGGACCCAGGTGACAAGCAAGACCATGTGGAACCACGGGCCGTACCGGATCGACGTGGAGAATCCGAATCCAGGGCAGCGGGCCGGGCAGTTGCATTTCCAGGACCAGAGCAACCCCACTGCGAAGTATCAGTACAATTTCGACGAAGGGAAGTTCGACGGATTGCCGCGCTCGGTTGAACGGGAAGTCAGCAAGATTTCTGGTTTCGAAGCGGGTGTCCGCAAGGGGCTCAGGGTTCTGGGAGAGGATTAGCGATGAGAATGAACGAGAGAATGCTCGGCCTTGCCGGTGCCGAGCTGTACTCAGTCCTTCCGGACGATGTTCCTGCCGCATATCGTGCGATCGCGGAGGAAGGCTGGACCGTGGACGAAAACGGCGCCTACCTGCTCTCCGCGTTGCAGGCGGGATACCACGGATCCACCGCTGGAGAATTCGAGGATATTGTTCACTTCGAAGCCACAGTGAACGGGCGCGGCATGATGGACTACGACCTTCCCGCTTCAGGACCCGAAAGGCAGAATCGGCTCCTGCGGCGCTCAATCGCTTACGCCTGCCTGGCCTTGCAGGCTGCCCCTGCGGAAAGCGAGCACCCACTCCTGGGGTACATTTCCCTGTCGGAGGGCGGCCTGTCGGACGACACCCTCACGGCCAATGTCACCTTCTGTACACGCCGCCCCGGTATCCCGCCCTACATCAGCGACATTCAGGACTACTCCGAGGAGTCACTGCTCGAGCTGTCCAGAGATGACGCCGTGAAGGCCCTCAAATGATATCCACCAAGCCGATGTTACTAACCTTCAAAGCTTGGTGTAGGCGGGTGCCGACGGCCGGTGATTCCTGCAGAATGCCGCGTGTATGAGATACGCAGCGGAGCGGGCTGACCGACGAGCGGCGAGCCTTCCGCGAGAAGCTGCGGATGGAGGCGGCCGAGCAGTTCCAGCAGGGCGACGAGAACGCGGTCATCGCGCACGACCTGCAGGTCAGCGTCCGGTCGGTGCAGCGCTGGCGCAAGGCCGGGCAGGGCAGGCCGAGAGTCCTGGCCTCCAAGAGGCCGGCCTCGCTGCCGCGAGGTGCGCGACTACGTCGTCGAGCACCTTGCTGACCAGAGGCTGTCCTGGTCGTGGACGACACGGGCTTCCTGAAGAAGGGACTGCGGTCGGCCGAAGTTCAGCAGCGGTACTCCGGCACGGCCGGTCGGACGGAAAACTGCCAGATCGGAGTTCTCCTCGCCTAACGCGACTCTGCGTGGACGGACGCTGATCGACCGACGGCTGTATCTGCCCACGTCCTGAGAGGACCGCGCGCGGTGCCGCCGGGCCGGCACCGGTGACGACGTCGCCTTCGAGACAAAGGGTCATGGTCAAGGCGATGGTCCGTCGCCTTCACAGACCGGATCCCGTTTCAGTGGCTGACCGCGGATGCCGCCTACGGCTTCAGCAAGGGCTGGCGCTTCGAGCTGGAGCAGGCCGACGTCTTCATGTCATGGGCACGACACCATCGTCCCGCTCGGCGACCACCCCCCGTCCACGACTTGTTCACCAGGCTCCCACGCCAGAAGTGGAAGCGCCGATCATGCGGCGCCGGGGCTCATAGCCCCCGGATCTACGACTGGGCATGCATTGAGGTCCGGCCCCCGGCATCGACCCGATCGCCACCACTGGGCCCTCGCCCGCCGCAGTATCAGCCGGCCGGCAGAGATCTCCTACTACATCGCCTACCGCCCGGACGACACCACCCGCTGGGTGCTGCGTGGAAAGGAACCTTTCTTGAGGTGAGCGATCGCAGCGGAGTTTGTAGCGGTTCAAACGACTGGCCGACGCCTGCGGGTGGGAGCGCAGGCGCTGCGGGCGCCGACGGCTGAGCAGAATTGGGTCGGCCGTGAGTCGGGGTGCTGCACGTCTTCCGTGCGCCGTCGATCGTATCCTGTCTGTGTACTGCGCGTGTGTGCGTCCGGATGTTCCGGGGTGGGTGGCGTTTCTGTGAATGCCCTGTTTTATGCGTGTGAGCTCGGTGGCTTGATTTATCTGTGCAGGTCAGCGGAATGCGGTTCTTGTTGTGTGATCACACTCACAGTCAATTGACCGCTCCTGGTAATCGGCCCTTTACTTTCCATGACCTTTATATAATTCATATACGGGGAGATTCGGTGAAGCCTCAACGGGCTGGTGTGTCACCAGCGTGGAGGGCCCGAAGAACACGCACCTGGCTGTGGGGCGGCGTGGTGGCCACGCTCGCGCCCTCGGCGCTGCCCGGGCTGCCTACTGCTGCAGCCCTCGGGACGTCGACGACCGCTGCAGCCGTTTCCGGGTCGGTGGATGAGGCCACCGTGTCTGCACAAGCGCAGGCGTCGGGTGAGCCGGTGGAGGTGACGGAGGACCGGACCGAGTACTCCACCACCGAGGCGAATCCGGACGGGTCCTTCACGCTGACGCAGTCCACGACACCTCAGCGGGTGAAGGAGAAGGACGGCGGTTGGGGGGGCGGTCAATCCGGTGCTCGAGCGCCGTGCAGACGGCCGTCTTGCTCCCAAGGGCGCTGTCGTCGACTTGTCCTTTTCCGGCGGCGGTTCGGGTTCGGACATGATCCGTCTGGGCAAGGACGGACGGTCGGTCACCCTGGGCTGGGCCGGCCCGCTGCCGGAGCCGACCGTGGATGGCGCAACAGCCACCTATGCAAACGTGTTCGACGGTGTGGACCTGCAACTGACGGCCACGGCGGAAAGCTACCGGGAGATCCTGGTCGTCAAGACACCCCAGGCGGCGCAGAACCCTGCCCTGGAGCAGGTCAGGCTCACCGCATCCGGCGATGGTCTGTCCGTGGTGCCGGGGGCCGGCGGGGGCTTGCGGGCCATCGACGACGACGGCAACGCCGTCTTCCGTGGTCCGGCCGGACAGATGTGGGATTCCGCCGGTGACAGTGGATCAGGCCCGCAGACCCAGCTGATGCGCAGCGCCACCCCGGTGCCAGCCAGAGGTCAGGAACATGAGGACCCGTCACAGCCGGGGGAGGGCGACAGCACTGCGGTGCTGCCGGTCAACGTTGATGACGATGCGGTCGCCGTGCATCCGGACCTGAAGCTGCTCCGTGGCCAGAACACCGTCTACCCCGTCTACATCGACCCGTCGGTCGGCCTGGGCGTCTCGGAACGCACGAAGCTCTCCTCCGACGGTGACAAGTTCTGGATGTTCGACGGCGACAAGGGCGTCGAGAAGTGCGGTGTCGCGGACGGTTATTACTGCGGTGGTGGCTACACCGACCGGATGTACTTCGAGTTCGCCCCCACCAAGCTGGCCGGCAAGTACGTCCTGCCACCTTCCGGGCCCATGAGACCTGGTCCTTCAACTGCGACCCCCGCTGGGTGGACCTGGTACGCACAGACAACATCTCCGAGGGCACCCGGTGGCCCGGTCCCAAGCAACTGGACCTGATGGGGGACCGCTACGTTGCGGCGGGCCGCGGTGATCTGTGCAGCCCGGACCAGCCCGACAAGTGGATCGAGTTCAATGACGACCCCAAGGAATCGGACGAGAACCTCAAGAGCACCGTCCGCTCCTTCGCGGACGGCAAAATCAGCCGACTCACCCTCATGCTGCGCGCCAAGGACGAGAGCGACCCCCGTGCCTGGAAGCGGTTCGACGACAACGCCGAACTCAAGGTGAACTTCGCCTACAAGCCGGGCGTGCCCACGAATGTCGGAGTCATCGGGGTCGAGAGTGGCGGCACAGCCGACTGCAGCAGGTCCTCGTCAGACCCGCTCGTGTCGACGATCAAGACTCCGACGGTCCAGGCCAAGGTGCAGACGCAGGTCCAGCCACGCAAGGGCGAACCCGCAGCTGAGCTGCAGGCCGAGTTCGCCGTTGAGCGCGGCGATGACTCGCCTTGGCACCAAGTATGGACCGGCTACCGGCCCGATAAGGGCTGGGCTCCAGACGGGAGACTGGAGACGATGGTCACCAGCGACCGCGCTGACGGCGGCTTGTACCGTTACAAGGCTCCTACACAGTCGCACTGGTCCTACGACGGCAGCAGCGGCTCTCTGTGGTCGTCCTACAGCCCCTGGTGCTACTTCAAGATCGATTCGTCGGTGCCGAAGCCACCCCGCATCACCCCCGGTTCTCCGTACACGCAGTGCACAGCGAACCTCTGCGACGGCAAGGGCGGCCCGGGCGTACCAGGAGCGTTCACATTCCAGCCCAACACCGCCGACATCGACGCAACCGGGCACACCGACATCACCGCGTACGAATACAAGCTGCTGTCCACGCCGACGAAGACGGTCACAGGCAGCCTCAATGCCGACGCGAAAGACGTGACTTCACGACTGTCGGGAACCCAAGTCCTGTCGGTGCGGGCCAAGGACGTTCACAAACGGTTTGGTGCATACGCCGATTTCGTCTTCAAAGTAGCTCCGTAAGTTGTTCGGTGGCCCGGGAGGGCCGGATGTGGCTTCAAAGCAGCTTGCCGACCGTGGCTTGGCTGGAGTGGCCGTCCGGTCCTTCGGGGCGCCCTGGTCGCTGATTGAAATGCGCGGAACGCGTCGCTGTCTACGGAGCTGCGGAACCCCGCGTACGCCGCGCCGCCTGCCGGCGAGCCTGGCCACACCTGGCACCGGACACCCGCATGTCGCTGATGGCTGACCCGGACCCCGAAGTGCGGACCGAAGCGATCCTGCTTGCCCACACCACCGTGCCCATGCCGGTCTCGGTGTTCGTGGCTCTGCCCGACGACAAGCAACGGCAGCGCGCCGCAAGGGAATGCCTGCTCTCCGACGAACTGGAACACGCTCTCGCGCACAGCACGGACGGAGAGTTGCGACGCGCGGCCGCCGGCAACCCGGGCCTTGCGCCGCACCTGGTCGCTGAACTCGGTCAGGACCCGGACCAGGCCGTCCGGTGGGCGGTGTCGGTGCGCCCGTACCTCACCGAGGAGGAACGTGCGCGCATCCCTGTGGAGATCGACCCGAAGGCGCGCTGCAATCCGCTTTCGTGGGTGCTGGCTCTGCAGGACGACGAAGGGGCCATACGCCGCTGCGCCTCCTCCGCCCACCTGCTCGTCCGCCGCAGCGCCGCCTGCGCGAAGAACCTCCCGCCCGACGTCGTCGAACGCCTGGCACGCGATGAGGACTGGGTCGTGCGCCTGTTCCTCGCCGAGAACTGCGCCCAGGCACCCGCCGAGGTTCTGCTCGAGATGTGGCGTACGTGGGACGGCTACTCAGCCGACCGTTTCCCGGAACACCCCAACTTCCCTCGTCAGAACAACCTGCGGTACGCCGACGACCCCGATCCCCGCATGCGTCGGCTCGCCCTCGAAGACCCCGCCGCCACGGCGGACCTGGTCGAGCAGTTCAGCCGTGACCCCGACCGCGGTGTGCGCTGGCGGGCCCTTCGCGACACGCGCCTCACGCCGGCCTCGGTGATCCGTCTCCTCGACGACCCCGACTGGGCCGTCAGAGAAGCGGCAGCACGCGACCCGCGCCTGACCACGCGCGCGCTGACCAGCCTGCTCAACGATGCCACCACCGCCATGTCCGCAGCCGCCAACCCGGCCATCCCAGAGCACGTGATGCACCACCTCCTGGACCGACAACCACCGGTCACGACCTGATTAGCTGGGGATCGGTCGACCGGCAGTAGGCGTGCCGCGACGTGGTCCCTCCGTTGCTTCCGCCGCCCAATTCAGAGCTGTCGCCGTGCCACTCGTCCGGTACGTCGCCCTGTCGGGGTGTGTCCGCTCCTGCCCGGTCATCGCCACGACGGTCCTCCAATTACTTCCGATCCACACCGTCTGCGCGCCGAGCCCCCGACGTGTGCCTCATGAAAGCCGTGTGCCAAGAGCCCGGCCGCTCGCTCACGGGCCGACAGGTGAGGCGGTCACCGGCGTCATGCAGAAATGCCGGGCACCGCGCAGGGTAGTGCTCATTTTCTGCTAAGACCGTGTCCTACGTGGTGAGGCGGACGAGGCGTTTGTAGCAGCAGAGGGCGGCGGCGAGTCCGAGAAAGGCCAGATAGTTACGGGGATTGCGCTCGTAGGGGGGCTGAGTCTGCGGTAGCCGGACAGCCACGACATCGTCCGCTCGATCACCCACCTGCGACGACCCAACCGTTCGCTGGACTCGATGCCTTTGCGGGCGATCCGGACTCCGATGCGCTTGCCGCGTAACCATTTACGCAGGTCCGGGCGGTCGTAGGCTTTGTCGGCGTGGAGGCGCTGGGGTTTGAAGTACCGGCCGCGATGGGGGTCGTGTCTCGTTTGGTGACCTAGCACCATGGGCTTCAGTCCCTGGCTGTCGTGGGTGTTGCCAGCCGAGATACCGACGACCAGGGGCAGTCCGTTCGCGTCCGACAGGATGTGCATCTTGGAACCCGGCTTGCCTCGGTCCACGGGGCTCGGACCTGTGTGTTCGCCCCTTTTTTGGCCCTGACGTGGGCGGTGTCGAGGACGACGCGGGTGACATCGACCAGGTCGGCGTCGTCGAGCCGGTGCAGCACGGCCTCGTGCAAGCGGCCCCAGACGCCGGCTCTCGACCAGATCAGGAAACGGCGGTGAGCGGTCGACTTCGATATCCCGAAGCAGGGCGGTAGAGCCCGCCAGGCGCAACCACTGACCAGCACGTAGACGATCGCCGCGAACAGCGTCTCATCAGGCGTGTCTTGCGTGCCCCCGCCCTGCGGTCGCACCTTCGACGGCGGGATCAGCGGCTTCGCGATCTCCCACAGCCCGTCCGGAACAATCCAACTCCATGTACCCCGCCCCATACCGAGGTCAACGAGGCCTCACCACGTAGGACACGGTCTATGCCGCGCGGCTGTCGAGGTGCACGTCGAGGGCCCCGAGCAGCGCGCTATGGGCTGCACGGGTGGGCGGATCCCCGTCGTGCGAGAACGGATGCCACGGTCCGTCACGTGTGGCGGTCCGGAGTGCGAACAGGCTGAGGGGACTGACCCGCCCCGCGCTCAGTCGTTGATGTGGACCCGGTAGGCGAGAGCGGTGACCTGGAGGTCACCGTGGTCGACCCACTGCGGAAACTTGAGTGTCTTGTGGCTGGTCGCCGCGGGAGGGGTGACCTGGAGGTAGGTCGCGTGGACGGCGTCCGAGGTCCCGGTGTTGGCGTGCGTCCAGGATATGACCGCCTCGGCGCTCTGGCCCTTGTGGAGGGTGAGCGTGGACTTGGCCGGGCTCTTGGCGTACCAGGTGTCGCCCCAGTGGGTGGTGGAGTGGAGCGCCCGGTGAGCGGCGTTCTCCAGGCCGAGACCCGGGTAGCCCCGCAGCAGGCAGGTGTGGGTGCCGGTGTTCTTCAGCTTGAGGATCACGCCCTGGTGGTTCATGCCGCCGGCCAGGCCCTGGCCGAACGAGGCGGTCAGGGCGGAGACGGAGCAGGTCGGCGTGGTGGCCGAGGCGCCCTGCGCGACTCCGACGCCGGCCACGCCCAGCCCGACGGCGGCTGCCACGGCGAGCGCCGCGCGCGCGAGGCGTGGGTGGACGCGCAGGTCGGAGCGGGTGTCCGGAGCGGTCTGGGGCACGTGGTCGCGGTGCTGCTTCGTCATGGTGAGCCTTCTCCCCTTGGTCATCGGCCCGCGGTTTCGGTCTTCTCTAGGTGTGATGCTTCGTGCGCGGAGATTGTTCGGGTGATTTTGCGCCGGGTTGCGCCGGGCTGCGGCGCGCAGTACCGCGTCGCAGCCCGGCATCCGGCTGGCGCTACCGGCGCAGGTCGATGACCGTGCGCAGTTTGCCGCTGGTCGGAGTGCGCTCGAACGCGTCCCTGGGTATGGTCCGCACGATCAGGGACAGCAGTCCTTCCTCCTCGGCCGAGGCCAGCTCCGCCACCTCGGAGGTGAGTGCCGCTCGGGCGGCCTCGGGGTCGGTGGCGTACTGCTCGTCGAGGCGGACGGTCAGCCGCTCCTGGTCGACGCCGGCGTCGACCACCATCTGCACCTCGCCGTGGTAGGCGAGCCGCTCCTGCGCCGCTCGGACGATGCGCCGGTAGTTGATGAAGTACGTGCCCACCCGTACGACGTCGCCGTAGCGTCCGAGCAGCTCCAGACGGGGCACATGGCTGCCGCACGCGCACGGCCCCGCCACGGCCCGGCCCAGGTCACCGATCTCGTAGCGCTCCAGCCGCTGACCGGTCCGCGCCCGGGAGGTGAACACGAGACGTCCCGGCTCGCCCGGCGCCACCGGCCGGTCCTCGCGCGGGTCCAGGATCTCCAGCGTGTGCAGGTCGGTCAGCACATGGTGGACCGAGCCGTCGGAGGACGCGCACTGGTAGCCCAGCGGTCCGAGGTCGGTGCTGCCGTAGGCGGCGGAGCGGATCGCCCGCACTCCGAACTCGTCGGTGAGGACGCGGCGTTGCTCGGCCGTGAAGTGCTCGCCGCCGTAGAACACCTTCCGGATGCCGCCGTAGGCACGCAATCGGTCGCCCTCGGCGTGCAGCAACTGCCAGAGGTACGACGGCATGCCGAAGAGGGTGTCCGCCCCGTGGGCGACCAGTGCCTCGGCGACCACGGCGTGGTCGGGACCCGCGGCCATCGGGATCTGGGTGGCGTTCAGCCGTTCCAGGATGGAGAAGAAGCTGATGAAGCTGCCGTACATGCCGCCGCAGTAGAACAGGTTGGCCGCCCGGTCGCCGGCCGGGTCGAAGCCGGCGGCGAGCAGTCCGTCCGCCGCGGCGCGCATCTGGTTGTCGTAGTCGTCGCAGGTGAACACGGACAGTGCGGGAGCGCCGGTGGAGCCGCCGCTGCGGAAGTACAGGTGTGCGTGGCGCGGATCCAGGGTGGCGAGCGCACGCTGCACGCCCTCCTTGCCCAGCAGCGGTGCGACGGGCGCGGGAGGCAGCACCGGGGGCGACACCAGGTCGTCGAGGCAGGCGACGGTACGGAAGTGCGCAT
This sequence comes from Streptomyces sp. NPDC044061, assembly GCF_056434305.1. Classification (NCBI taxonomy): domain Bacteria; kingdom Bacillati; phylum Actinomycetota; class Actinomycetes; order Kitasatosporales; family Streptomycetaceae; genus Streptomyces; species Streptomyces sp. NPDC044061. The sequence goes on along the minus strand of NZ_JBWKFL010000040.1, from coordinate 31,655 downwards.
CCGCCGCGCGCACGCTCACCCTGCGGCTGTAGCGCTGCAACGCGTAGACGCCGTCGTGCGGTTCGCCCTCGTAGCCCTCCAGCATGGAGCCGACCGGGGTGACCCGGGTGACACCCGCGGCGAACAGCGCGCGGGACAGCGCGGCCACCTCCGCGCGGTCGCCCCCGACCGCCGCCGTCTGCAGGTAGCGGCGCATGGGCCGCAGCGTCGCGGTGACCGCGTGCCGGGGCAGCGGCTTCACCCAAACGCTGCGGTGGAGCGGGGAGGCGTCGAGTTCGGGCCGGGTATCGGCCAGGACCCGCCAGGAACCGTCCTCGGCGGCGAACACACGGGTGAGCCCGAGATGTTGCTCGAGCAGGGCGAGCTGCTGCACGGTGGTGATCTCGGCCTGCTCGGCCGGCCCGGGCACCGGCGCCGGCCGCGCGCCGGACACCTTCGCCAGCCGCTCGGCGAACCGCCCCGCGAACGCGAACAGTTCCCCGGCGTCCTCGGTGTCGAGATAGATCACCTGCGGGCTGGAGCAGGCCTGCTGTTCCATCCGGCACACGTCCTCGGCGAGCGCGTCGAGCACGCCGTCCTCGGACGCGGCCCGCCGGGTCAGATAGGCGAAGGAGATCCGGTGTCCCCATGCGACCACCCGGCAACCGGCCGGGGCCAGTTCGCCCGCCGCTCGCACCGCGTCCTCGCCGCCCCACACCGCGATCGTGTCGGCCTGCCCGCACAGTGCCTGAAGCCACTCGCGGCGCGAGGAGGGGAAGCGCAGCGCGACGACGCGTTCGGCGATCAGTCCGGAAGGGTCGGCCGCACCGAGGGCGGCGAGCAGGTCCAGGGCGAGGGCCGAGTCGGAGCTGCTGGTCTTCAGCACATTGAGGTTGCCCGCCAGCAGCCCCTCGACGACGCTCAGCGGCGCCACGGCCGCGGCGTTGCCCGGCGCGATGTGCACCAGCAGACCGACGGGTGCCCACGCCTCGTACACCGTCTCGCGGGCGTCCGGCCGGGTGAGCCGTTCCGGGCGAGGACCGCCCAGTTCCCGCCGCAGCTTGCGCTCCAGCGCCTCCCGGGTCAGCGCGGCCGCCAGCTCGCCCAGGACGGCCGGGGCCTGGCCAGGGGGTAGGTGGCCGGCCAGCCGCCCGTACAGCGCGGAGGCGGGGTCGGTCAGGTCGCGGCCGACCGCGGCGCAGGCACCGAGCACCACGTCGGTGGGGAGGGGACGTGTCAGGACCCGTCCGGCGAGCTCCGGCAGCGTGTCGAGCCGTCGGCCGGCCTCTGCCTCGTCGACGAACTCGCCCTGCCAGAGGTGGAGTACGGAGGTGGTCACGACATTCCCTTCATCAGTTCGGCGGCGGCGACCGCGCAGCTGCGGTTGCGGCTCACCCCGGCGCGGCCGTGCACGGTGAACCAGTCGGTGGACAGCGGGCACGGGCACTCCCCGCCCGGATGCAACGACGCGAGGTCGCCCATCACCACGCTGTGCGCGGGCACCGAGGTGATGTAGGGGCTGACCAGGTGCAGGAACCCCCGTTCGCCGTACGGCAGCGGGCGCAGCGTCCCGGTGTCCCGTACCGCCGCGCGCGACCACACGGGCACATGCAACCGGTGCTCGGCGCACTCGACGTACGGCACGCAGTGCTCGACCGAGCCGAAGGTGTCGCGGACGCGGTCGCCCGGGATGCCGAGACGTTCGGTCACCTCGGCGTAGAACGCGTCCTTGCCGATCTGCCGGTCGGCGTGGCCCTTCCAGCCGCCGCCGAGCACCACCAGGGAATCCTCGGGCAGCCGCAGCGGTGGCAGGCCCATCGCCCGCATCCGCTCCAGGGTGAAGTACAGGAACGCGGGGAAACCCAGGATGCGCACCGGCACGTCGTCCTCGGCGTAGCGGTGGAGCGCCGCGATGCAGCCGTTCACGTCGAACTCGTGACCGCTGCCGGTGTGCCGCAGCGCGTGCGTGGTGTGCCGGGCCGGGGCGAAGTCGCACAGGTAGTTGTCGGTGAAGGACGTGCCCAGGTTGAGCGCCGGTGCCGGCTCGTAGCTGTACAACAGATAGTTCACCGGCTGGTCGGGGGTGATCCAGCCATAGTGGTCGAAGATCCGGGCCACCATGCGCTGCGCCGAACGGATGGTCCACTCGTCGAAGAACATCTGCGACTTCTGGCCCGTGGTGCCCGAGGAGGTCAGGTGCAGGAACACTTCCTCGCGCGGGATCGACAGCACCTCATGGCGCTTGAAGAACGCGGCGGGCACGAGCGGGGTGCGCACCCCGTCGCCGACGGTGGGCGCCGGGGTCTCGGCCGGGTCGTCGAGCAGGCCGGCGAAGAAGGATGAGCGGCCGGCATGCCAGGCGTTGGTCTCCGCCATCGCCGCGGCGAACAGCTCGTCGGCGGCGGTGCCGTGGGCGTACGGCTCCGCCAGGTCGCACAGCCGCTGCACATGGCCGAGCGCCGTCGGGTCGGGAACCTCGACGTGAGCGAGATGGGGTTTCATCGGGACACCTCGTGAAGGGGCAGGTAGGTGGAGGTCCAGGCACTCAGGTAGGCGCCGAGGTACGGCCGGAGCAGCGGGCTGACGGCGGTCGTGCGGAAGTCGATCTGACGGCTGGTGCGCGACAGCACCACGTAGTCGTGCAGGCGGTCGCGGATGCGCCGCATCGCCGGGTAGAGCGCGCTCGGCACGAAACCCGAGGCGAGGAAGACCCCCAGGGCCTCGGTGTCGGCCAACGGCAGCAGCGCCTCGGCGTAGTCCGCGCCCGCTCGGGTGAGCGCGGTCATCAGCCCCTCGAGGGCTCCGGCCACCGCAGACGGGCGGGGGTGGACGGCGACCAGGGCGCAGCTGCCCGCGACCGGGTCGAGGTCGGCGTACGCCTCGAAGCTGCCGTCGGCGGCTACCAGCACCGCGTTGGGCGTGTGCAGCGGGAAGAAGCGGTCGCCGGCCTCCGGGAAGAGCTCCAGGAAGCGCCGCCGCACGAAGCCCGGAGCCGCGATCAGCTCGATCGGCTCGGCCCCGGCGGCTCGTGCGGTCCCGGCGGGCTCGCGCACCGCGCCCCGGGAGGGGACGTCCCGTGTGCTCGCGTAGTCGATGCCCACGCCGCTCGACGCGGCGGAGAGCAGCGCCGACAGCCCGTCCGGCACGGTCGCCACGTGTGCGCGCCGGTGCAGCACGCCGTCGGCGTAGCGGGCGAACAGCGCCAGCGTCTCGCACCCGTCGACCTCGACGGCGTTCGGCAGCAGGCCGAGCGGCCGGAAACCGTTGCGCACCACGACGCGCTGAGGGCCAGCGGTGACCACGCGGACGGTGGCGTACACCGAGTCGAGGCGGCCGGTGGCGAACGCCTCGTCGCAGACCGCACCGGTCAGCCGGGAGGCCAGCCCGCCGCCGCGGTGGCCGGGGTGCACCGCGAGGCCGACCAGTTTGCCGATCCGGCTGCCCGGCTCGGTGACGACGACGGCGGAGCCGACCAGGGTACCGCCGGACGCGCGGGCGGTGAGCCAGTGCGCGCTGCCGTCCGTGATCAGCCGGCGCATGACGGCCGGGTCGCTGCCGAGCGGCACCGGGTAGCCGTGGCCGTACACCTCGAAGTACAACTGCCGCAGGTCCGCGATGTCCTGGACGTGCGCGGGGGAGAGGACCACGGTCATGACGCGTCTCCCGCCGCCACCGTCGCCGGTGCGGCGGGGGCCCGCCGCGCGGCGTCGTCGGCACGGTCGCCGAGCCACCACAGCGCCAGTGCCACGGGTACGAGCCCCGCCCCCTGCGCCAGGCACAGCGTCCGGGCCGTCAGATGGTCGCCCAGCGCGCCGAACACGAGCGACGACACGGGGAACGTCGCTCCCAGCAGCGCCTGCATGACGGCGAAGAAGCCGGGCTTGTCATCGGCGGGGACCAGCCGCTGGAACAGCGCCACGAACCGCACGCCGATGACTCCGACGCACCAGCCGGCGACGGCCATCGAGCCGACCGCCGCCGCAGGTCCGGCCAGCAGGCCCGGCAGTCCGAGGGCCGCCGCCATCACCGCCAGGCACACGCTGCCGACGGCGATTGGGCGACCCGGCAGACGACCGCCGGTGAACGACCCGACCAGGGTACCCGCGCCGAGGGCCGCCTCCAGCGAGGCGACGGTCGAGCCGGTCGCGTGCAGCACCTCCCGGGTGTACAGCGGCATCACCACGTAGACGGCCGTGGTGAAGACGTTGGCTGCGGCGAAGCAGACCAGCACGCGGCGGATGAACGGCAGTCCCGCCAGTATCCGGCGTAGTGTGCGCCGCCCGGGGGCCGGGCCGTCCGCGGGCGCGTCCGGGACCGTGGCGTGCGGGAAGCGGGCGGAGGCGACCAGCAGGGCGGCGAGCAGGTACGCGGCACCGCAGGCGGCGACGACCGCGGCCAGCGAGCCGACGTCGACGACGAGCGGGCCGAGCAGCCCCCCGCACAGGCCGGCGACGGACTGCGTGGACAGCTCGAATCCGGTGGCCGCCTCGATGTCGGCGTCCTCGACGAGTTCTGGAACCGACGTGGTCAGGCACGGATCGAACACCGCCTGGCACCCGGCCAGCGCCAGCCCCACCGAGTAGGCGGCGGCCACGGGCAGCGTGCCGGCGTGAGCCACGACGGCGGCCGCAGCGGCCACCACGCCCGCGGCGGCCGCCGCACCGGCCAACACGGTGCGGTGCGCGTGCCGTTCGACGATGCGGGCGACCACCGAGGCGAGCGCCACCGCGGGCACGGTGCTCACCATGAGGAAGAGGCCTGCGTCGAGACCGCGGTGCAGGCCGCCCGCGTACCCCACGAGCCACCAGACCGCGCCGACCTGGAACATCCTGCCGGCGGCCTGGGTGAGGAGCTGACCGGCCCATACCCTCCCGAAGGAGGGGTTGCGCAGGACGAGCGGCAGGCGCCGTGCGGGCGCGGGCGCCGCGCTCACGAGTGCCGCCGTTCGTCGAGCACCCGGACGAGCTTGCCCGAGCGGGAGTTGACCGCCAGCTCGCGGTGCCGCACCCATTCGACGGCGAGCGGGTTCACGTGCCCGGCGGCCGTGGCGTCGGCGTAGAACGGGCGCTGGGCGAGGACCGCCGCCACGACGGCCGCCCCCAACCCGGCACGCCCGGCTTCGGGTTCGGAGACCGCGAGCCGCAGCACGAGACCGTCCCGGCCGTCCCGGCGCCGCACGACGAGCTGGACACCGGTCACCTCGCCCGAGGTGTCGGCGGCCGCGACGACGCCGAGGACGTCCTCGGTGTGCAGGGAGACGGGGCCGACCCGCACGCCCTCCTCGGCGCGCCCGAGGATACGGAAGACACCGGCGTCCCGGTCCACAAACTCGGCCCGGTCGCCCGCCGGATAGCGCAGGACCGGCATGAGCCGCCTGCACAGGCTGGTGACGACCAGCCGCCCCGGCACGCCGTCGCCGTCGACGGCCCGATCGGTCTCGTCATGGAGGATTTCGACCAGTGTGTCGGGGGTGAACGCCCGGTGCACACGCGGGTCCTCGCCCGGCACGGCCGCTCCGAGGACCCCGGCGTCGACGCTCGCATACCCCAAGGAGCGCGGCTCGGCCTTCGGGAACGCGGCTGCCAGAAGCGGCCGCTGGTCTTTGAAAAGGCATTCCCCGCCGAAGAGCAGCAGTTCCACGTCCGGCAGCGTCCGCCCGGCGCCGGTGAGGCGCTCGGCGAGCGAGCACAGGGTCGTCGGCGTGCCGGCGACGACCTGGACCCGGAAGTCCTCCAGGGTGGCCGCGGTGGACTCCCAGGGCGTCGCGCCGCCGATGGGCAGGCGGACGTTGGCCACGGGGGAGCGGTGCAGCGAGTCGAGGACGAAGCTGAAGCTCGCGTACAGGTCGCCCGCGTAGAAGAGGTCCGCCACCCGGTGCCCCGGGCGCAGCCCGGCGCCGACCAGCCCGGCGCCGAACGCGGCGGTGAACTCCCGCCACTCCGTGCGGGTGTAGTAGGAGAACTTCGGCGACCCCGTGGTTCCGCCGCTGCGGAACACGACGGCCTCGTCCAGTGGAGCGGTCAACAACCGGTTGTCCCGGGGTGAATTGGCCCGCCAGAATTCGGCCTGCGGTACCACCGGAAGGTCCGTGACATGAGCCACTCCATCGGGGAGCCGGGAGTAAAGCTCACGGTAGAAGGGCGAGTTCTGGCGGGCGAAACGTATGAGCTCCGCAAGTGGTTGAACGGGCATCAATTCCTGCTTGAAGGCGTGGGCCGCCGACAGGGAAGAGGCCGGCGGGCGCGACGGATCAGGTCCGCTGACAGGACCGGGTCGCGAGGGTGTGAAGAAGCGGCGCGCCGCTGGTGAGCGGGGCGTTCGTGGAACAAGCGTATCTCACCATTCGGGACGGCCTTGCGCCAACTGGCCGTACATGAAAAGGGGCTTGAACGCTTGTGGACGCATTCCGGGAGTCGTCGGTTCCTCCGGAAGCGGAGACGGTGATCACATCAACGGCACCGCTATAACCGCACGTTGAGGAAGCCTCAAGCGGGCCTTATGGAAGAGTGCCCACCAAGGCATTCCGCAAGATGGCCGGAATGTGACGAAGCCGAATGCGATGGGGTGGAGACGGTCATTCCCGACAGGCCGATACGGCACCCCTCGGAGGGAGCGAAATCACAGATGGTCGGCGTCCCGGACCGCCTGGGCGAAGGCTTCCAAAGCCTCCTACGGCACCTTGTGCCCGACGCCCTTGAGCGTGCGGTGCAGTACGGCCCGGTGAACTTGGCGCGGTGGGCCGCTGCGCCGCCGGTCGGAGTGACGGAGTCCAGCGCACTGTCGAGGGCGACGGCGGGCACGGAGGCGAGCCTGGCCTCGATGCCCTCGGTCGGTCCTCGCCTCCCCGCGCGCGGCGCTCGCGGCAGCCGGAGCTCTGACCCTGCTCGCCTCCGGCACGTTCGCTGCAGCCCCCGCCTGCCGCAGCTGGTCACCCAGCCCGCGCACGCCTGACTGGCCCGGCCCGATGAGGCCGTCGGCGATGCAGATCCTGCTGCTCGCACTGGTCTTCCTCGAAGGAGCCGTCGGAGCGTTGGACGTCGGCGCCGTCGCGGCCGCTGCTCGCCACGCCAGCGGATGGCTGGCCGGCGCCCTCCCCGCCGCCTTCCCTTTTGCCGGTCTCGCTGGGGGCGTGCTGTTCGTCCGCCACCGCCCGCAGGTGCCCCGGCACCTGGAACTTCCGGTGGCCGCCGGCGTGTTCGCGGCGGCGTGGCTACCCCTCGCCAGCGACGCTGGCTGGCTCGCCTTGCTCCTGTCCGTGCTCCTGCCCGGCATGCTCTTCGTTCCCTTGCTCACCTTGGCCAGCCTCGCGCTCAGCGACCTGGCCCCAGCGGGCACCGGGACGAAGGCGGTGGGCTGGCTGTCGACGGCCATCCGGGTCGGTATCGCCGCCAGAACGGCCCTCGCCGGACACAGTGCGGGCAACCTCGGGATCCCCTTCGCCTCTGCGGCTGCCAGCGCGCTTGTCCCGACTCTGCTTGCCCGGGCGAGCCCTCCGTATCCGGACCGGAGACGGCCAGCCGTGAAGCACCCGCGCCGAATGCGGTGCCTGCGTGTGATCATGCTCCGTGTATGCCCGTGCGGTCTGCCGTGCCGAGCCCGGATGACGCGCCGCCCACGACCGGAGGGAGCAACGGAGGCGTACCGGTGAGCCGCAGCCGACAGGCTTTCCGTCTCGCTGCGCACCTGAGCGAGGTCACCGGCGTCCGCGTGGAACTGGTCTACGACACCGGCACCGTCTGGCGCCTGAACTGGACCGACGGCCCGCTGCGCGACCAGATGCGCGCTCTGCTCGACCAGGCGCTGGCCGGGGACCACTACGTCGACATGCGCGACCGCACGATCCAGTGCTGGCGGGGGGAATCCTCGCGAGCCTGGGCGGCCCGGGCCATTGCCTCCCGCCGGGAGGGCACCCTCGCCCCAGCCGTTGCTGCGGGCGCGGCCCAGCGCCGCGCCCACCCCCCGACCTGCACGGTCCGCCACGCCACCCTGACACCGGAGGAGCTCGCTCTGCTCCTGCACGTCGAGGAGCTGATCCGGCAGACGCCCTACCCCGACAGGGCCTCGGCACTCGAGGACGAGCCGCTCATCGAGCAGCTCCTTGCCGCCGCCGGCGGCCGCAGCGCCACCTGGCACAAGGTGGCGCCCAGCCGCCCACGGATGCCGCTCGGTCCATTGCTCGGCGTGCGGGCACGGCGGTCAGCCACAGGTGCCGGGGGTAGTACGAGAGCGCCCTCCCGCACCCGCCCTCCGCGCGTGGGCTGCCGCGCGTGCGGCTGGGGCGGCGCCATCCGCCGCCCCAGAGTGGATCATTGCGTGAGGTTCGCGGCCGGAATGATCAGTACGGGCTCGTTGCGGTGCCAGATGTCGTACGGTTCGCCGGGATCGCGGGATAGGGCGACATAGCGGACCTGGTACTGAACCCGAAGGCGGAGGCAGAGGGGTCGACTCTTCTCGAGGGCCGGCCCCTCTGCCGCGTGCGCAGAACTTTCAAGCTCACCGTGCAGCCGCATGGCCCCCGACCACCGCGTTGCCGAACGCTCGCACAGCGCGATGCTGCGGACCCGGGTGCGTTGCAGGCCGAGGGACTCGTCCACCGCGTACGCCGTGTGGGCCAGGAGCACGGTGTGCTGGGTGGCTTCGGGCAAGGCGCCCGCGGGCCCCCCAACCCCGGAAGCGATCTTGCTCCATTCGTGGTGTTATCGAGGAAGAGACGTCATGCGAACCATGTAGACACCATGCGGCCAATACCTCGGAGCAGATGGCTGTGAATCGCGGGAGGAATGGTCGAAATGCATTCCTCGGTTGTCTTTTCGCTGGGCATCGTGGGGGCGCTGGCGCCGGAAATCGTCCGGCTCTACGGAATCCGCGAGGATCCCGCGCGCTTCACGTGGTCGTGGTTCTACCTTGTGGTGACGGCAGCTTTCGCGGCGCTCGGTGGAGTGCTGGCGCTGGTGATGCCCGCTACCACGTACTGGGGGGCACTGTACATCGGGGCATCCACTCCCGTGCTCGTCAACTCATTGGTGCGTAAGAGCCGTCAGGCATCCCAGCCGCAGATGCGGTCCAGCGAGAGCACCCCGCCGCCTTATGGCGGGGCTCCGGCGCGATACGCCCCAGTCGATTCGTACCTGAACGGGCTGTAGCGTGCGCCTCGGCGCGGTCCACGGGACCCGTATCGGCGTCGGCGACACGGTAGTGCTGTGCCGCCCCGACCAGCTCCGCGAGGCGGCAATCGTACTCTCGTGCCTACCTGCCGACCGCCTGACGCCCGTCGTCACCGTCGAGCTGCCGCCAATGTCGGAGGCGGAGTACATCGCGCTCTCCGCCCGGATGCTCGAGTTGCAGAACGGCTTGCAGCAGAGAATCGGTACGAAGCTCGGCAGGGCCGAGGAGTTTTCCCGCGGCGAGAGTGCGCGGCGCTTCGACACCGACTTCGCCACGAGCCAGGAGCTGGGTCAGGCCGCCGCGCCGTACCGTTCCTGGCTCAAGCGCAATGAGAGGATCGCGTCCCTTCTCAAGGGGCTGGGCATCCAGCGCGCCGTACTGCTGGGTGACTTCGCGCCCGAGGAGCTGAACTCCCTCGATCCCGCGGCGAGCGCAGAGTATAACCGCGCAAAGGCCGCATGGGATGGCGAGGAGGACCTTCCCGACTGGACCTCTGCGAAGATGCTCGACGCTGTGCCCGTCCGGTTGCATCTGCTGTGTACGGACCTGGCCGGACTCACCTCGTCCGCGTGGCGGCTCCTCCGTGACCCGGACGGGGCACCGGAGCAGGTAATCGAGGTGGCCGCCGGTGAGCGGGCGGGCTGGGTGGCCGCGCTGTTCCTCGCCCTACGCACCGGGGCGGTGCTACGTGCCGTCGACCGTCCGGTGGCGGAGTCGGGGCCAGCCTTCTCGGTGGCGAATCCTGATGGAGAGGAGGCGGTGCTGGTCGAGGAAACCGGGCACCCCGACTCGCTGCTGGGGGCTGTCTACGCCCACCACCGTGCGGCGCGCCTGGTGATCACTCCGAGGCCGGATATGGAACCGGTCTGGGCGGCGGTCGCCGAGCAGCAGCGCCGGGTCACCGCGGCGGCCCGCTCGATCGGCGAAGGGGTGCGGGGCACCGCGTTCGCCGACGCGCTGTGGCGGGTGTTGTCTTGGGGCGGGCGCGATCCGTTCGTCGCGCTGGAAGCCGCGGTGACCGCGCAGGTGCCACCGTCTGCCGTCGCTGAGGTGGGCGAGCGCAGGCTCACCGTCTTCACCACGGGACTGCCGTACTCCTTCGTCCGCACTGAGACGGCCGACTGGTCCCGCAAGCCCATCGGGCATGTGGCGGCTGACGCCGCGCTGATCATCCTGAACGAGCTGTACGGTGCCGCGGTGTCGCAGCCAGAGGCCGCGTTCAGCCTGGTCTTCGACCCGGGGTTCTTCCGGGTGTCGGAGACGGACGACGTGATGCGCACCGTGGGCGCCCACGTCACCCATCCGATCCTGCTGTCCGGGCCGGCAGTCACGTGGGAAGCGCTAATTAACCTGTCCAAGGGCCTGCCGGTCGAGCTGATCTTCTTCAACACCCACGGTTCGGACGACACGATCATGCTGGGCGAGCCGTTGCACAACTGGCGCATCCCGCAGTGGGTGACACTCGGCCACCGGCCCATTATCTTCAACAACTCCTGCCAGTCCTGGACGGGTGTGGGCCGGGAGTTCGTCCGGGCGGGTGCGCGCGGATACATCGGCACTCTGTGGTCCATCCCCTCCGACCTCGCCGCCGACTTCGCCCGTGTCGTGGTCAGCCGGCTCACCGCGCAGGAGATGCCCGCGTGCGAGGCGATCGTGGACACCGGGCTGCGGGCCGGGATCGAACGCTCCTACATCTACGTAGGAACCGCCGTCGGGCGGCTGGACCGGTCGCGCGGCCGGGCCGTCACCAGTGGCGAGACCGCGCTGGCCGCGTGTGCGATGCTCATAGACGCCGCTATGGACTCCTCGCGTGAGGTGGCGCGCGTACTCCTCCGGGAGATCACGGTCCTCCGGCGGGCTGCCGAGGGCACTCCGCACCAGGACACGGCAGCGTATGTGGATGCCCTACTCGGCGAGTTGGGCACACTGGCCGAGCATCCACTCGACCCGGTCGGCGACCGTGCGGCGGAGAGCGAGCTGATCGCACGGATCGACGAGGCCCTGCACCGGCTCGACCTGCCGTCGGAGACGGTCGATTCGCGCTGGGCCGCAAGATTCCGCCTCACCGCCAACCTGTATCTGCAGCGCGACGAGTGGGCGGCCGCGCTGTCGGACTTGGGGCGCAGCGTCGGCTACGGCGAGGCGTGCGAAGACCGAGCGGACCTGCTGGCGCAGATGGCCGAGATCCATATGCGGCTCGGAGACTGGGTAAAGGCAGAGCATTTGGCCCGCTCCGCGCACGACCTGTGTGAGGAGCAGCAGGACACCGGCGGAGCGATGCGTGCGCTCGGTCTACTCGGGCAGCTGAGCAAACGCCACGGTCGGTACGGCGAGGCGATGGCATACGCCGACGAGGGTTACGCCCTAGCGGTCAGACTGCTTGACCGCAGGGAACAAGGTATTTTCAAGCTGGACCAGTGCTCGCTCCACCGCCTCCTGGGAGACGTCGACGCCGCAATCGCCGCGGCCACCCGGGCCCTGGAACTCTTCCGCGTCGTCCGTGACGAACGGGCAGAACTCTTCGCACTGGGAAACCTCGGGCGGTGCCACCTCCAGAAGGGTGATCTTGCCTCCGCCGAGCGGTACGTCGTTCAAGGTCTGGCGGAGGCCCGCAGCTTGGGCGTCTCCTCCGAGGTGGTGAGCTTCGCGTCCGACCTTGGCGAAGTGCTCTTGTTGCGTGAGCAACCCGCCGACGCGCTGCGTTACTACCGTGAGGCGGTGGCCGTGGGGGTGGAGACCGGATACTGGGAGATGGGCACAATGGCGCTCGCCGAGCTGGTGGAGTGCGCGAGCCGGCTGGGAGACCCGGAGACGCTGTGGGCGGCGGCAATATGGGGCAGCCGCATCTGCCGCGGAGCTGCTGACGAACGGCTGCAGGCCCAGGTCCTGCCGGTCTGTGTCGAAGCCCTGAAGAATGCGTTGCGGACAGGATCGGCAGACTCGACCGCACAGGGATTCAACGACGTTTTCCCACTGGCGCTCCTCGACTCCGACACCGAAGAGACCGAACCATCCCCCCACGAGCAATTTCTCAGCAACGTTGTGCTGATGCTGGCCCAGTGGGCAACGAACACGGAAACCGGGCAGCTCGGCGCGTTTGCCCGCGAACTGGACGCCCAGACCGGGGGCGTGCTGGGCCTGGCAGAGTATATCGCTGACCCGTACACGGGTCCGAGGTCCGGCGGCCAGCGCCGTGGGCGGTGGTGGCGGCGGGGGTAGGCGCCATGGTGGGCCAGGAGTCGGTGACGCGGCGAGCTTCGTCGCCGGGGGCAAGTGACGGGGCGCGGTGCCGGTGGGGCAGAGGTGTCAGCCACGCCCACGATACGGTCGGTTCCCGACTGGGAACGTGCCTGGATAGGTGCGGACACCTGCGCGACCAACAGCAGCAGAAGGAGATCACCCGCCTCCGCCGACAACTGAGGGGCAACCGGCAAGAGCATCAACGGCTTCAGTAGCAGGCTGACGCCGCAGCGACCGTCATCGCCACCCTCCTCGCCGAGAACGCCGCCCTCCGCGAGCGGGTGTCCTCGATGGCGTACTGGTCGGTGTGGCACTCCTCGCACTCACCACACAGCCCGGCGCGACCGCGCGATATAGGCGATGGCGAAGTAGTCGGCCTCTCGGGCTGCATCGCGCTCTACCGCAGGGAAGTCGGCCATGATCAGGTCACCGTCCCGAACTGCGTGGGCGGGAACGACTCGCGCATGTTCCGGGTCCGCTCCATGCGTCTTGATCGTCGGCCAGTGGTTGCTTCAGGGGTAGTGAGAGGAACCGGCAGGCGAAGGTGAGGCCAGCGTCGTCTCCGTCGCCGTGGACGTGGTGCTCCCCACTGTGGCTGTGAGCAGACCGGTTTCCTCGGTGACCTCTTGAAGAACCGCTTCTTCCAGTCCTTCGCCTGATTTGACTCCTCCCGCCGGGACCTGGGTGCCGGCCTCCGGCATACCGATGTGTTCGAACACCAGCAGCTCGGGGACGGCACGATGCCGGATCACGTATGCAGCGACACGGATTCTGGGTCGGGTCATCCCGGCATTGTCCGTCATCGGCGTCGTGCATGATCGCCGGAGGCGTATCGGCTCCAGCGGCAGTGGACAGGGCCGTGGGGTGCCTCCGACCCGATGGCACCCCACGGCAGACTGATGATGTGGTACGGCCTGCGTTCTCGGCGACTGAGATATGGGCGGGGACGCCCGGTTCTGATTCGGTCTTGTCGACCGCAGAGTGATGCCGTATCGCACCACGTGCGCATTGCTGTCGCTCGCTATGCGCCGTCGTTCGCACGGCATGGGTCCCACGGGCTCAGCGCTTCAGTCGGGCTGTTGCGGCGACGCTGAGTTGGCTCGGCGGGGCGGCGAGAAGGGAGCGGAACTGGCTCAGGTGACGGCGTACTCGAGCAACACGGAGGCCATCCGTTTCTATGAGCGCAACGGCTTCGCGTCCAAGTCAGTGATCTTGGAGACTGCTCTGTAGGCCGCAGCGTGGGCCGCCGCACGATGGTGCGGCGGCCGCCCACTTCGCGTGGGTCTCCCGGACTTGAGCCGTGTCCCAGCGTGTGCCTGAGCCCGTCAGCCGATGGCGCGGATCATCACCGCGAGGATCGGCGACGGGGTGCGCACGGTGGCGCGGCGCGCGCCGAGCGGGATCGGAGCGTCCTCCGGCCGGCGGGGGTGTGCGGCCCGTTTGGTCGGGATCCACAGGTATCGGGATCGGTGCCCTCGATCGTGCGGGTGGCGATCGCGTTGCGCTGCCTGAGCCAGCGGCGCAGCGTGCTGACGGTCTCGGCGTCGAGCTCGACGGGGCCGTCCTCGAGGACGACGGGCGGCCGCTCGGAGAGGCGGAGGTTGGAGACGTCGAGCTCTGAAAGCTCGCGCACGGTGCACCCGGTTGCGGCCACGAGGGAGGCGAGCGCCGCGGTGCGGATCCACGTGGCCACATTGGCGGTCGGGGCCCGGCGGACGGCGAGGGTGTGGATGATGCGGGCGGTCTCGTCGGGGTCGTTGTGTTCGCCGGTGGAATTGGCGGAGACTTCCAGGCGCCATGGGGTGCCGAGGAAGGCGGCGAAGGCGTTGTAGGTGATGATCCGGCTGCGCTGGCTCTCGTTGGCCGTGTCGGCCTCGGGGCCGCGCAGGGTGTTGCGCCGGCGTAGCTCTCCCGCGGCCGCGGCGGCGAGCCAGGCGTCATCGCGGTGCGGCTCCATGAGGTCGGCGGCCGCGAGAACTTGGGGCGTGCCGGGGGTGTCGCGAGTACGCGAACCGCGCCAACGCCCTTGGTGCTCCCGTCTGACCAAGGTCAAGTGCGGGTGGCTTTTGAGCTTACCTCGCTACCCCTAGTGCGCCACGGCCCCTAATAGCGCCCGCTGGTCCGGCGGCAGCAATTGCCGCCCGGGACCCGATACGACAGATCTTGAACAAAGACAGCCAGGGCCAGTTGTCCCACGGGACAGACCCCGGCCCCGGGCAGCGCTCCATGAGTCTCACAGTCGTCTCACACGAGCACGATGCGAGCGCAAAGTAGCCGGTCCAAGGGAAACTGCGCCTGCCACGAGGCCTTCACTATCCGACCGGAAAGGTGAAGGCCTCGTCAGGCTGCTGCGAGGTCAGTCGTACCAGTACGCGTCCTGCATTGACCCGTTACTGCTGACGTACCAGATCTCCATGCTGCCCGGGATCCGCGACACGCCCGCGATGCCGCCTGTCCCCGATGCCATGCCCGGGTCGGCGAGTTCGAATTGCTGCCACGGGCTGCCTTCGTACCAGTACGCGTCCTGGATGGATCCGTTGCTGCCCACGTACCAGATCTCCATGCTGTTCTGGATCCTGGACACCGCCGCGACACCGCCGTTCAAGGAGGCGCTTCCGGGTGGGGCGATCTGGTAGCGCTGCCACTGGGCGCCGTCGTACCAGTAGGCCCCCTCGACGGATCCGTTGCCGCCGGTCCACCACAGCTCCATGCTGTTGGGAATCCGGGAAACCGACGCGATTCCCCCGCTCATGGAGGCGCTTCCGGGTGGGGCGATCTGGTAGCGCTGCCACTGGGCGCCGTCGTACCAGTAGGCCCCCTCGACGGATCCGTTGCCGCCGGTCCACCAC
>NZ_JBWKFL010000040.1:0-16324 GCF_056434305.1 Streptomyces sp. NPDC044061 | reverse complement strand
ACAGCTCCATGCTGCCCGGGATCCGGGAGACGGAGGTGATGCCGCCACTCGTCGAGGCGCTTCCGGGTGGGGCGATCTGGTAGCGCTGCCACTGGGCGCCGTCGTACCAGTAGGCCCCCTCGACGGATCCGTTGCCGCCGGTCCACCACAGCTCCATGCTGCCCGGGATCCGGGAGACGGAGGTGATGCCGCCACTCAGCGAGGCGCTTCCGGGTGGGGCGATCTGGTAGCGCTGCCACTGGGCGCCGTCGTACCAGTAGGCTCCCTCGACGGATCCGTTGCCGCCGGTCCACCACAGCTCCATGCTGCCCGGGATCCGGGAGACTGCAGTAACGCCACTGCTAGTGGACGCACTTGCCGGGCCGGAGAGTTCGAATTCGCTCCACCGGTGCCGCTTGATGCGGAACGTCAGCTCGTAGGCACCCTCGCCGCTCCTGATGGTGAGCTTTCGTTCCCTCGAGCCGGAGGGAACGAGGTCGTCGCCTTCCAGCTGCAGCTGGTGCGTCCCGATGTGGTCGTCGTCCAAGGCGAATGGGATGGGGAAGTTGACCCCGTCGAGAGCGTTCCGGATGTCCTGCACCAGTCGTGTGGACCGCGACTTCTTGTCGGTCTCGCCCACAGACGCGAGCAGGGACGCGGTGGCTGCCGTCTTGACGTAGGTCGCGTACTGGCTGGGGTCCGCGTTGTCGTTCTCCATCAGAGAGACGATCAGTGCAACGTCGTCGGGATGATTGATTTCGCTCGGGTTGGAGTCGAGTCCCCAGAAGGGCACGTGGCCGTCTTCTCTGACTTCGCCCTCGTCGAAGTCTTCCCAGACGCCGTACCGGAACACATGGAGGTTTGGGGGAGCCCCCACACCCGGGATCGGCGACTTCAGATCGGCGGAAGTGACGAGAACATACGGCTCCTCCGATGCGGAAGATTCGTTGATTTCCTCGAGGCATTTGATGCTCTTGAGGGTGATGGTGAGACTCATCTGCGAGTCCTCTCGGTGTGCTGAAATAGCCCAGCGGGATTTCCGGCCCTGGGCCAGTGGTGGTCGCGGCGCAATGGCGGCCGTCGGAATGCCGGGGGGCAGAGCCTGAATGTGGGGGTGTCTGGGCCGAACGGCCGTTTCTGCGCCCGTAGACGAGACGTCAGGCGCTCCTCAGCCATGCCATCACGCGTGCGGATTGCTCGCAACGCGGGTGCGTCATCTGTGAAGCGGCGGCACAAAGGCTGCCGCCGCTGGTCGCGTGCGGCATAAGGGGCGCCGGAGTCCGACCTGGGGACTGGTGAGCTCGCATGTTGAGGTGTCGCGTATTCGTCAGCTGTGACCGGGGTTCACGCTGCGAGTGCCGGACATCGACCTGTCCGAGGGAAAACTCCGCCGCATCGCCGACCAGCGGCCGACCTGGCAGCGCACGGCGGCGCTGGCCGCACTGGTCGTGGACACGGGCCTGTCGGTCGGCGCACTTGAGGTGGGGCAAGTCAAGATGTCACCCGATCGTGCAGCAGACCCGGATGCTGCCCAGGACCACTGGCTGCTGAACAATCAGGCTTAGCAACTGGACCGATATGACAGAGCCCCACAGCTGGACTTCCGGGAGCTCGACAACATCGCGCTGGAGGCGCGCACGCGGCCGGCCGCCCCAACCGACCGGGGGGCCGGCCACCTCATCACCATGACGGTGCGCCGCACCGCACGCGAGGCCAGCACCGCGATACAGGCGGCTGCGCGGGAGACACTCGACCCACGCGTTCTCATCGATCAGAGCCGCCAGCAGTTCCAGCAGGCCACCCGCGAGGCGCTCCGCTACCACGAGCAGTCCGTGCCCGAGCCCACGCCCTACGGAACGCAACAGGCGCCGGTCGCGTGACCGCGGCAGGCGCAACCAAGGGAGCATCCCGTGGCTCCTGACGTTCCCGATGCCCTGCGGCCGGCCGGAGACACCGTCCAGATCGCCATCGACTGGTTCTCATTGGACCGTTCACCAACCCGCCAGGCCATCGAGCAACCCGACGGCCCCATCGCCGCGATGACGGTCACCGCCATGACCGCCATCACATCGCCGCGGCGGGCGCGGTGAGCGCCGCGATCGCGGCAGTGCGCGCACAACACGCAGGGTATTGCTGTCGAGGTGGAGGTCGAGTCGACAGCCCAGGCAATCGAGGCCCTGCACGCGAAAGTCGAGTGGATCACGCTGGGCAACATGTCCATCGAAGAAATGCGGTACATCGTCGTACTGCGCGGGACGGAAGGGCCCCGACTCGAGGCATCCGGAAACGTCACGTTGTCCAAGGTCAGGTCCGTCGCGCAGACCGGGGTCGACGCGATATCCGTCGGCGGCATCACGCACAGCGCGCCGGCCTTCGACCTCAGTCTGTTGTTGACACCGACGACGCTCGCGGGCGAATCGCCGCGCGCCGCGGCCGATGGACGCCCGGCGCAGAGGTTCGGATGAACCACCGGGAAGCGTACGGTGCGTCGCGGCTAGGCGGGAATGGAGCCCGCATCGCCGGCGGCCGGATCCGGGGCACGGAAGGTGCGACGGTACGCCGACGGGGCGACTCCGGCCTCCGCCGCGAGGTGCCGCCGCAGCGAGGTGGCGGTGGCGAATCCGACCTCGTGGGCGACGCGTTCCACCGGCAGATCGCTGGACTCCAGCAGGTGCCGGGCCCGCCGCAGCCGCTGCGAGGTCAGCCAGCGGCCGGGGCTCAGACCGGTCTCCTCCTTGAAGCGCCGGGCGAAGGTACGGGTGCTCATCGCCGCGTGGGCGGCCAACTCGTCCAGCGACAGTGGCAGTTCAAGCCGCTGCAATGCCCAGTCGCGGGTCGGCCCGGTGCCGGTTGCGCCCGTCGGCGGCAGTGGCCGCTCGATGTACTGTGCCTGCCCGCCGTCCCGGTACGGCGGCACGACGCAGAAGCGGGCGACCTGGTTGGCGACCTCGGTGCCGTGGTCCTGGCGCAGCAGGTGCAGGCAGACGTCGAAGCCGCTGGCCGCCCCCGCTGAGGTCAACACGTCACCGTGGTCGACGAAAAGGACGCCGGCGTCGAGCTCGACCCGGGGGAACAGTTCCCGGAAGCGGTCGCTGAGCGCCCAGTGGGTGGTGGCCCGACGCCCATCGAGGAGACCGGCGCCGGCCAGCAGGAAGGCACCGCTGCAGATCGACACCAGACGGGTGCCGGGCCGGACGCTGGAAAGCGCGTCCAGGGCCTTCGAGTCCGTGGCGGCGGTCGATCCCTGGGTGATCGCGTACCCAGGGATGATCACGGTGTCAGCCTCGGCCAGCACCTCAGGGCCGTGCCCGGGGGTGACGGTCAGGTCCGAGACGGTGCGCACGGGCTTCCCGTCCACGCCCGCGGTCACCACCTCGTAGCGGCCACCGGCGGAGCCCAGGACGTGTTGAGGTATGCCGAGTTCGAAGGGGTAGATCCCGTCGAGTACGAGGACGACCACCTTGTGGGCGCCAGGCCGCGGTGCTGGGCGCATCGCGCGATCCGGTTCGGCGGTGCGACCGGCTAGGTCGCGGGCGGCGGGAGTACCGGGGGCGGCATGGTGGACGGGCATGGCGAGAATGTATCGGAAGCTGACTTTTCCGCCATGGCCGGGGGCGACTCGAACGGCAAGGATCGAGGCATGACCTCGACGGAGACCTTTGGAACCGCGACCCCCTGGGCCGTCGTCGGGATCGATCGATCTGAGTGTCAATTCGAAGTCGGACGTGTCCGGCCGAACGCAGGAGGTTTTCCATGGCCAAGGGCTACTGGGTCAGTGTCTACCCTGCCATTTCCGACCCTGAGGGGCTGACTGCCTACGACAAGCTGGCGGGTCCGGCTGTCCGGGCTGCGGGCGGGCGCCTCCTGTCCCGTGGCAGTCGAGTCGTCGCCCACGAGGCCGGAATCACGCAACGCGCCGTTCTGATCGAGTTCGACAGCTTTGAACAGGCGGTCGCGGCATACGAGAGCGAGGCATACCAGAAGGCGCTGGTGGCCCTCCCCGACGGCTTCGAGCGCGACTTCCGCATCATCGAAGGCATCGACTGACCGGCGGGCCCAGCCATCGCCGAGCATCCGTCACCTGATACGCACACGGTGCTCAACGACGACTCACGAGACGAGGTCCGGGCCGGCTGGACTGTCTCGCTGACCTCGTCGACGAAACTCACGCTCGCCCGAAGCGAACCGCGAACCGCTTCTCACACGACAGATCGGTCCAGCGAACACACGGCTTCGATGACCAGGGGCGCATCCTGCATCCATCTGGGCTGTAACCGCCCGAAGGCGTCCGGGCCATCACCGCAGAGCGGACTGACCCGGCCGGCTCGCGACCGTGTGGCACAGGTTGAAGATCAAGGCGAGGCGCAGCGGGTCAGCGACCCCGGATGACACACGGGCAGCCTGGGAAAGCCCAGGTCAGTCCAGGGCCCCGTCGTCCTCGTCCAGCTCGGGCGCATCCGGGTCGCGCAGCGGGCGCAGGTCCCGGCCGGGGCTGCTGGCCTTGATGTTGAAAAGGTAGCGGCTCAGGAAGTTGATATGCCGGTCCTTGAGCGGGGAGAGGCGGGCGACGTCCTCGTCCTTGATGTCGTGGCCCTCGGCGCGGAGTTGGGCGACGGCGGCATCCAGGTAGCGGGTGTTCCACAGGACGACGGCGTTGAGGACCAGGCCGAGCGCGGCGAGCTGGTCCTCCTGGCCCTCGCGGTACGCCTGGCGGATCTGGCCCCGGCCGCCGTGGCAGATCGCACGGACCAGGCGGTGGCGGGACTCCTGCACCGTGAGTTCATCAGCCGCCGGTAGGTGTCGTCGACCGGGTCGACCCCGGCGAGCAGGTGCATGGTCTTGTCGATGCGGCCGTACTCGGCGAACGCGGCCCCCAGCGGGGTGGGGTGGCCCTCGCGGCCGAACATCCGCAGCAGGTCGTACGCGCCACTTGGTTGGTGATCAGCGATCCGGCGACGCGGAGCATGTCCGGCCAGTGCGTGACGATCCGCTTGAGGTTGACCTTGTTGCAGGCCACTGCGTCCAGCGGATGGAGGACTGAGCGGTGATGAGCGCGGCGTTCGCCGCGGCGATGGTGTCGGCCCGTACGTAGTTCTGGTCGACGTGAGACAGGCGCGAGCGGGTCAGAGCCTTGTTGTTCGGGTCGATGACCGGGGTCAGGCCGATGTTGCAGCTCTGCGCCACCAGCAGCGCGACCAGGGAGACCAGCAGGCCCTCCATGCGGGTGCGCCGGTCGGAGACGTGGCCGAAGGCGTCGAGGAACCCGGTCCAGGAGTGGACCTCGAAGAGCAGGTCGGGCAGGTCGATCCTGGGGAGCATCGCCTCCGTGGTGTTCTTCAGCCAGGTCAGCGACTCCGGCTCGCCCACCGCGCCGAGCTTGTCCACCGACAGCGCGGCGCGGCCCCCACCCTTGGGAACGACAAGCTCCACCTTCGCGTCGTCGCCGGCCTCTTCCATGCGGTCGGCCATCTGCCGCCAGGCCGCATCCAACGCCCGTGTGAGCTGCGCCAGATGCTCGCCCGCGTCCTCGGTCAACGACAGGCCCGCGAGCACGTCCAGGCGCATCGCCTCCCAGCGGGCCCCGTCCAGCAGCCTCGCGCGTGGGTCGGCCCACCGGTTCGACGGCGAGGCGAACACGTCGTGCCGGTTCAGCGCACGGTGCAGCTGCTCCAGCACACACACCACGTACGCATCCCGGTCCACGGAGCCCTGGGGCAGCTTGGCGTTGGAGAACACTGCCCGCTTCCACATCGCGGGCACCAGCTCGGCGTCGACCTCACGGGGCAGCAGCGGCCGGTCCTTGCCCCTGCGGCGCGAGAGCGCGGGAAGCCGTCGCACCGCCTTGAGCAGGCGCCGCCCGGCCGGGGCCGCGCCGAGCGCGTCCGACTCGCCCAGCAGGGACAGGAAGGGGCGCACGGTGTTGTAGCGCAGAGCCAGCTTCTCGCGCATCGCCGCCTCGGCCGACCCGTCGTCCTCCGGCACCAGGGCTTCCACGGTCGCGACCGCCGAGGAGACCGCCGCACGTGGCACCGCCTCCCTCCTCCACGGCCGCCCACAGCGCGGCCACGTCCAGGTCCGCGTCTTGCTCGGCGACCAGGTCCAGCCGCAGGGGCCGTCCACCTGAGCGTTCAAACTGACCCTGTGGCTGAGAACGTGAGGGTTCGTGAGATTGATGACGACGAGGGGCGGCGCCTGCTGCGGATCGTCCGCAGGGGCACCGGTTCGGTGGTGACCTGGCGGCGGGGACGTCACGCACGCCGAGCCGCAGGTGCTCTACGTGGTAGAGGGCCTGGTCGAGGAGTTCGGCGGCGTGGTCGTCGTAGAGGGCGTAGACGATCGACCGGCCGTGGCGTTCGCCGGTGACCAGTCCGAGGTTGCGCAGCAGGCGCAGCTGGTGGGAGAAGGCGGAGGCTTCCACGCCGACGGCTTCGGCGACATCGCTCACTGAGCAGGGGCTTCCCTCCCCGGGTGCCCGGGGAGGGAAGCGCGGCGCCTAGGGGGTGATGGCTACTTGGTACGCCTCGCCTTGGAGGATGCGCTCGGACTGAACCTGACGGCCCACGGACCGCCCCGCGTTCTGGTTCTGGTCTGAGGGGACATGGGCCCTGATGCAGGGTGCGACCGGTTCGTCACGTGCGACGTCTACCCGCCATGCGCCGCCGCCCACGTAGCGGGGGATGATCTCCGCGCACATGGAGCCGATCGTGCCGCCCTGTTCGGTTCTGGCGAAGGGGAACTCGTCACATTCATCGTTCACGACGGTGGGGTCGGCTACGAAGGGCTTCGGGGGCGCCTTGCAGGTGTAGTAACTCCTGCTCTTTGCCCTCGCCTTGTCGCCGTCACGCGTGAGTGGCCTTTTTGCGGTGCCCATGGCGTTGTTGTCGCTCAGGTTGTTCTGCGCCCATTCGTAGGCCACTGCGGCGGCCCCGTATTGGGACTTGCTGAGGACCACCCTGGCCAGGTTATCGGTGGCGATGCAGCCGGGGGTATTGCCGACCAGACCGTCACAGGCCACCGAGGGGCCCGCCCACTGCCCATAGCTGATGACGGGGTGGTCCGCGTCGGGGCTCTCCGTCTGACTCTGGTAGGCGATCATGCTGCGCGCGCGCTCGCCGCCGCCCCGGGTAGTGGTCTCGTAGGAGAGTTGCCCGGTCTGATCCTCCGTGCCCGCGCGCAGCTCGATGGCCCCGCCGCCCCAGGCGGGCGGCCCCGGTATGCACGCGGTGCACGACGACGACAGAGCGAGTCTCACAGCGGAAACACCGTCGTACTCGCCAGCGTAGACGGCGATGTTCTCCTGCCACTTCACGCTGTTGGGGTCCAGCGCGGACCGGGCCGTGACCAGGAGTTCGGCGGTGCCGATCGTGTCACCCGCGCGGTTCTCAAGCGCGTACACGATGCCGTGCCGCATGCAGTAGGCATGGCGGTTGGAGACGACATCCTGGCGTTTGTTGGAGGTGCACAGCGCCTCCGGGCTGGCATCCGGGTTGTCCCCGGGGTCGATGCCGTCCCGGGGGGCAGCGGCGACCCCGGGGGCAGCGGCGGTGCGGGCGCGGATACGGGCGAGATCCCCGGCGGTGACGGGCCGCTCTTTAATGCAGGTCCATGCCGCGCCCTGGCGTGCGAGCTTGGAGCCGGGGGTGGTGGCCGTGCAGGTGCCGTGGCCCTCGGGAGCCGCCGATAGTGGTGCGGCGGCGGCCGGTGAGACGCCCAGGGCGAGGAGGACTGCGCTGAGGGCGAGCGAGGCTATCGCCGCGAGCAGGCGTATGACGCGTTTCAAAGGTGGTCCGCCTTTTTTCTGGTGGCAGGTAAATCGACTCGGGATCGAACCGGCGTAGTGCCCGCATGCGGTAGCCCGAAATAGGATCTTCCACGATCGTTCTCTGGCCCGTTCGGGCCTCACGCCGCCGCCCGTCTTCGACACGGCGCTCCCGCGGTCGGCAGGATGCGCGGGCGCGGCCACCGTCGCCCCTGGCAGGGCACGGCCTCGCGTGTTCGGTCTTCGGTACGGTCCTCCGTGGTGGCGATGTAAACCTGGTAAGGGCATGTTCGTTTTCTCCTTGTGTTTCCGATTCACCGGGGTTTCGTGCCCGTGCTGGATGCGCTCGGGACTCATGCGGACGTTGCCGGGTCGGCCGTCGGGATCGGCGTTCCTGCTTTCGGCTCACCGCCAGACACCGTCGGGCTCGATTCGCTGGATTCCCTTCTGCCGCGCCGAAGGTTGTCTGCCGCAATCGTTCATAGGGCCCTTCACGCTGGCGCGCCAACATTCAAGGCGCCACGGCCGCCGAAGGCCCTCGGTTTTCAGAATGTGCAAGTTGGCCGAATATCGAGATGGCTTGGTGGCAGTCGGCCGCGCCGACGGACGATGAAAACCGTTCTGGCATTCGCTGGCCGTCGCGGTGACGGCAGCGAAATCACGACTGAAAAAGCCCATCTGGGCGGCGGCGGTGGCGGATCTTAGCTCCGCAGGATGAAATCCTGATGAACCCAGGGAAGGCCAAGACTGCCTAACAGCCCATGAAGGGCCATGAGTTACGCCTCAGACCGGCTGATTCCGCCATCGTCACTGCGTCGTTGCCGACGCTAAATTCGCCTCAATCGACCACCGCTCCCCACCACATAACTGGCAGGGTTCCGGCCCGGGGCGTTACGGCGCCCGGCCAGGGAAAGGGCATGATGAGCCACTTAAGATCTTCCGGCCGCTGGGCCAGAGGGCTGATCGCCCTCACCGTGACCACTGCATCGACGCTCGCCGCCATAACTGCCGTGGCCGGCCCCGCCGCCGCGACAGGGCATCCGAAACCCGCCACAACCGCCGACCAGCCGAAGCTCGGCGGCGCCTGCACGGTAGCCGACCTCGGCGCACGCCACCCGTACATCAAGACGACTGAAGTCTCCCCGGAAATCACCCACTTCAAGGGCTGGTACGTCACCCAGGGCACCACCGGCTACCAGAGCGTCACCACCAGCACCCAGACCACCATCTCGGTCTCCGTAGGCCTCAACGGCAACGTCCAGGGCAGCTTCGCCGTCGAGACCCTCGGCACCGTCGGCGCGAGCCTGGGCCTGAACGTTCAGGTCAACTACTCATCCACCAGCAGCGAGTCGAACACGGTCACGTGGAATTTCTCCCGGCCCGGCTACTACGGCGTCTACAAGGGCACGAAGAAGGTCACCGGCACGTACGGAAGCCTCAACTGCAACCGCATCCAACAGGGCGACGGTGGTTGGGCGTTGAAGTGGATCGAGGGTCCCGGCAGCGGCAGCTTCACCACCTACACCACCCTTGAGGAAGGCGCGGTGCGCTGCGAGGACACGGTGCCGGCCAACAGCATCATGGCCAAGGCAAAGGGCCTCCTCGACTGCGGCTCGCCCGCCGCGCGGGCCGAGCGCCCGGCGGGTGCGGTGGCCCCGACAGCGAAGCAGATGCAGGACCGCCTCGCGCAACACCCGGCCCCCGCCCGCGGCACGGCCGCCGAACAGCCCAAGGCCACCGGGCGAAGCGCGCAGGCCGCCCTGGACTGCCAACCCGCCGTCTACAGGCTCGACGTCCCCGGCAAGCCCCTGAACTGGAGCGCACCGCTCCTCGCCAACGACGGCATCCGCCTGCGCGAATCCAACTTCTTCAGCGCCCACCTGGACAACTGGCGCCTGTGCAACGTCACGGAGAACAACGGAGTCATCGAAGCGTCCCTGTGGAACTGGGGCAACGGCGGATGCGCGACCATCCCGGCGAACATCGCCGACCAGGAGCAGGCCTACCTGACAACGGCCACCTGCGGGGAAGACGACCTCCAGCGGTTCTACATCTACCGCGACGTACCCGGCAGCTCGAAGATCGGTCTACAGAACAAGTACACAGGCTCCATGATGGGCCACGACCGGTACGCAGACGGGGAGTTGATCCGCCAGTACGCCAGCGGCAGGCAGGACGGTTCGGGTACATACACCCTGACCGGAGTCTGACGGCCCCCACCCCGTGAGCGCGGCCCCGCACGGGAACCCCCGGGCCTCCCGGTTCCGTGCGGGGCCCTCCGCCTCCCTACTCCGGCCCCGGCCTGGTCGGGCGGCTGTGCCGAAGCAGGAGGCAGTCGGCTCCTGTTCGCGGAGCTGGGTGAAGTCGACGTTCAGCTTCGGGTCGTACGACATCACCGCCTGGGTCCGCGACGGCGGCCCTGGCCTGGCCAAGCCACCAGGAATCCTAGACCTGTACGCCTTCCAGCCCTCACGCCGCGTCCGCGCCGAACTCCACGACGAGTAGCCCCCGCACACGAACCCCAAGAACCCGCACGCTCGATGCCCAGACAGTCGACTCTCTCAACTCACGTCAGGAGGCTCAGAGTCCAGGAGCGCCGACCGGGCGTGGTGCCGGCGACGCCTCTTGCTGCGCGGCCTGGGGTGGGGGGCGAGCGCTGCGTGCTCGCCCGACGGGCCTGCACCGGCCGGGGACGCAGCAACTGCTCTTCCTAGGCACGGCTCCGAAATCGCCTGACCTGCGGAAACCTGCCCCCGCCCGACGACCCCACCCAGCGGCTGACCGCCTACGACCAACTGGCCGTATAGGGCGGTGACTTCATCGGCCGCTTACACGGCGAGATCAATGGGTACCGGCTCGCTGCCAGGACGGAGAGAAACCCGGAAGGCGCCGACATCGACCCCGCCCAGTACCAGCCTTACGACGTATGCCGCGCCGCCGCCAACTGTGGGATTTGCTCCTTAAACGCTGCCTATGGCAGGAGCCTGTCACCCCCTCATGCCGAGTCCGCGTCGAAATCCAGATCGTCCCACGTCCACGGATTCAGTGAGTTCCCTTCCACGTCGCGGCCGTACGGAAGAAAGTGCTCGGGGAACGTACCGGCGTCCTCGGCCCGTTCCTCGAAATGAGCTGACGCTCGAGCGGCACGCACCCACTGCATTTGCGTTAGCAGCCACGCGGCTTCCTGGGGGTGGGTGGGGTCGGTGTCAGTGGCTGCGCGTGCGGCCACCTCCTGCACGGCCTGGTGGGCGCCTGCTAGATGCAGCGCTTCCACCAGTTGCGCGGCATCGGAGGGGTCGGTGAGGTTGGCGTCAGTGGCTGCGCGTGCGGCCACCTCCTGTACAGCCTGGTGGGCGCCTGCTAGATGCAGCGCTTCCACCAGTTGCGCGACACCGGAGAGGTCGGTGAGGCTGGTGTCAGCGCCTGCGCGGGTAGCCATCTCCTGCGCGGCCTGGTCGGCGCCCGCGTACCGCAGGGCCCACAGCAGTTGCGCGGCATCGGAGGGGTCGGTGAGGTTGGCGTCAGCGGCTGCGCGTGCGGCCACTCCCTGCCCCGCATCGTCGGCTCCCCTCCTCTGCAGGGCGCGTAGTAGGTTCACGGCACCGGAGGGGTTGGTGAGGTCGGTGTCAGTGGCTGCGCGTTCGGCCACCTCCTGTCTGGCCTGGTCGGCGCCCGCCACCTGCAGCGCGTCCAGCAGCCACGCGACATCGTTGGGCTGGGCGGGAAAGTCTGTGTTAGTGGTGGCGCGTGTGGCCACCTCTTGCATCGCGTGGTCTGCGCCCGCCTCCCGCAGCGCGTCCAGCAGCCACGCCACACCGTCGTGGTCGGTGAGGTCGGTGTCAGTGGCTGCGCGTGCGGCCACCTCCTGCACGGCCTGGTCGGCGCCCGCGTACCGCAGGGCCCACAACAGTTGCGCGACATCGTCGGGGTTGGTGAGGTCGGTGTCAGTGGCTGCGCGTGCGGCTACGTCCTGCACCACATCGTCGACACCCCTCCTCTGCAGCGCGCGCAGCAGGTTCGCGACAGTATTGGTGTCAGCGGTCGCGCGGTCGGCCACCACTTGCACCGCCTGGTCGGTGCCCAACTCCTGCAGTGCCCCCAGCAGCCACGCGACAAGGTCTTCATCGGTGAGGTCGGTGTCAGTGGCTGCGCGTGCGGCCACCTCCTGCACGCCCTGATCGGCGCCCGCCTTCCGCAGCGCGCTCAATAGGTTTACGGCACCAGAGGGGTTGGTGAGGTCGGCGCCAGTGATCGCGCGGACGGCCACCTCGTGCAGCGCGTATTCGGCACTCGTCTTCTGCAGCGCGCCCAGCAGCGCCGCGACATCGTTGGGGTTGGTGAGGTCGGTGTCAGTAGCTGCACGTGCGGCCACCTCGTGCACGCCCCGGTGGGCGCCCGCCCTGTGCAGCGCTTCCAGCAGCCGCGCAGCATGTTTAGGGTCGGTGAGGTTGGCGTCGGTGGCTGCGCGGACGGCCACCTTCCGTAGCGCGCCGCCGGCGCCCGCCCGCTGCAAGGCCCACAGCAGTTGCGCCGTGCCGGAGGGATTGGAGAGGTCGGTGTCAGTGGCTGCGCGTGCGGCCACCTCCTGTACCGCCTGGTCAGCACCCGCCTCCTGCAGCGCGTCCAGCAGCCATCCGGTATCAGCGGGGTTCGTGAGGTCGGTGTCGGTGGTGGCGCGGGCGGCCGCCTCCTTTGCGGCTTGGTCGGCGCCCGCCTCCTGTAGCGCCTTCAGCAGCCATACGGCATGGCAAGGGTCGGTGAGGTGGGCGTGGACGGCTATCCAGTCTGCGCCATGGTGCTGGGGGTCCAGTGGGGGATCGAGCATCTTCAGGAGAACAGACGGAGCGCTGTCGTGTCCGGCTTGGATGGCCTTACGTGCGAGTAGGGCGGCTGTCTGAATCATGCCGCGGTAGTAAGCATCTTGGCTGAGTTGATTGAGATCGTCGGGGTCCGTGGTGTGCGTAAGAAGGCCGCGCCACAGCCCTGAGGCTCCGCGCTGGTCGGCACGGATGCGGCGGGTGTGTTGGTCGAGGTAGTCCGAGGGTTCGTAGACCGGTGCGGCGCCGCCAGGGAGATGGAGCGGGGTGAGTGCGGTAAGGCAGCGGATGCTGGTGGGGCGTCCGTCGGCGCGATGTCCGCTGCTGATGTCTGTCAGCGCCTTGCGGGCCCAGTCATGGTGGGGAGGGCGGTCGCGCGGGGACAGGCTGGCATCGGCAGCATCGGCCAGCAGCGGGCCGGGTAGGGGGCTGCCGTGGCCTAGGCGCCGTGCGTCGAGGGCTGCGCTGATCAGGGCGTGCTCTGGGACGGTGAAGAGCGCGTTAGTTCCGTTGAGGAATTCGTCCAGGAGCTCGGGGCCGCCGGTGAGGTGCTGGATGACTTGTCCGTCTGCGACCCCCGCGTTGAGGGCTTGTGTCAGCCGCTGATCCTTGGTTGAAGTGGCCAGCTGTTTCCACTTTCTCTGTTCGGCTTTGGTGAGTGTGTCGGGAACGGAGACGCGGATGGTGTGCGCGGTTTCGGTCAGGAGGGTGCGAGCGTTGCCGTGGGGATCGTCGGGGACGCCCTGGGCGGTGAGTTCGTGCCAGTAAGGGTCGGTCCACATCGCGCCGAGCGCGATCACGCCGGGCGTGTGCCGCAGCACGTCCAAGAGGGCGGCGGCGGCGTTCTCGCCTGCGGCGCTGCGCAGGAAGACCTGGGTTTCGTTAAGCCACAGCACGCAGGCGTCGCCAATCTGGCCCTCGTCGATCATGGTTTGCAGAGCGGCGGTGTTGACTGGCCGCAGGAGGAGGCGGTCGGGGGCGAGTGCGAGGGCGGCCTCGTACAGTGCGCGCGTTTTGCCGGTGGAGGAGCCTCCGGTGAGTACGACCATGCGAGCGGCTCCGCCGGTCAGCGGGCGGTGGAGCGCCTCGCGAAGCCGTGTGTCGTGTGCGCGTAGTAGGTACGGAGGCAGTGGCACGTCAGTGGGGGTACGCCCGGGGAGCCTGGCTCGGTGCACGCCCAGAGTGTCGGCCGAAGCGGATCGTACGGTCCGGGGCGGGCTGCTGTCGGTGGCGTCGCGCAGGAGCTTCTGGAGGGTATTGAAGGTCCGTTGCTCACGCAGGATGGTGAAGTGATCACCGGGCAGGGCTTGGGCGCCCGGGAAAGCATCTTGCGCGGAAGCCACGGTGACGACGCCGTCGCTTTCGCCGGCGTACACCGAGATTGGGATGGGGCAGCTGCCGGATGTAATCGCGTGTGCGTTGATGATGTTGGCCACGACGCGGTTCTTTGCGTGGGCGACGTGCTGGTTGAAGGGCTGCAGTTCCTTCTCCTGGGGGTTTCGCAGCGGTACAGCCTTGCGCAGGGCCGACACCACGCTTGAGCCGGTGTTGGGGCATGCGAGCAGCACGACCCGGCTGATGCGTCTGAGGTCCTGGCCGCGCTGCTGGTCGAGCATGCGTGTTAGGTATCGCTGGATGACGAGGCCGCCCATGCTGTGGCCGACCAGGACCAACTGTTGGAAGTCCTCCGCTTCGGTGTCCATGTATGCCGCGAGGCTGTCCGCCACGGTGTCGATCGACGGTAGTACCTGCAGCAGCGACTTTTTGAGGTTCCAGGGCTTCTTGCCGAACAGGCCGGTCTTGTACTGGAACGGAGGATCCGGCTCGAGGTCGGCCAGGTCTTCCGTCTGGGCCAGCGACTTCCGCACTGCATCCCACGTCTCGGCCGACGAGGCGATCCCGTGGACGAATATCACGCCCAGTTTCCGATGCCTGGAAACCACGTGCAGCCTCCTTAGCCCTCTGGTGCGCCGTATGGTCGGCTTCACGCTGATGGCTCCCAGATACGCAGCGGAGCGGTCTTGCAGGACATCCTGCACGCCTGCTCGTAGTTGCCTCAGAGGCAAGGGGGGGACTGACGGCTGGCGCTCCGTCCTAGCGGGTCCTGCCGGACAGGTTTCAGTGGATCACCTTGCAAAGCGTGCGGATCACCCCGCCGCAGACTCAGGAAGCCTCTTCTTTTGCTCACAGTACTCTTGAGGCTGCTCAGCGCATCTCTGACCACCGGGAGTCGTCGGGGTGCGGCAGGGGGGCGCAGAAAGCCGTCCAGGTGTCGCCGGACGGTGTATCGGAAGCGACGATGCCCCGGGACTGCGCCCGCCCCGCGCGTGACTGCATGGCTCCGGGGGCAACGGCTGTCGGCTGCCCGCCGAGGACGGCGAGATGGCCATGGACCTCGTGGGAGCGTTCGGGGGGGCCACCGGCAAGGCCACCACCCGCGACTACCTCTGCTCTCAGCACCCGGACCGGGATGCCCAGTTCCGCTACCTCAACGAGCAGGCGCGCGACCACAGGGACGCGGGAGACCCGGTGATCAGCGTGGACACCAAGAAGAAGGAGCTGATTGGCGATTACAAGAACGCCGGGCACGAGTGGCGGCCTGCCAAGCAGCCCGTGAAGGTCAAGACGCACGACTTTCCCGGCCAGGCTGAGAAGGCGATCCCGTACGAATCTACGGGACGGTCGCGAACACCGGCTGGGTCACCATCGGCACCGATCACGACACGGCGGCGTTCGCTGTCGCCTCGATCCGCCGCTGGTGGCAGGCCCGCGGCCGGCACGACTACCCCCGGGCACACCGGCTGCTGATCACTGCCGACGGCGGGGGCTCCAACGGCTACCGCACCCGCGGCTGGAAGACCCATCTGGCCGACCTCGCTGCCGAAACCGGCCTGGAGATCACCGTGTGTCACCTGGCGCCCGGCACATCGAAGTGGAACAAGATCGAGCATCGACTGTGCGCCCACATCACCATGAACTGGCGCGGCAGGCCCCTGACCAGCCATGAAGTCATGCTCCAGACCATCGCCGCGACGACCAGCCGCACCGGTCTGACCGTGCATGCCGAACTCGACAGCGGTGAGTACCCCACCGGCATCCGCTTCAGTGACGAGGCCATCGCCGCCCTGCCGATCACACGCCACCGCTTCCATGGAGACTGGAACTACACCTTTCACCCTGAGGATGACCGGCCGCCCCCAGACCTTCCCCGGCAACGTCAGAGGTCGGCCGACGGCTCTCACTCCCTCACGCCACACGACCTGCAGCACCCCGAGCTGACCGGCATGTCCCGCAAGCATCTCAGCGACCTGACCCACACCTTGTTCCCCCGGCTGGAAGAGCACCGCGAGCAAAGTCCGTCACGCAGCCCGCGGCGGACCACGCCGCGTCGCCGGCGGCACAGGCCGCAAACCCACGCTCACCCCCGCCGACCAGATCCGGGTCACCGTCCTCTACCTGCGAAAACACGCTCTTCAGGAGCTTCTCGGCCAGCTCTTCAACACCACTGCCATGACCATCAGCCGTGCAGTGAAAGATGTCCGCCCGCTCCTGGAACCCCACGGTGTCCGCATCCCCGCCTCAACAGCCCGCTTCCGCACGCCGACCGACATCGCCACATTCCTCGACCCGGCCAAATCCAAGATCAAAGCGACGTGTTGATTCCCGACAAGCCCTTAGCTTGACGTTTAACCTCGCCTGTCACCCGACCTGCTGATCTGCGGTTTTTCTCGGGACAGCGGAGGCGGCCGTTCTCCACGCTTCGAGATGT
>NZ_JBWKFL010000039.1:0-73249 GCF_056434305.1 Streptomyces sp. NPDC044061 | reverse complement strand
TGCCCTCGACGCAACGGTCTTCCCTACGTCGCGAACGCCTACGTGACGCATCACCGCAGGTCAGAGCCGATTCAGACACTCTGAGAGTCGGTAAAGTGGATGAGGCACCCGAATTCCACAGCCAGACCCTGGACTCCCTGCGGCAGCCCCTGGAGTCCGGACACGTGGTGATCGCGCGCAGCGCGGGCGTGGTCAGGTTCCCCGCGCGGTTCCTCATGGTCCTGGCGGCCAACCCGTGCCCCTGTGGGCGCTTCTCGCAGCGGGACTCCCTGTGCGACTGCCCGCCCTCGGCGATCCGCCGCTACCAGGCCCGGCTGTCCGGCCCCCTGCTGGACCGGGTGGACCTGCGTGTCGAGGTAGACCCGGTCACCCGGGCCCAGCTCACCGATCCCGGTGCCCGCGGCGAGTCCACCGCCACCGTCGCCGACCGGGTCCGGGCGGCCCGGGAGCGGGCGGCCACCCGGCTCGCCGGAACCCCCTGGCGCACCAACAGCGAATTGCCCGGACGGGAGCTGCGCAGCCGCTTCCACGCGGTGGCCGGCGCGATGGACGAGGCCGAACGCAACCTCGAGCGGGGCGTGCTCACGGCCCGCGGGATCGACCGGGTGCTGCGCGTCGCATGGACGGTCGCGGACCTCGTCGGCCACGACCGCCCGGACGCCACCGATGTCTGCCTCGCCCTTCAACTGCGTACCGGAGTGCCGCGGGGTGTGCCCATGGCCATCGGAGCCCTGACATGACCGCAGGGGACGACCCGGGCGGGGAACTGCTCGACCGGGTCTTCCTCGCTCGGGTCGTCGAACCCGGGGACGAGGTCGGAGGGCGGTGGACGCGGGAGTTCGGGGTGGCGGAGGTGGTACGGCGATTGCGGGACGGTGGGGAGCCCCTGCCAGGGGTGAGCGGAACGCGGTGGTGCGGGCTGGTGGCCCGGGCGCGGCGGGCGGAGCCGGAGCGGGACCTGGAGGTGGCGCGGGCCGCCGGGGTGCGGTTCGTGTGTCCGGGGGACGCCGAGTGGCCGGGCCAGCTCGACGATCTCGGGGACGCGCGGCCCACCGGGCTGTGGGTGCGGGGGCGGCCCAGCCTGCGGATGTGGGCGCTCAGATCCGTCGCCGTCGTGGGGGCGCGCGCCTGCACCGAGTACGGCGCCCATGTGGCCGGTGCCCTGGCCTCGGGACTCGCCGAGGGGGGCTGGGTCGTCGTCTCGGGCGGTGCCTACGGGATCGACGGGGCCGCCCACCGCGGTGCCCTCGCCGCCGGCGGAGCCACCGTCGCCATCCTGGCCTGCGGTGTCGACCGGCCCTACCCCCGTGGTCATACCGCCCTGATCAACAGAGTCGCCGAGCAGGGACTGGTGATCGGTGAGCTGCCGCCCGGCGATCACCCGACGCCGACCCGGTTCATCCTGCGCAACCGCGTGATCGCTGCCCTTACCAGGGGCACCGTGGTCGTGGAGGCCGCCTGCCGCAGCGGCTCTCTGGTCACCGCGCGGGCCGCCGCGCGCCTCGGCAGATTCACGATGGGCGTGCCCGGACCCGTCACCAGCGGACTCTCCGCCGGCGTGCACGAGATGCTGCGCGGCGAGGCCGTCCTGGTCACCGACGCCGCCGATGTGATCGAACTCGTGGGTGACATGGGCGAGCTGGCCCCGCCCCGGCGGGGCCCGGTACTCCCGCGTGACCTGCTCGAACCGGCCGCCCGGGCCGTCCTCGCCGCCCTGCCCGGCCACCGCGCGGCCCCCGCCGAGGAGATCGCGTGCGGCGCGCGCACCACGCCGGACGACGCGATCGCGAGACTGTACGAACTTAGAGCACTTGGCTACGTCGAACGACACGGCGATGGCTGGAAGTTGACACGCCAGGCGATGATCTCGGCCCGGGGCGGCCGGGCGTCATGCTGACCGAGCGTGTTCGGCCGTCCGGGGGAACCCCCTACGCCCTTGGGAAATCCCGGAGTTGACACCTTCGGCCGGTCACGCAGAGCGAGTGGGGGAGCGCGGTGGTGCGGTCGGCGGAAGACGCCCGCGCAGGGGTGGAGCCTCGCTGTTCGCACACCGCGACTCCTCAGTCACGCTACGCTCACAAAAGCCGGGGCGCAGACCGCGCCAACTCGACATCAGACCGACAGCTCACCCAGGTGGCCCACTTCATCCCACGAACCCCCACCGCTACCCACTCCTGATCACTTCTCCCACTTCACGGCAGAACACGGCACTTCACGGCAGAACGACACAAGGCGACGAATGCCCCAGCACACCTCCGGGTCCGACCGGGCGGCGATCCCCCCAGCCGCCCGCGACGGCGGCAGCGTGCGACCGCCCGCTCCCTCGACACTCGACGAGCTGTGGCGGTCGTACAAGGCGACGGGGGACGACCGGCTGCGGGAGCAGTTGATCCTGCACTACTCGCCGCTCGTCAAATACGTGGCGGGCCGGGTGAGCGTCGGCCTGCCGCCCAATGTGGAGCAGGCCGACTTCGTCTCCTCGGGGGTGTTCGGGCTGATCGACGCGATCGAGAAGTTCGACATCGACCGGGAGATCAAGTTCGAGACGTACGCGATCACCCGGATCCGGGGCGCGATGATCGACGAGCTGCGGGCGCTGGACTGGATCCCACGGTCCGTGCGGCAGAAGGCGCGCAATGTCGAGCGGGCCTACGCCACGCTCGAGGCGCGGCTGCGGCGCACCCCGACGGAAGGGGAGGTCGCCGTCGAGCTGGGCATGGAGGTTGACGATCTCCACGCCGTGTTCAGCCAGCTGTCCCTGGCCAACGTGGTCGCCCTGGAGGAGCTGCTGCACGTCGGCGGTGAGGGCGGGGACCGGCTCAGCCTCATGGACACGCTGGAGGACACCGCCGCCGACAACCCGGTGGAGGTGGCCGAGGACCGCGAGCTGAGGCGGTTCCTGGCGCGGGCGATCAACACGCTGCCCGAGCGGGAGAAGACCGTGGTCACGCTGTACTACTACGAGGGGCTCACCCTCGCCGAGATCGGCAACGTGCTGGGGGTCACCGAGAGCCGGGTCAGCCAGATCCACACCAAGTCGGTGCTGCAGCTGCGGGCGAAGCTGGCGGGCTTCGGGCGCTGACTCCTCCCTTCCGGGGTGGGCTGTCCGTAGAGTGGTTGACGTGCCAAGGATTCGAGCGGCCTCCGTGGCCGAGCACCGGTCGATGCAGCGAGCCGCCCTGCTGGACGCGGCTCGGTCCCTGCTGTCCGAGGGCGGGACGGAGGCGCTGACCTTCCCCGCGCTGGCCGAGCGGACGGGGCTGGCGCGGTCGTCCGTGTATGAGTACTTCCGCTCGCGGGCCGCCGTGGTCGAGGAGCTGTGCGAGGTCGACTTCCCCGTGTGGGCGGCGGAGGTCGCCTCGGCGATGGAGCGGGAGCCGTCGGCCGAGGGCAAGGTCGAGGCGTATGTGCGCCGGCAGCTCGCGCTGGTCGGGGACCGGCGGCACCGGGCCGTGGTGGCGATCTCGGCGAGCGAGCTCGACGCGGGGGCGCGCGAGAAGATCCGGGCCGCGCACGGCGGGCTGGTCGCGATGGTCGTGGAGGCGCTCGGCGAGATGGGGCACGAGCAGCCCCGCCTCGCGGCGATGCTGCTGCAGGGCGTGGTGGACGCGGCGGTGCGGCGGATCGAGCTGGGCGCGGCCGAGGAGCCCGTCGTGGTGACGGACGCCGCCGTGGCCATGGCACTGCGGGGCGTGAGGGGCTGAGGCCGGCCGCGCTGCGCGGGCCCTGCCCGGCCGTGGACGACGACTCCTGCACGATGATCATGACGAGCCGTGCCGGAGTGGGCAACCTGGACCTGGGTGAGCCGGGTCACGCGTGCTCCGTCACGTGAGCACGGGCAGTAGCCTCGACGGCCCCCTGTTGAGCAGCCACGGGGGCAGCAGGGACAAGGGGTCCACATAGGCCTCGCCCCGCAGCAGGCCCCAGTGCACGCATGTCGTCGCGCCGCAGTGGGAGCCCGTCGGCTCCACCGTTCCCACCACCCCGCCCGCTCCCACCGAATCCCCCTTCTCCACCGACGGGCTCACCGGCTCGTACGTGGTGCGCAGATCGGTTCCCGTCAGTTCCACCGACACCACGCCCCGGCCCGCGACCCGCCCGGCGAAGGACACCCGGCCGGGCGCGACGGCCCGTACGGGCGAACCGGCCGGCGCGGCGAGGTCCACGCCCCGGTGCCCGGCGCCGTACGCCGTGGCCGGGGGCTCCCAGCCCCGCAGCACCACCGGCCTGACACCCACCGGCCAGCCACGCCCGATGGCCGGAACCGGCTCATCGGCCGACCGCGGAGCCCGGTCCGGCGCCGAAGGTCCCGGACCGGGGCGGTCCGCCCAGGCCGCAGGGGCCGACCCTGCCGCCGCCAGGCCCAGCAGCAAACCCGCCCACAAGGTCACGCATCGCCTCACTCGTCGCATGCGAAAAGCCTCCGCCACGCCCGCCGGACACGGCCGGGATCTGTGGACTACTCACCGGTTGTGGAGAGCGGCGTCACCCGGTGCCCCGGCGGTCCCGTACACTTCTTCTGGCGATCCGGGTCACCGGGTCGACTTCGCACGCCCCGGTACGGCAGCCGGCAACGGTTCGTACCAAGCGCCCCTCGGTCCTTCGCGGCACGGCGCATCGCGGGCGTCAGGCGCGACCGCCGTCCGGCGGACGCGGCACAACCGAGAAATTCAAGGAGATACGGCCATGGCCGTCGTCACGATGCGGGAGCTGCTGGAGAGCGGCGTCCACTTCGGTCACCAGACCCGTCGCTGGAACCCGAAGATGAAGCGCTTCATCTTCACCGAGCGCAACGGCATCTACATCATCGACCTGCTCCAGTCGCTGTCGTACATCGACCGCGCCTACGAGTTCGTCAAGGAGACCGTCGCCCACGGCGGCACGGTCATGTTCGTCGGCACGAAGAAGCAGGCGCAGGAGGCCATCGCCGAGCAGGCCACCCGCGTCGGCATGCCCTACGTCAACCAGCGCTGGCTGGGCGGCATGCTCACCAACTTCTCCACCGTCTACAAGCGTCTGCAGCGCCTCAAGGAGCTGGAGCAGATCGACTTCGAGGACGTCGCCGCTTCGGGTCTGACCAAGAAGGAGCTTCTCGTGCTCTCGCGCGAGAAGGCCAAGCTGGAGAAGACCCTCGGTGGTATCCGCGAGATGCAGAAGGTGCCCAGCGCCGTCTGGATCGTGGACACCAAGAAGGAGCACATCGCCGTTGGTGAGGCCCGGAAGCTGAACATTCCGGTCGTCGCGATCCTCGACACCAACTGCGACCCCGACGAGGTCGACTACAAGATCCCGGGCAACGACGACGCGATCCGCTCCGTCACCCTGCTCACCCGTGTGATCGCCGACGCCGTCGCCGAGGGCCTCATCTCCCGCTCTCGCGTCGCCACCGGTGACAAGGGCGAGAAGGCCGCGGGCGAGCCGCTCGCCGAGTGGGAGCGCGACCTGCTCGAGGGTGAGAAGAAGGACGAGGCTCCGGCTGCCGAGGCCGCTCCGGCTGCCGAGGCTGCTCCGGCCACCGAGGCTGCTCCGGCCGCCGAGGCCGCTCCCGCCGAGGCCGAGAAGGCCGCCGAGGGCGAGCAGGCCTGACGTCAGCGTTGACGGCGGGGGCGGTACCGCATCCAGCAGCGCCTCCGGCGCGGTGAAGTCCGCCCCCGCTGTTCATCCGTAGTTCGGCACGCCGTCCGCGATCCGCGTTCACATGTGGATCGTGGACCGTACCGATCTCCGTCCTCCCAAGACTTCGAGAAAGACTCACAGACTCATGGCGAACTACACCGCCGCCGACGTCAAGAAGCTCCGTGAGCTCACCGGCGCCGGCATGATGGACTGCAAGAAGGCGCTGGACGAGGCCGAGGGCAGCGTCGAGAAGGCCGTCGAGGCGCTGCGCATCAAGGGCCAGAAGGGCGTCGCCAAGCGCGAGGGCCGCTCCGCCGAGAACGGCGCCGTGGTCTCCATCATCGCCGACGACAACTCCTCCGGCGTCCTCGTCGAGCTGAAGTGCGAGACGGACTTCGTCGCCAAGGGCGACAAGTTCCAGGCCGTCGCCACGGCGATCGCCGAGCACGTCGCCAAGACCTCCCCGGCCGACCTCGAGGCCCTGCTCGCCTCCGAGATCGAGGCCGGCAAGACCGTCCAGGCGTTCGTGGACGAGGCCAACGCCAACCTCGGCGAGAAGATCGTCCTGGACCGCTTCGCGCAGTTCGCCGACGGCTTCGTGCTCGCCTACATGCACCGCACCATGCCCGACCTGCCCCCGCAGATCGGTGTCCTGGTCGAG
The DNA here is from genome assembly GCF_056434305.1 of Streptomyces sp. NPDC044061. Classification (NCBI taxonomy): domain Bacteria; kingdom Bacillati; phylum Actinomycetota; class Actinomycetes; order Kitasatosporales; family Streptomycetaceae; genus Streptomyces; species Streptomyces sp. NPDC044061. Next base: position 66,972 of record NZ_JBWKFL010000039.1, on the reverse strand, counting down.
CTCGACAAGCCGAACACCGAGGTCGCCAAGGGCGTCGCCCAGCACATCGCCGCCTTCGCGCCGAAGTACCTCTCCAAGGAGGACGTCCCGGCCGAGGTCGTCGAGTCCGAGCGCCGCATCGCCGAGGAGACCACCCGCGCCGAGGGCAAGCCCGAGGCCGCGATCGCCAAGATCGTCGAGGGTCGTGTGAGCGGCTTCTTCAAGGACGCCACCCTGCTTGGCCAGCCGTACGCGCTGGACAACAAGAAGTCGGTCCAGAAGGTGCTGGACGAGGCCGGTGTCACCCTGAAGCGCTTCACGCGCATCAAGGTCGGCATCTGAGTCCGTACCGCGATCGACGCGCGACCCCGATAGGGTCGAGAGCAGTCGTCCGCGCACACCGCCACACCCAGGCACGTGGCGGACGGCAGCAGATCTGACGAGGAGGCCATTGCCGCGCATGGGAGCGAAAAGCAAACCCATCGGCAATGGCCTTCTTCGTATGTGCAACACGTGAAAGAGGCGGGATCTCCATGACCACCAAGGCCCAGAAGAGCGACGACGGCAAAGTACGCGGCCGGTTTCTGCTGAAGCTGTCCGGGGAGGCCTTCTCCGGTGGCGGCGGCCTGGGCGTGGACCCGGACGTGGTGCACAAGATCGCCCGCGAGATCGCGGCGGTCGTCCGCGACGGCGCGGAGGTCGCGGTCGTCATCGGCGGCGGCAACTTCTTCCGCGGCGCCGAACTCCAGCAGCGCGGCATGGACCGCGCCCGCTCCGACTACATGGGCATGCTCGGCACCGTGATGAACTGCCTCGCCCTCCAGGACTTCCTGGAGAAGGAGGGCATCGACAGCCGGGTGCAGACCGCCATCACCATGGGGCAGGTCGCCGAGCCGTACATCCCGCTGCGCGCCGTGCGCCACCTGGAGAAGGGCCGCGTGGTCATCTTCGGCGCCGGTATGGGCATGCCCTACTTCTCCACCGACACCACCGCCGCGCAGCGCGCCCTGGAGATCGACGCCGAGGCGCTGCTCATGGGCAAGAACGGCGTGGACGGGGTCTACGACTCCGACCCCAAGACCAACCCCGACGCCGTCAAGTTCGACGCCCTCGGCTACGGCGAGGTCATCACCCGCGACCTCAAGGTCGCCGACGCCACGGCGGTCACGCTGTGCCGCGACAACAAGCTCCCGATCCTCGTCTTCGAGCTCCTCGCGGAGGGCAATATCGCGCGGGCCGTCAAGGGTGAGAAGATCGGCACGCTGGTGGGTGACCAGGGCAGCCGGGACTGACCGGCACGCCCCTGTCGCCCGTGGTACGACACCTGTCCGGGGGACGGACGGGACGCGCCCTGGCCGGGGGATGGACAATGTCCTGCCGGTCGGGAACCGTGCAGGAAGAAGACGCGACGCAGCCGGCCGCCGCCCCGCAGAGGAACCGCAGCCGGGCCTTACTCAAGACACGCAGGAGCAAGTGGTGATCGAAGAGACCCTCCTCGAGGCCGAGGAGAAGATGGAGAAGGCCGTCGTGGTCGCCAAGGAGGACTTCGCCGCGATCCGCACCGGCCGTGCGCACCCGGCGATGTTCAACAAGATCGTGGCCGACTACTACGGCGCCCCGACGCCGATCAACCAGCTGGCCTCGTTCTCCGTGCCGGAGCCGCGCATGGCGGTCGTGACGCCGTTCGACAAGAGCGCGCTGCGCAACATCGAGCAGGCGATCCGCGACTCCGACCTGGGCGTCAACCCCAGCAACGACGGCAACATCATCCGAGTGGTGTTCCCCGAGCTCACCGAGGAGCGCCGCCGCGACTACATCAAGGTCGCCAAGGGCAAGGCCGAGGACGCGCGGGTCTCGATCCGCTCCGTGCGCCGCAAGGCCAAGGACGCCATCGACAAGCTGATCAAGGACGGCGAGGTCGGCGAGGACGAGGGCCGCCGCGCCGAGAAGGAGCTGGACGACACCACCGCGAAGTACGTCGCCCAGGTGGACGAGCTCCTCAAGCACAAGGAAGCGGAGCTGCTCGAAGTCTGATGAGCGACTCTTCCTGGGGGCCGCCGCCGACGGGGCAGGCCGGGTACTGGGGGCCCACCGAGGGCGGGCCTGTCCAGGGGGCCGCCCCGGCGGGTCCCGCGTACGATGCGCCTGAGGTGCAGCGGACTCGCCCCATGCCCATCGTGCCCGACGGACCCGCGTACGGCGGTGACCAGGACGAGGACCGGGGGGCCGCTCGGCTGAGCGACCCCTTGTTCCGAGACGAGACGCGGTACGCCCCGCAACACCTGACCCCGAGCCCGACGCCGATACCGACGCTGAACCCCACACAGAGTTCGACGCAGAATCCGGAGCCCATGCCCGACGCCCCGCAGCCGGCGCCAGCGCCGCAGAAGAAGAGCGCGGGCCGTGACCTGAGCGCGGCCATAGGGGTCGGCGTCGGACTCGGTGTGCTGATCGTCGCCTCCCTGTTCATCGTCAAGGCCGTGTTCGTCGGAGTGGTCGCGGTCGCCGTGGTCGTGGGCCTGTGGGAGCTGACCAGCAGGCTGCAGGAGCGCAAGGGCATCAAGGCGCCACTCGTGCCGCTCGCGGTCGGCGGCGCGGCGATGGTGGTCGCCGGGTACGTGCGGGGTGCCGAGGGCGCGTGGGTCGCCATGGCGCTGACGTCGCTCGCCGTGCTGGTCTGGCGCATGACCGAGCCACCCGAGGGCTACCTCAAGGACGTCACGGCGGGCGTCTTCGCCGCGTTCTACGTGCCGTTCCTGGCCACGTTCGTGGCGCTGATGCTCACCGCCGACGACGGCCCGTGGCGTGTGCTGACCTTCCTGCTCCTCACGGTCGTCAGCGACACGGGCGCGTACGCGGTCGGCTGGCGCTTCGGCAGGCACAAGCTCGCCCCGCGCATCAGCCCCGGCAAGACCCGAGAGGGCCTGCTCGGCGCGGTGCTGTTCGCGATGGTCGCCGGCGCGCTGTGCATGCAGTTCCTGATCGACGACGGCAGCTGGTGGCAGGGTCTGCTGCTGGGCCTCGCGGTCGCCGCCAGCGCCACCCTGGGCGACCTCGGTGAGTCCATGATCAAGCGCGACCTGGGAATCAAGGACATGGGCACCCTGCTGCCGGGGCACGGCGGCATCATGGACCGGCTGGACTCCCTCCTGCCGACCGCTCCGGTGGTGTGGCTGCTGATGGTGGTGTTCGTCGGCTCCGCGTGAGGGCCGCGGCGTGTACGGCTTCCGGGCCTCGTCCTGAGCACAGGGCGGGGCCCGTCGCGCTGCCCGGCCTCCGTCAGGGCCCGTCGTCGGCGTCCCAGTCGGCCAGCGGCAGGCCCTGGGACGTGGTGATCTCCAGGACCGTGCAGCCCATGAGCCGTACGGCGGCGAAAAGCCGGTCGCGGACCGCGACCCGGTCCCCGGGCGGGAAGGCAACGCGGATCTGGTGCGGGCGCGAGCGGTCGTAGGTGAGGTGCCAGTCCATGTCGGCGGTCCGGAAGTGGTCCTGGCCGTGCGCACCGTCCTCGGACTCCCACGAGCCGCGGTCCAGGGTCGGCGCCAGCACGTCCCGCAGGATCCGCAGCCGCTCGGCGAACGGCCGCGGGCCCTCGGACAACCGCAGGCACCGGTGCAGCCGCGGCAGGAACGCATCGAACCAGGGTGCGAGGTCCGGCTCCATGTCCGCCAGGACGGTGGAGCGCAGACGTCCGGTCACCCACTCCTCGACGAACCCGGTCGCGTTCAGCGCGTACTCGTCCTGTCCGACGCCCCGCCCCTGGACCACGACCGGCCACCCGTCGGGGTCTCCGTCGGTACGCCAGCACAGCCGGTCCGCGTCCAGGGTGCCGCCCCAGACGAGCAGGCCGTCATACCGCTCGAGACCGTTGTGCGGGCTCGACCCGAACGGTGTGCGCAGACGCAGATAGTCGCAGAACTCGCCCCAGCCGTACGTGCCGGCCAGCAGCTTGTAGTCCGCGGGAAGCCGCGCACCGAGCCGCTCCTCCACCTCGGCCCAGTCCCCGCGGGCGTCGACCGGGGCGGTCGGCGGGGTCACGACCCGGGTGAGGGAGTCCAGGCCGGTCACGGCAGCTCGGCCCGGGCGAGCGCCCGCGCGGCCGGCTCCCCGGTGCGCCGGGCGTACGCCAGCCGCTCCCGCACCTCGCGCAGGGTCCGCGGCCGGTACCCGGGACCGCCGCAGCAGGTCTTGTGGAATCCCACGCCCGCGTGCAGCAGCACGGTGAGCGTCCGCCAGGCGGCCCTGTCCCGCCTCGGCGGCGCCGCGAAGGCCGAACCCGCGTACATCAGCGCGCCGGCACAGCGCGGGCAGGTGCGCTCCCGCCACGGGGCGTGGCACAGCTTGTACGACACCCGGCAGGACAGGCACACGTACGACGTCTTCGCGGCAGGCATGCCCTCAGCGTAGGGAGCCACGCGGGGTCGGCCAAGCGGGTTTCGGAGGTCGTCGGTGGTCCGGCCGTGCCCCTCAGGCGGTGGGGGTGGCGCGGATGGCGGCGATGTCGAACTGGAGCCGGACCGTGTCGCTCACCATGGCCCCGCCCTGGGCCAGCCTGGCGTCGTAGGTCAGACCCCACTCGGAGCGGTTGATGGTGGTGGTGCCGTCGAAGCCGGCGCGTTCGTAACCGAACGGGTCGGTCACATGACCGATGTAGGTGAGTTCCAGGACGACGGGGCGGGAGGTGTCCTTGATGGTGAGATCGCCGGTCATGCGGTAGACGTCCTTGCCCGCGAGCTGCACGGCGGAGCTGGTGAAGGTCATCCGCGGGTACGTCGCGGAGTCCAGGAACTGACGGCCGACCAGGTGCGCGTCGCGCTGCTCGACACCGGTGTCGACGCTGGCCGTGTACAGCACGATGTCGGCCCGGGACAGGGCCGGGTCGCGGCCGTCGAAGGAGAGGCGGCTCTCGTACTCCGTGAAGGATCCGCGCACCGTCGTCACCATCGCGTGCCGCACGGAGAACCCGATCCTGCTGTGCGCCGGGTCGATCAACCACTCTCCCGTGAGGTGCGCCAGGTCGGGATCGGGCAGGACAGCGGTACCACGGGCCACCGGGGCGGCGGTCGCCACAGCCGCGGCGGAGGGTTCCGCGCGCCGGTGGTGCGAGTTGCGGCCGAAAAGGTTCATAACGCACGTTGTTACGTCAGTCCGAGCGGCCCAGACAAGGCCCGACCAGGAAACCCGACCGTTCGCCCACAGAACTTCACAGACGGCCGGACCTGTGGACGCGAGTTCGTGGCACTGAAGGCCGGGCAGGCGGTCCGACCTCGAACGGCGAACCGCTTCACTGACGGCTGACGTTCCTGGTCACGCCGGTGACGACCGTCGTGGCCAGGATCCAGCCGGTGATGACGAGGGCGTAGGACAGTGCCTGGTACCAGCCGTCCGGCGCGAAGGCGTCCTCCTGGCCGAAGGAGATCACGGGCAGCAGCAGGTCGAGCGTGTAGAAGACCGGGTTGAAGTGAGGGGCCTCGGACGCTTTGAGCGGGCGGGGGTGGTGCAGGGCGTACGCGATCGAGCCGACGGCCAGCAGGGACAGCAGCCAGACGCAGGCGCGCAGCGGACGGAAGCCGTAGCCGACGGTGGCGTCCTGCATGTAGCCCCACAGGCGTCCGTACCAGGCCCGGGTGCCACGCAGGTGGCGCTGCTTGGCGAGTTGGACGAGGCGGGCGGCGTGGTCGTCGCCGACACGGCGGTAGGCGGCTGTCAACTGTTCGTAGGCGTCGGGGACGTAGCCGTCGTCGTCGCGCTCCAGCATGGGCAGGCGGCGTTCCGCGGGTTCGTGCGGGGTGAGGGCGGTGTAGACGAGACCGCTGATGAGCACCTTGGCCGGCACCGTTTCCGGTTCCAGGACCAGAACCTCGATCTGTGCCCGGCGCAGATTCAGTGCGCCTTCCATGGGCGGGCTCTTGCGCAACCAGAGTTCCCCGATGGTGCAGCTGCTCGCGCGCAGCGCCGCGTCGCCGGGATTGGAAAGGGACGCGTACGACAGGTCGAGCCGCCCGGTGATGCGGGCGCCCCGCAGGCCGATCCAGCCTTGTGTCCGGAGGCGCCGCATGTGGAAGTCGCCTTCCACGAGGAGTGTCTGTGCGTCCAGGGCGAAGCTGCCCGGATGACTGAGCCGCGAGTCGTCGAGGCTGGCCGAGCCGGCGATCGAAGTGCTGTTGAGGTCCAGCGCTCCGTGCGTTCGGAGTCCGGGTGCCCACAGGTCGTCGCCGATGATCGCGTGGCTGAGCAGGAGCGCGCGCTGCGCGGTGTCCGGCCGGATGATCTCGGCTTGGGCCAGGAACAGCGTCCCGGCGATGTGCGTCCCGCCGAGCCGCACCTGTCCGAGGAACCGGCAGCCCGTCAGGTGCACGATGCCGTCCACGCGCATGGTGGCGGCGGCGAGGCCGGGCAGTACGGAGCCGCTGAGGTTCAGCTCACGGAGCCGGGAGGCGTACAACTGGGGGACGTCCTCGAAGAAGCAGTCGCACAGATGCACCAGATGGTCGATCGTGCCGTACTGCAGGTCGAGTACGCCGGTGATGCGGGCGCCGTTCAGTCTCAGAGCGGGTATCTCCCCCTCCTCCAGCGGTCCGTCCAGGAGCAGGGCCCGCAACACGGTCGCCCGCACCGTACGGTCGGGACCCCAGTCCGCCCCTTGTGCCGTGTCCTCGTCCTCCGCGGTGCGGAAGTCCACCGCCGCGCCACTGGAAAAGGCGCGCCAAACCCTCGACTCGGCAGGCGTAAGATCGTTCGTGTCCATCAGCCGGGACTCTGGCGTCACGCCCCGACGCTGTCAACTCCCCAGATTTTCCAGCCCAGTTGCTTCGACGCGAAGCGGCAGTGCCGTTAGGCTGCGACACGTGAGCCACGACGCCCCGACCTGCCCCAGGTGCAGCCGGCCCATGAGGTCCGGGGGCCTGGTGCTCGCCGAGCGGGAGGACGACGGCCGGCGGACGTGCCGGTCACTGTGGAAGTGCGCCGGCCGACATGTCTGGTGGCGCCGGGCCGACCGGCCCGACGGTCCCTGGGAGGTCTGCCCAGTGCCGGAGCTGTTCCACGGAGAGGGCCCCGAAAACCCTTCGTATCCGACCCCCTCGCCCGGTACGGTCCCGAGCGTGTTCCCGCCGCGGGGAGCCCAGGAGCTCCGCGCGCGGCCGCCCCGGCAGTTCCCACGTTGAGAGTAGGTTTCGTCAATGGCATGTCGTATCAGTGAGCTCGTGCTCGGTTGCCGCGAACCCGAGGTGCTGGCGCGGTTCTGGTGCGAGGTCCTGGATTTCGTGGTGCTCGACCGCGAAGAGGACGGCACGCTTGAGATCGGGCCGCGCGAAGGGTTCGGCGGCCCGCAGCCGACGATCATCCTCAGCCGCAGGGACGAGCCGGAGCCGGGGAAGTCCCGGCTGCACATCGACGTCAACGCCACCGACCGCGATCAGGACGCCGAGCTCGAACGCCTCCTGAAGCTCGGGGCGCGCCCCGCCGACATCGGCCAGACCGGCGAGGAGCAGTGGCACGTTCTCACCGACCCCGAGGGCAACGAGTTCTGCCTGCTCAAGGCCCGCCTCAACCCGCTCTGACGGCTCTGTGTTCCAGGGTGCGGCCCTGGTGCGCCGGGCTGGACAGCTCCACACAACGGCAGCCCCCGCATTCCCTCAGGGGGTCGTCCCGTCACTCACCCGCTCATGAACGCAGCTGAACGGCCCTGTACTTCGCCCGGCAAGGCACCAACAGGAGGTCGGGAAATCCCTGTTCGTCGTGCCGTGGCCGGGATGGCGTCGGCAGGTGATCAATATGCAGGTGCGATCGGAACGAGGAGATGTCCTGGCCCGCGCGAGCTGCGGGTTGCCGTGGTTCGCGACGCCGGCCGGCGTGGACCGGGCGGAGTTCCCGATGCTGGGCGGCTTGGATCCGTACGGCGACGCGATCTTCAATGAACGACAAATGCCGATCCTGATGGAAGAGTTGGAGCGACTACCGGCCGAGCGAAGGGGTGACTGGGTCGAAGAGGTCAACGCGCTGTGCGTGACTGTCCTCAAGCCACCACATCGGTACCTGTGGTTCATCGGCGACTGACTGCAGTTGGTTCGAGGTCTGCTGCAGGGCCTGCCGGCGCCGCAGCCTGTTGCCGTTCCCGGACCTCAGCCCACCGCTCGCGTCGTCGTGCGCCGACCGCATGCTGCCCCGCATCGCCAGAGGCCTGAGATCAGGCCACCAGTACGAAGGGGCGGCCGATGAAGCGCCGGGCATGGAAGTCAGTGCTGATCTCGGCCCCGATGGCGCTGTCGGTCTCCGCGTGCATGGGGTGGGGCGGCTATCCGCATGCGAAGAACGTCCACGACTCTCAGCTCGTAGGCACCTGGCGCGACCGGGACTGCGACATCACGTTGACCTTGAATCGGGACGGATCGGCATCCGTCACCGGCATGCCCACCGAGATGGACCTCGATGGCAAGGTCACGCAGAGCGTCGGCGGGGACGGCACCTGGAGAATCTACAAGTCCGGCGCTGAGCAAGAACTCGATGTGACCGTAGGGGACGAAGAAACCCCGTTCGACCTTTACCGGGCCGAGGGACGCTTGGTGGTGGGCCTGACCGTGGGGGACCCCGACGACATGAACCAGTGCATCCTGGCGCAGGCAGCGGACGACGCAGGGACGGGCGACCGACGTCATGGGCTTGGGGAGTAGCCCTCGCTCCCGCAGACAAGGGCGCGGTGCCTCACGGCAGCGCGCCCTTGTGCGTTGCTCAGCGGGCGAGACCCCTCTTTACTTCACGTCGACGAAGTCGCCCGTGGCCTTGGCGGCCGGCGTGGTGCTCGTGCCCGCGAAGTAGTAGCGCCAGTAGCCGTCCGTGGAGGCGGTGACCGTGGTCCTCACGTTGCCGCTGCCGTCCGTGTTCACGGTCCTGACGGTGCTGTACGTGCTGCTGCCCGCCTTGCGGAACTGCAGCTTGACCGGCTGTCCGGAGTACCCGTGATACAGGTGGTCCTCCCAGTTCGCCCTGGTCAGCTTGCCCGTGACGGTGATCGTCCGGCCCTTGGCGACCGGCTCCGGCGAGGCGTTGACCGTGAGCTTGGAGTAACGCTGCACGTGGAAGGTGCCGAGATTCGTGCGCTTCGCCGAGTCACCGTCCTTGGCCTTCGCGTACGCGCCGAAGTGCCAGGTGCCGGCGAAGGCGTTGTAGTGCAGGTCGTACTCGGGGACGACGGTGTACGTCGACGTGCAGGTGGCCGTGGTCCCCGACGTGCACGTGGTCTCGCTGGGCGAGTCCTGGGTCCAGAAGGCGTCGGGGTCGCTCCAGGTGCCGTGGTACAGGTACGTCTGCCCGGAGGCTATGCCGGCCGGGTCGGAGGCCGTGAACGTGACCTTGAAGGTCACCTTGTTCGTCGTGCCGACGGCGACGTCCTTACCACCGTTCACCACCACGTTCGAAACGTTGGTGTCGCCCACCACCGTGTCCGCGTGAGCAACCGGAACGGTGAGGGCGATGAGTGCCAGCGCGCCGGACGAAGCGGCACCGATGGCGAGTCTGCGCATAAGTTCCCTCAGGAAAAGAGGCCTGTCGCCTGGGTAGGCGTGTGGCGGGTGAACGAACTGTAAGGGACACCTACTCCGGGGCACCGCCGCCCCCCGGGGCTTCAGGTCGTCCCGCCGGGTCGTCAGTGCCGTTCGGTCTCACCGTGTGGCAGCAGGGTCGGCATGTCCGTGTCCAGCGCCTGCTGCAGCACCTGGTGCGCGATGCGGTCGTAGTCGCCGGCGCTCTGCGGGCTGGGGTGGAGTTCGGCGTGGACGTCGTCCGCCAGAAACTCGCCGGTCGACTCGTGCATGAGCATCAGGAAGTGCCGCTTGGGCGCCCAGCGGAAGTCCGGGAAGCGCACACGGTTCTGCTGTTCCAGCCGCTGCGCCCAGTCCGAGCCGAACACCTCGTAGACCCCGTAGGCAAGGCCGCGGGCCGGCGGATGACCCTCCTGCGCCTCGTCGTTCGGGTAGCCGAAGACGCTCTGGGTGCATGCGATGAAGGTGACGTCGAGCACGCCGAGGTGTTCCTGGTCGGGCATGAGCACATGGCATCCGTGCTCGTCCATCAGGAGCAGGCCGCCCCCGGTAGTCGTGAGCTCGTGCCCGAGGTCGACCTTGACGGTGCGCGGACTCTTTTCCTGCGGCATGCACGCCTCCACACCACGAGAACGGATCGGACGCCAGTATGCGACCCGTACCTCGTGCCGTCCGCAGCAGGCCGGATCTGCCCTCATCGGGGGAGGCTCCGGTCGAGAACGATCTTCCAAGCTGGGGCTCCACGACATCGCTGGGCCATCGGCCAAAGCCGCTCCGCCCGTGCAGTAGCCTGCCTGCGGAGGGGTGCCATGTCCGCGTGGATCATGTTGGGTTCCGGCTGCGTTTTCGTAGTTCTGGGCGTGTTGACTTTGAACGGCCGGGGAACGGCGGCGTATGCGCCGTCGCCCAGGGCCGGTTGGGGTTGGATAGCGATGGCCGGCGGCCCCATCTTGGACGGAGCACCCAAACTCCTCGGCTTCTCTTCCGAAGCGGCGATGATTCTTTCCACCGTTGCTCTGGGGCTCGTCGTGCTCGGTGCGGTACTTCTGGTCCGGGGCGGAGCCTTCGTCAAGGCTCGTCGTGCCGGCGATGGCGACTGAGTGCTGCCCTGCGCCCTGTCCAGGGCGACCGTCAAGTTGGGCGACTGATGTCTGACACCAGCGGCTGACACCAACAGCGGCGGACGAAGGTGGATCAGGGCGAACGGCCAGGGATGGCCTTCCAGTCCGTTCGAAGGCCACTGGAGGCTCTCTGTGCACACCGCCGTCTTCCTGCTGCGGGATGCGCTGGCCCAGGTGGCGGTCTGGTGGGCAACTGGGAGCTGACCCGCCAGGCTTCGGGACCGGGCTGGAGGAAGCCGCGGGTCTTCTCTGCGATGGCGGCTTCGATGCTCGCCGGGCTGCCGGCCGTCTGGAGATGGCCAGTCGGCGTGCCACTCCCGTGCCCGTTCAGTCGGGAAACGGCGGGGAACAGCGGTCGCCGGCGGACAACGCTCACGAGAACGGCCCCTGACCGAGTTGCCTGGTCAGGGGCCATTCACCTGCGGTGGGCGTGGGATTTCAACCCACGGTGACATCGCTGCCACGACGGTTTTCAAGATCGTGGACTAGTCCTGGGGCGGAGCCGGACGCTCGTACCCAAGGATGTCGTGAAGCCAACGGTCGAAGTACTGGCCCTCGGCCTCTCGGTCACCCTCGACGGTCAGCCACTCACGGGCGGCAGTGACCATGTGGCTCTCTGCTTGATCCGTTTCCGCAGGCCGGAGCTCGACCCAATCGGTCAGCTCGCCCCAGATGAGCGCGAGCGAATTACACGCTTCATCACCTTCATCCACCGGCATCCCACCACTGGCAAGGCCAAGAATCTCCAACGCCGGTTCGTACGGTGAGGCATCGCTGTTCAGCATGGCCGTCACACGCGCCCTGACCGCTGTGCGAAAGGCCTCCGAGTCCTCCATGATCTGGAGAATAGGTGCAGCCATGGCGCAGCCCTCGGGTCGTGCCACTTTCGTGCCGGAACGGGCGGGGACTCACGGGGAATCGGGGCACTGAGCGGGCAGTACGGCCGCACTGCGCCAAGCCGGAGAACGCGCAGCCCGGTCCCGTCACCGCCCTACCTCGCTCCTGAAGCGGTGTTCATGCACGAGCGCCCTCCCGGGCCGTCCTCGGGCCATGGAAGGGCGCTCAAAGGTGACCAACGCCGACAGGCGCCGACAGCTCAGAAGCAGGTCAGAACGTTGATCGATGTGGCAGCCGCAGATCAGGGGCGCCAGTGATCAGTTGTGGCTGTGCAGCGGCACAGCGTGTGCTTCATGAAGCATGGGGATTGATCCGGAGCTGCACTCGGCACGGCCGGCCCGCAACAACTGGCGCAAGTCCCGCGCAACACTTCCACGGAGATCCTACGGGCAAGGGGCAGTTACCTGTGGTTCGCGGGCGACTGAAGCTCGTGCCGCGCCTGCCGTGTGAGTGTCCGACTGCGTGACAACGCCTGCCTACACCGGCGGACAACCACGCACACCTGTGGACCATCGCGACAGGTGAGGGGCACGCCGGGCCGAGGCCGAGCGCAGAGGCAAGTCGCTTCGGGACGAAGAGGTCGTGGGTTCAAAATCCCGCTGCCCTGACAGGTGAAACACCAGGTCAGGCCTTGGAAGGTGCCTTGGGAGCGAGCGGGGAATGAATCATGGAAATCTCGCCTCTCCCGTCATTTAGGTCAGAATCTGACCTCTAGGCCCCCTAGCGTCGTCCTTGCCCGGCGGAACACCGAATGACGGAAGGCAGCAACCATGAGCGAGACCATGACTGTCACCGAACTGGCCACCCACGACCCGGCTCATGAGCCGACCGCCACCGGCGAGCGCGCCGACTTGCTCGAGGCGCTGGCCAAGCATCGGCACTTCCTGCGATTCACCACCCGCGACCTCACCGACGAGCAGGCCGGGCGCCGGACCACCGCCAGCCGGCTGTGCCTGGGCGGCCTGATCAAACATGTCGCTGCGGTCGAGCGAACCTGGGTGCAGTTCATCCTGGACGGCCCGTCGGCGATGCCCGACTTCACCACCATGACCGAGGCCGACTGGGCCCGGCGGGCCGACGAGTTCCGGATGCTGCCCGACGAGACGCTGACCGGCGTGCTCGCCGACTACGCCGAGGTGGCCCGTCGGACCGACGAACTGGTCGTCACCCTGCCCGACCTGGACGCCACACAACTACTGCCGAAGGCCCCGTGGTCCGAGTCGGGCGCGCGATGGTCGGCCCGCCGGGTGCTGATGCACATCATCGCCGAGACCGCCCAGCACGCCGGCCACGGCGACATCATCCGCGAGTCCCTGGACGGCGCCAAGACCATGGGTTAGCCAACGCCGCGGCAGGGCGTATCGCCCCCACACGATCGAAGGCGATGACCCCTGTGACCCCGCAAACACCTTGCCCCGTGATCCGCGTGCCGACGAGTGTCTGTGAGGATGGCGGTGGCGCCGTCCGAGGGGTCTGACCCCCCGTCTGACCGACGCATGCTGTCCTGTTGATGATTTGTCGGCCACTTCGGACGGTGCCGTCCGGCGCGCTGCCGGTCGGGCGTGTGTGACCTCATAGGAGCCCGGCCAAAGGTGCCGGCGGGCAACGCCAGGTCGGAGGGGGTGCGCCAGTGATTGCACCAAGCGCCTTCCAAGCGCTCGCTGCGTCATGATCTGGCAATGGCTGAGTACGCCTGGCCCACGGGCCGTGAGGTGCCGGCCGCGGACGTGGGGGAGAGCTGGGCGGCAACCGTCGCAGCGCTCCCCGTAGGGACCCCGATCACAGGAGAGATCACCGGCCGCCGGCCCTTCGGGGTCTTCATGCGTATAGATGGCGTGCCGAACGCCATAGCGCCGGCGGAGATCACGTCCATGCCGTAGGGGATGGAGCTCCCGGCCCTCGGGACCTCCGTCAGCGGCGAGGTCTACTGGCACTCCCACAACCACCAGGTCAGGGTCCGCCTCGACGAGTGGCGGGCGGCCGACGGGTGATCGTCCCTGGGCCGTTCCTGGGCCGTTCCGACGCCGCTCGGTAACGACCAGTGGCGCCTACTGACGACAGTCGCAGCGACCGACACCCCCAGGTCACCCATTTGGATCTGCGACACTGGTAACGCCATGCCTAAGCCCGGAGAACTCACTTTTGTCGCGCCGCGCGGAGCCCAGAAGCCGCCGCGGCACCTCGCCGACCTCACGCCCGCCGAGCGCAAGGAGGTCGTGGCCGAGATCGGTGAGAAGCCGTTCCGTGCCAAGCAGCTCTCGCAGCACTACTTCGCGCGGTACGCGCCCGACCCCGAGCAGTGGACCGACATCCCCGCCGGGACGCGCGGCAAGCTGCGCGAAGCGCTGTTCCCGGAGCTGATGACCGTCGTACGGCATCTGTCGACCGACCAGGGGACCACGCGCAAGACGCTGTGGCGGCTGTTCGACGGGACGCTCGTCGAGTCCGTGCTGATGCGGTACCCGGACCGGGTGACGATGTGCATCAGCTCGCAGGCCGGGTGCGGGATGAACTGTCCCTTCTGTGCCACCGGGCAGGCGGGGCTCGACCGGAATCTGTCGACCGCCGAGATCGTCCACCAGATCGTGGACGGGATGCGGGCGCTGCGGGACGGCGAGGTTCCCGGCGGGGCCGCGCGGCTTTCCAACATCGTCTTCATGGGGATGGGGGAGCCGCTCGCCAACTACAAGCGGGTCGTGGGCGCCATTCGGGCCCTCACCGACCCCGCCCCGGACGGTCTCGGGCTCTCGCAGCGGGGCATCACCGTGTCGACGGTCGGCCTCGTGCCCGCCATCCACCGGTTCGCCGACGAGGGCTTCAAGTGCCGGCTCGCGATCTCCCTGCACGCCCCCGACGACGAACTGCGCGACACCCTCGTCCCCGTGAACACGCGGTGGAAGGTGCGCGAGGTGCTGGACGCCGGGTTCGAGTACGTCGAGAAGTCCGGGCGCCGGCTGTCGATCGAGTACGCGCTCATCCGCGACATCAACGACCAGGCCTGGCGCGGTGACCGGCTCGGGCGGCTGCTCAAGGGCAAGCCCGTGCACGTCAACCTGATTCCGCTCAACCCGACGCCGGGGTCCAAGTGGACCGCCTCGCGGCCGGAGGACGAGAAGGCCTTCGTGGAGGCCATCGCCGCCCATGGGGTGCCCGTCACCGTCCGGGATACGCGGGGGCAGGAGATCGACGGAGCCTGTGGTCAGCTCGCGGCCACAGAGCGGTAATGTGGCTGCGTTCGATTGAGTCTCATCACATCTTCATATTCCGACAGGGGAGCGCCACAGCGCTGAGAGTGCGGCGATCGGGCCGCAGACCCTCTGAACCTCGCCCAGGTCATTCTGGGTAGGAAGTTCGGTCATCACTCATGCTGTCGTGCCCTGCCCGGGCTCCCGGGTGGGGTCGCGTTCTTCCTGGCCAACCCCAGGAGGACAACCAAGTGCACACCAAGACCCTCGTGGCCGCGGCGGTCGGCCTCGGCCTCGTCACCTTGTCCGCGTGCGGATCGACGGACGCCAAGGGCTCCGCGGACTCCAGGACCGTGACCCTGGTCAGCCACGACTCGTGGCTCGTCTCCAAGAACGTGATCAAGGACTTCGAGAGCCAGTCCGGATACAAGGTCAGGGTCCTCAAGAGCGGCGACGCCGGCCAGGCCGTCAACAAGGCGATCCTGACCAAGGACAACCCGCAGGGCGACGCCTTCTTCGGCGTCGACAACACGCTGCTGTCGCGTGCCCTCGACAACGGGCTGTTCCAGCCGTACGAGGCGAAGGGTTCCGACCTGGTCCTGCCGCAGTACCGGGTCGACCAGGACAAGCACCGCGTCACGCCCATCGACACCGGCGACATCTGCGTCAACTACGACAAGGCCTACTTCAGCGAGCACAAGCTGACCCCGCCGCAGAGCTTCGCCGACCTCGCCAAGCCCGAGTACAAGAACCTCCTCGTCACCGAGAACGCCGCCACCTCCTCGCCCGGCCTCGGCTTCCTGCTCGGCAGCGCCGCGAGCTACGGTGACGGGGGCACCTCCCGCTCGAGCGAAGCCGAGAGTGGGGGAGGCTGGCAGGGCTACTGGAAGAAGCTCGAGGCCAACGGGGTCAAGGTTGTCGACGGCTGGGAGCAGGCCTACTACCAGGAGTTCTCCGGCTCGTCGGAGGGCAGGAAGGCGGGCGGTGACCGGCCGCTCGTCGTCTCCTACGCCTCCTCGCCGCCCGCCGAGGTGATCTACGCCAAGAAGCGGCCCGGCACCGCCCCGACCGGGGTGTCGTACGGAACCTGCTTCCGGCAGACCGAGTACGCCGGACTGCTGAGCAACGCGAAGAACCCCAAGGGCGGCAAGGCACTCCTCGACTTCCTGCTCACCAAGGAGTTCCAGGAGGACATGCCGCTGAAGATGTTCGTCTACCCGGTGCGGGAGGCCGCCCAGGTGCCGCCGGAGTTCGTGAAGTACGGCCCGCAGGCCAAGAACCCCGAGACCATGCCCCCCGGCAAGATCGCCGCCAACCGCGACCAGTGGGTCAAGTCGTGGACGTCGCTCGTACTGAAGTAGCCGAGGGGCACACGCGCGGGAGCGCGGCGCGGCTGGGGCTCATGGCTCTGCCCGTCGCGTTCTTCGCCGTCTTCTTCGCCTGGCCCGTGGCAGCGATCGTCGCGCGCGGGCTGAAGGTGGACGGCGTCTGGCAGTTGGGCCGGGCGGCGGACGTCGTCACGCAGCCGGACATCCGGCACGTGCTGTGGTTCACCACCTGGCAGGCTCTTGCCTCCACCGCGCTCACCCTGCTGCTCGCGCTGCCCGCCGCCTACGTCTTCGCCCGCCTCGACTTCCCGGGCAAGCAGGTGCTGCGGGCGGTCGTCACCGTCCCGTTCGTGCTGCCGACCGTCGTGGTCGGCACGGCGTTCCTGGCGCTGGTCGGGCGGGGCGGGCTGCTGGACGAGCTGTGGGGCGTACGGCTGGACACCACGGTGTGGGCGATCCTGCTGGCGCACGTCTTCTTCAACTACGCGGTCGTCGTCCGCACGGTCGGCGGGCTGTGGGCCCAGCTCGACCCCCGGCAGGAGCAGGCGGCCCGGATGCTCGGCGCCTCACCCCTGAAGGCCTGGCGGAAGGTCACTCTGCCCGCACTCGCGCCCGCAGTGGCCGCCGCCGCCCTGATGGTGTTCCTGTTCACCTTCACCTCCTTCGGCGTGGTGCAGATCCTCGGCGGGCCCACCTTCTCCACCCTCGAAGTGGAGATCTACCGGCAGACCTCAGAGCTCTTCGACCTGTCCACGGCCGCCGTCCTCACCCTCGTCCAGTTCGTCGCGGTGGGCGCGATCCTCGTCGTGCACGCCTGGGCGGTACGGCGGCGGGAGACCGCGCTGCGGCTCGTGGACCCGAAGGTGACCGCCCGCAGGCCGCGCGGGGCCGGGCAGTGGGCGCTGTTCACCGGGGTCCTCGCCACCATCGCGCTCCTTCTCCTGCTGCCGCTCGCCGTGCTGGTACGGCGCTCCCTGGACGCGCCCGGCCTCGGCTACTACCGGGCGCTGACCGACGCCGACGGCGGCACCTTCCTCGTGGCGCCGCTGCACGCCGTGTGGACCTCGCTCGAGTACGCGGCGGCCGCCACCGCCATCGCCGTACTGATCGGGGGCCTCGCCGCCGCCGCGTTGGCCCGCAGGGACGCGGGACGGCTGGTGCGCGGCTTCGACGCGCTGCTGATGCTGCCGCTCGGCGTCTCCGCCGTGACCGTCGGCTTCGGCTTCCTGATCGCTCTGGACAAGCCCCCGCTGGACCTGCGCCAGTCCTGGATCCTGGTACCGCTCGCCCAGGCGCTGGTGGGCGCGCCCTTCGTCGTACGGACCATGCTGCCGGTGCTGCGGGCGGTGGACGCACGACTCAGGGAGGCGGCGGCCGTGCTCGGGGCCTCGCCCTGGCGGGTGTGGCGGGAGGTCGACCTGCCGCTGGTGCGGCGGGCGCTGCTGATCGCGGCCGGTTTCGCCTTCGCCGTCTCCCTGGGCGAGTTCGGGGCGACCGTGTTCATCGCCCGGCCCGACAACCCGACGCTCCCCGTCGCCGTCGCCCGCCTGCTGAGCCGGCCCGGAGACCTCAACTACGGGCAGGCGATGGCCCTGTCCACGATTCTGATGGTGGTGTGCGCTGCCGCGCTGCTGATCCTGGAGCGGCTGCGCACCGATCGGACGGGGGAGTTCTGATGCTGCTGAGTCTCGAGGCCGCGACCGTGCGCTTCGGCGGGTGGCCCGTGCTCGACGCGGTCGACCTCGACGTCGCCGAGCACGAGGTGGTGTGCGTGCTCGGGCCCAGCGGCAGCGGCAAGTCGACGCTGCTGAGGGCGGTGGCCGGGCTGCAGCCCCTGGACCAGGGGCGGGTGCTGCTCGACGGCCGGGACCAGGCGGGCGTCGCCGCGCACCGGCGGGGTGTGGGGCTGATGTTCCAGGACCACCAGCTCTTCCCGCAGCGGGACGTCGGCGGCAACGTGGCGTTCGGGCTCAGGATGCACGGGGTGCCGCGGAGCGAACGGGACGCCGAGGTCGGGCGGTTGCTGGAGCTGGTCGGGCTGCCGGGGGCGGCCGGGCGGGCCGTGGCCGCGCTGTCCGGAGGCGAGCAGCAGCGCGTGGCCCTCGCGCGGGCGCTCGCGCCCCGGCCCCGGTTGCTCATGCTGGACGAACCGCTCGGCCAGCTCGACCGCTCGCTGCGGGAGCGGCTGGTGGTGGAACTGCGGGACGTCTTCGGCCGGTTGGGCACGACGGTGCTCGCCGTCACCCACGACCAGGGCGAGGCGTTCGCGCTCGCCGACCGGGTGGTGGTGATGCGCGACGGCCGTATCGCCCAGTCCGGAACGCCGCTGGAGGTCTGGCAGCGGCCCGCGAACGAGTTCGTGGCCCGTTTCCTCGGCTTCGACAACGTGGTCCCGGCGACCGTCGCCGACACGGCCGCGGACACCCCGTGGGGCAAGCTGCCCGTGCCCCACGGCGCCCCCGAGGGCACCCGGCAGCTTCTCGTGCGGCCCGCCGGAGTACGGCTCGTGGCGCCCGACGAGGGCCTGCCGTGCACGGTGACCGCCCGTACCTTCAAGGGCACCCATGTGGCCGTCCGCCTCCAGCCCCAGGACGGCGGCCCGCACCTGGAGGCGGCCTGCGCGCTGCGGGACGCACCGGAGGCCGGGCGCGCGGTGGGCGTGGAGTTCGACGTGGCCGAAATCGTCGTGCTGGGATGATCATGTCGCCCCTAGGGTGAGGGGTATGACGTTGCTCGCACATGACCGCTACTGCGACGAAATCGCCCATCAGGTACAGCAGTTGAGGGCGGTGGTGACCTCCGGCACGGACCTCGCCGCCACCGTGCCGACCTGCCCGGACTGGTCACTGGAAGACCTCGTGCGCCACATGGGCGGCGCGCTGCGCTGGGTGGACGCCCTGGTGCGCGCCCGGGCACAGGAGAACATCCCGCCCGAGCGGATTCCGCTCGCCGGTGGCCCGCGGGAGCGGGGTGACGCGGCCGCCCTGGACGCGTGGCTGGCGCAGACGGGCGAACGGGTCGTCGAGGCGCTGCGCGAGGCCGGTCCGGACACCAAGGTGTGGGCGTGGGCCGGAATCCACGACGCCGGCTTCTGGGCCCGGCGCATGGCCCACGAGATCACCGTCCACCGCGCCGACGCCACGCTCACGGCCGGGCTGCCCTACGAGGTCGCGCCCGACATCGCCGCCGACGCGCTGGACGAATGGCTGCAGCTCGTGGAGTGGGTGCAGCGCAACGCGGCCCATCCGGCGGCCGGGGAACTGCGCGGGCCCGGCCGCAGCATCCATCTGCACGCCACCGACACCGACGCCGCCCTGAACGCCGAATGGCTCGTCGAGCTGGGCGAGGAGGGCGTCAGCTGGCGCCGCGGCCACGAGAGGGCCACCGTCGCCCTGCGCGGCCCGCTCACCCCGCTGCTGCTCGCCTTCTACCGGCGGCTGCCGCTGGACGCCCCCGGCCTGGAGGTGCTGGGCGAGCGCGAGGTGCTGGAGTTCTGGCTGGAGCGGACCAGCTTCGGCTGAACACGACCGCGGCCCGCCCCCCGGGGATACGGGGACGGGCCGCGGCGGTGTACGAGTGGTGGTGCGAAGTGAGGCGTCAGCTGCCGCTCTTCGCGCCACGGCGGCGCATGCCGAAGTAGACCGCGCCACCGCCGACGACGACCAGGGCGCCCGCGACACCGGCGATCAGACCGGTGTTGGAGTTCGCACCGGTCTCGGCGAGGTTCGAGTCACCGGCCGCCGGGGACGGCGCGTTGCTCGGCGTGCCCGCCGGGGCGGAGCTGCTCTCGGACGCCGACGGAGTCGGGGTCGCGGTGGTCTTCGACGGCTTCGGCGTCGGGGTGGCCGGCGGGGTCGGAGTCTGGGACTCCTCCTTCTTGCAGGCGGTCGACGGGGTCACCAGGTCGGGATTGATGTCCTCGTCGACCAGGTTGCCGGCCTTGACGTGGATGCGGTAAGTGGCGTCCGGCTTCCAGTCCTCCTGGAAGGTCACCGAGGTGCCGTCGGCGGAGCCCTTGACATCCTGCGGCTCACCGACCTGCTTCTCGACGCCCGCGGCGTTCTTCGAGAACACGGTGATGGTGGCCGGGGTGCCGGAGCCGTCCTTGTCGGTGACGACGATGACGCCCTTGTTGCCGTCGCACTGGGCTTCGGCGGAGAACTCACGGATGTTGCACGCGAGCGCGGTGCTGGACAGACCCAGCGCCAGCGCGGCGGAGGCGGAGGCAACTCCCAGGACGCGCACGGAACGGCGTGCGCTACGGCGGGTTATGGACAACGCTTGTCCTTTACAGAGTGCAGAACTGCGGGGGGTTGAGGGGGAGACGGGACGACGGATGAGGTGAGGTCCCAGCACCCCCAGGAGGCTCACAGGTTTATAAGCGCTCCATAAGAAGTGTCAATGCATATGCCCGCGACGGCCGTTGGCTTTGCCTGCTTATTAACCGCAGAGACGTTTCAACGCCTCCGCGGCCTGCTCGATCCGGTCAACCAGGGCTATTCGGGACTCCATCGACCGCCCCCGCCCCAGCGACCTCAGCAGCGGCCAGGCGGGCAGCTCCTGCGTCCAGTGATCCTCGTCCACGAGCACCATCGGCGTGGGCTCGCCCCGCGACTCGTAGTAGTTCGGGGTCGCGTTGTCGAAGATCTCCTGTACGGTGCCGGCGGCGCCCGGCAGGAACACCACACCGGCGGTGGAGCGGGCCAGCAGGCCGTCCTCCCGTAGGGCGTTGGCGAAGTACTTGGCGATGTGCGCGGCGAAGGCGTTCGGCGGCTCGTGGCCGTAGAACCAGGTGGGGATGCCGATCGACTCCCCGCCGCCGGGCCAGCGTTCGCGCACCTCGAAGGCGGCCCGCGCCCACTCGGTGACGGACGGCCGGAACGAGGGCGCCTTGGCGAGGAGCCGGAGCGCGTCCTCCAGCATGCCGTCGGCGAACGGGGCGGCGTACGCCCCGAGGTTCGCCGCCTCCATGGCGCCCGGCCCGCCGCCGGTGGCGACCGTGAACCCGGCGCGCGCCAGCTCCCGGCCCAGCCGGGCGGCTCCGGCGTACGCGACCGTACCGCGGGCCATCGCATGGCCGCCCATGACGCCCACCACCCGTGCGCCGGTGAGGAGTTCGTCGAGGGCGTCGGAGACGGCGTCGTCGTGGATCGCGCGCAGCATCGAGGCGAAGACGTCGCCGTCGGCCTTCGTGCGCTGGAACCAGGCGTAGGCGCGCGCGTCCGGCGTGGACTCGTAGCCCGCCGCGAGCGACTCGAACAACTCGTCGGGCGTGTAGGCGAAACCGCGATAGGGGTCGAAGGGGAGCCCCGGGACCGGCGGGAACATCAGGGCGCCGGAGGCCCCGACGCGTGCGGCCGCCTCGGGTTCCATCGGGCAGCCGAGGAAGACGGCGCCCGCGGTGTCGAGGGCGAGCAGGGCGTCCGTACGAGCCGTCAGATCGACGGCCTGGACGCGGAACTGGGCCAGGGAGCCGTGCTCGGCGACCACTTCGTCGAACTCGGCGAGGGACTCGATCTCGCGGTCGTGGGCGGCGCGATGCGGCTGGGCGGGTGTCGGATGCACCCGCCCATGCTAGGCACGGGTGTTCGGCCGGGAGACGGTCAGCCCTGCACCGCGGCCGGATCCATCCACATGACCTCCCAGGTGTGGCCGTCGAGGTCGTCGAAGGCACGGCCGTACATGAAGCCGTGGTCCTGGGTCTGGCCGCTCGCCGAGCCACCGGCCGCGATCGCCCGGTCGACCAGCTCGTCCACCTTCTCGCGGCTCTCCGCGCTCAGACAGATCAGGACCTCGCTGGTCGTGGTCGAGTCGGCGATCTCCTTCTTGGTGAAGGTGGCGTAGTGCTGCTTGCTGAGCAGCATCGCGATGATCGTGTCGCTGATCACGACGCAGGTGCAGTCGTCGGAGCTGAACTGCGGGTTGATCGTGTAGCCGAGCTCGGTGAAGAACTTCTTCGACGCCGCGACGTCGTCGGTGGCCAGGTTCACGAAGATCATCTGCTGGTACATGGGGTCCCTCCCGGGGGCGGTCGCTGCTCTTCGCGGGTGTAGACGCCGGGCCGGCGGGAAACTCATCGCCGTCCCGGAGATTTCTCGTCCGGCCGCTCAGTGCGCCGTCGGCAGCGCGGCCAGGTTGGCGATCAACAACGTGAGCGGGCCGAAGAGGACCAACAGCGCGGTCGCGCGCAGGGCGGCGGCAGCGCGGAGCATAGTGGCCTGGGCGCCGAGGCGCAGCAGCGCGGCGGTGGTGTCGGCGCGGCTCTCCCGGGCCTCGACGGCCGCCGTCAGCAGGGTCGCCACCGTGCAGCCCGTCACCACGAGCGCGCCGAGCGTGGTCAGGGGGCCGAAGGAGGCGGCGGGGCCGCGGTACAGGGTGGTCAGCGCGTAGACGGCGGACGCCACCGCGCAGAGAACGCCGAGCGGGCGGCCGATCCGGGTGGCCTCCGCCATGAGGCCCCGGCCGGCCAGCAGCCTGAGGGCACCCGGGCGGACGGCCTGGAGAAGGCGCCCGCACAGGTGGGTGAGCCCGGGGGCGCCGAGGACGAGTCCGGCGGCGACGAGGATCCAGCCGCCCAGCACGGCCGCGGCGTCGACGGGCAGGTCGGCGAGGGCGGGGACGGGTGCGGAGCGGCCCGCGTAGGCCTGTACGGCGAGGCCGGCGGCGACGGTGGCGATGCCCCAGGGCAGGCCGACGGGCGCCTCGCGCGGTGCCGGGGGGCCGGTGAGGGCGCCGGCCTCGTCGGTGCCCGGCTCCGCGGCCTCGGCACCGGTGGGCTCGGCACCGGTGGGCTCGGCGGACGGCCGCGCGGCGGCCTCCGGCTTCCGTGCGGGGGAGCGCAGCCGCGCCCCGAACCTGCCGTACGCCCCGAACGTGTCCCTGCCGACCGAGTGGCCGTGCGCCGCCCCGAAGCGGCCCGAGGGGCGCGGTCCCCGAGGAGTGGCGCGGGGGTCCCTGGGACGGAGGGCCACCGCCACCGTCGCGGAGGCGAGCGCCGGGACCGGGGTCAGCAGGGTCAGCGTCCCGGCAGCCGGCAGGGGCTGGTCCGCGGCCAGGAACTGCGCCGCCCCGCCGTCGAGGGGCAGCCCGGTCAGGTCGCTGCGCAGGTGCAGGAAGACCAGCAGCGCCAGCAGTGAGCCCAGCGTGGTGGACAGGGCCGTCGTCAGGGCGGAGATCGCCATCAGGCGGGCCGGGCCGAGGCCAACGGCCGACAGGCCAGGGCGGGGCCGGGTCCCCGGATCCGTGCGGGCCACCGCGAGCGCGAAGTACACCGTGGCCGCGAGCGGGACCACGCACCAGGCCAGGCGCAGCGCGGCCGCGCCCGGGGTCCCGGGGTGGCCCAGCGCGTAGCCGAGGGTGCCGAGCAGCAGGAAGCCGGTGCCGGCCGAGGCCGCGGCCACCAGCAGGCGGCGCAGCTGGACGGCGGGCCGGGCCGCACGGGTCAGGCGGAGAGCGAGCACGCGGCCCGGCCTTCCGTCTCGGGAGCGTCCGGCAGGTGCACGGTGTTCACCCGCCGCCCGTCCAGCAGGGAGACCGTGCGGTCGGCGAGGGCCGCGGTCTCGGGGTCGTGCGTGGCCAGCAGGACGGTGATGCCGTGCGAGCGGGCCGCCGTGGTGAGCGTGCGCAGCACGTGCCCGCGGTCGGAGCGGTGCAGCGGGGCCGTCGGCTCGTCCGCGAACAGCACGGTGGGGCCGGGGGCGAGCGCGCGGGCGATGCAGACGCGCTGGCGTTCGGCCTGCTGCAGCTCGCGCGGGCGCCTGCGGGCCCGGTCGCCGACGTCCAGCCGCTCCAGCCACTCCAGCGCGGCCACCTTGGCCCGGCGGCGGCCGATGCCTCGCAGCATCAGGGGCAGGGCGGTGTTCTCCCAGACGTTCAGCTCCGGTACGAGGGCGGGGACCGGGTCGATCCAGCCGAAGCGGTCGCGGCGCATCCGCTCGCGGGCCATCGGTCCCATCGTGTGCACGGGCGAGCTGTTGAACCAGACCTCGCCGCCCTGCGCCGGGACGAGACCGGACAAGCACCTGAGGAGCGTGGTCTTGCCGCTGCCGCGCGGGCCGCTGACGGCGAGGATCTCGCCCTCCCGCACGCCGAGCGAGACCCCGGCCAGGCCGGGCGATCCGTCGGCGTGCCTGAACTGCAGGGCGCGTGCCCAGAGCACGTCGTTGTCCGGCGGGGCCTCCATGGCGCAACACCTCGGTTCTGATCCGCTTTTCCCGTGCCTGATCCCCCGTGTGGGGGAACGAAGGCTGGGCCGATCGGTCACTGGAACGCTAGGCAGCCGTCCGGGGGAGGCCGGACAGCACACGGCCCCGGGCCGCCGTTCTCACTCGAACGGACCGCACCGGGGCCGGTATCGATCATCCAGTCGGATGATCAGAGCTTCTGTCGAGGGTGTAGACGCTCAGCTCCGAGGGCTCAGAGCTTCGTCCACGCCTCCGTGAGGGTGGCGCGCAGGATCTGCTCGATCTCGTCGAAGGTCTCCTGGTTGGAGATCAGCGGCGGGGCGAGCTGGATCACCGGGTCGCCGCGGTCGTCGGCCCGGCAGTACAGGCCGTTGTCGAACAGCGCCTTGGAGAGGAAGCCGTACAGGACGCGCTCGGTCTCCTCGTCGTTGAAGGACTCCTTGGTGTTCTTGTCCTTCACCAGCTCGATGCCGTAGAAGAAGCCGTTGCCGCGGACATCGCCGACGATCGGCAGGTCGTGCAGCTTCTGCAGGGTCTGCAGGAAGTTGCCCTCGTTGTCGAGCACGTGCTGGTTCAGGCCCTCGCGCTCGAACAGGTCGAGGTTGGCGAGGCCCACCGCGGCCGACACGGGGTGGCCGCCGAAGGTGTAGCCGTGCAGGAAGGTGTTGTCGCCCTTGTAGAACGGCTCGGCGATGCGGTCGGAGACGATGCAGGCGCCGATCGGGGAGTAGCCCGAGGTCATGCCCTTGGCGCAGGTGATCATGTCCGGGACGTAGCCGAACTTGTCGCAGGCGAACATCGTGCCGAGGCGGCCGAAGGCGCAGATGACCTCGTCCGACACGAGCAGGACGTCGTACTTGTCGCAGATCTCGCGGACCCGCTGGAAGTACCCGGGCGGCGGCGGGAAGCAGCCACCGGCGTTCTGCACCGGCTCCAGGAAGACCGCGGCGACGGTGTCCGGGCCCTCGAAGAGGATCTGCTGCTCGATCTGGTCGGCGGCCCAGCGGCCGAAGGCCACCGGGTCGTCACCGAAGAGCGGGGCGCGGTAGATGTTGGTGTTCGGCACCTTGTGCGCGCCCGGCACCAGCGGCTCGAAGGGGGCCTTCAGAGCCGGCAGGCCGGTGATGGACAGGGCGCCCTGCGGGGTGCCGTGGTAGGCGACCGCACGCGAGATGACCTTGTACTTGGTCGGCTTGCCCTGCAGCTTGAAGTACTGCTTGGCGAGCTTCCAGGCGGTCTCGACGGCCTCGCCGCCGCCGGTGGTGAAGAAGACCTTGTTCAGGTCGCCCGGGGCGTGGTCCGCGAGACGCTCGGCCAGCTCGACGGCCTTGGGGTGGGCGTAGGACCAGACCGGGAAGAAGGCCAGTTCCTGGGCCTGCTTGAAGGCGGTCTCGGCGAGTTCCGTGCGGCCGTGACCGGCCTGGACCACGAACAGACCCGCGAGACCGTCGAGGTACCGCTTGCCCTTGTCGTCGTAGATGTAGGTGCCCTCACCCCGGACGATGGTCGGGACGGGGGAGTTCTCGTACGAGGACATGCGGGTGAAGTGCATCCACAAGTGGTCGTACGCGGTACGGCTGAGGTCCTGGGTCACGGTTATCGGGTTCCCCACATGTAGGTCTGCTTCTTGAGCTTGAGGTAGACGAAGCTCTCGGTGGAGCGCACGCCGGGCAGGGCCCGGATGCGTTTGTTGATGACGTCCAGCAGGTGGTCGTCGTCCTCGCAGACGATCTCGGCGAGGATGTCGAACGAGCCCGCGGCCATCACCACGTACTCGACTTCCGACATGCCGGTCAGCGCGTCCGCGATCGACTCGACATCGCCCTCGACGTTGATCCCCACCATCGCCTGCCTGCGGAAGCCCACGGTGAGCGGGTCCGTGACGGCGACGATCTGCATCACGCCCTGGTCCAGCAGCTTCTGGACGCGCTGGCGCACGGCCGCCTCGGACAGGCCGACCGCCTTGCCGATCGCGGCGTACGGCCGGCGGCCGTCCTCCTGGAGCTGCTGAATGATGGCGAGGGAGACGGCATCCAGCTGGGGGGTGCCGTTCCTGGACTCGCGGGACGAGTCCCTCTGGTCTGCGCTTCGACTGGCCACGACCTCACTGTGCACGACGTCTCGATAGTTTCGCAAGGCCGTAGCGATGAAATTCGTTGTTTATGACTCCGAGACTTGCGGATTTCGCAGAAGCGGTGCGGACGGGGGTGTTGAAAACGTGGGCGTGCCGATTAGGGTGGGTGTCTCAGCGACTGGACAGCCGCACGGTTGGACACGCTGTACAGCTCGAACCCTCGAACCAGATCAGGAGGCCGGCAGTGAGCACCGAGCTGCGTCGTCTGCGCAACTACATCGACGGTGAGTTCCGGGACGCCGCCGACGGACGGACCACCGAGGTGGTCAACCCCGCGAAGGGCGAGGCGTACGCGACCGCGCCGCTGTCCGGGCAGCCGGACGTGGACGCCGCCATGGAGGCCGCCGCCCGTGCCTTCCCGGCCTGGCGCGACACGACCCCGGCCGAGCGGCAGAAGGCCCTCCTGAAGATCGCGGACGCGTTCGAGGAGCGCGCCGAGGAACTGATCGCGGCCGAGGTGGAGAACACGGGCAAGCCGGTCGGGCTCACCCGCTCCGAGGAGATCCCGCCGATGGTCGACCAGATCCGCTTCTTCGCGGGTGCGGCCCGGCTGCTCGAGGGCCGCTCGGCCGGCGAGTACATGGACGGGATGACCTCGATCATCCGCCGTGAGCCGGTCGGCGTCTGCGCGCAGGTCGCGCCGTGGAACTACCCGATGATGATGGCCGTGTGGAAGTTCGCCCCGGCGATCGCGGCGGGCAACACGGTCGTCCTGAAGCCGTCCGACACCACCCCGGCCTCGACCGTCCTCATCGCGGACATCGTCGGCTCGATCCTGCCCAAGGGCGTCTTCAACGTCGTCTGCGGCGACCGCGAGACCGGCCGTCTGATGGTCGAGCACGACACCCCGGCGATGGCCTCCATCACCGGCTCCGTACGCGCCGGCATGTCCGTCGCCGAGTCCGCCTCCAAGGACCTCAAGCGGGTCCACCTGGAGCTGGGCGGCAAGGCGCCGGTCGTCGTCTTCGAGGACACCGACATCGCCAAGGCCGTCGAGGACATCTCGGTGGCGGGCTTCTTCAACGCCGGCCAGGACTGCACGGCCGCGACCCGCGTCCTCGTCCAGGAGTCCATCCACGACGAGTTCGTGGCCGCGCTCGCCAAGGCCGCGTCCGAGACGAAGACCGGTCAGCCGGACGACGAGGACGTCCTCTTCGGCCCGCTGAACAACCCCAACCAGCTCAAGCAGGTCTCCGGCTTCATCGACCGCCTGCCCGCCCACGCCAAGGTCGAGGCGGGCGGCCAGCAGGTCGGCGACAAGGGCTACTTCTACGCCCCGACCGTCGTCTCCGGCCTGAAGCAGGACGACGAGATCATCCAGAACGAGGTCTTCGGCCCGGTCATCACCGTGCAGTCCTTCTCGGACGAGGACCAGGCCGTCGAGTGGGCCAACGGCGTCGAGTACGCCCTCGCCTCCTCGGTGTGGACCAAGGACCACGGCCGCGCGATGCGCATGTCCAAGAAGCTCGACTTCGGCTGCGTGTGGATCAACACCCACATCCCGCTGGTCGCCGAGATGCCCCACGGCGGCTTCAAGAAGTCCGGCTACGGCAAGGACCTGTCGGCGTACGGCTTCGAGGACTACACGCGCATCAAGCACGTGATGACCTCGCTGGACGCGTAGGACCAGGGCCTGTCGTGCGGCCCCCGGACGGGACATCTCCCCGGCCGGGGGCCGCTCGCCTGTGCCCCGCGGCCGCTGATCGACAAGGTGTCGGGTCGATCCCGGCCCACTCGACGCAGCGTCGATTGCCCGTCCGCGCGCCGGGACGGCATGCTGCGGGTGTGCCCCAGACCACTTCCGGCGATACGCCGTTGTCCCGCCGTTCCCTGTTGCGTGCCCTCGGCGGTACCGCCGCGCTCGGTGCCCTCGCCGGCTGCGGGGTGCCCGCGGCCTACGTGAAGCCCGGCGACCGTTCCGTGGCCGACCAGTCGGCCACCGACCGGAAGCTGACCTGGGCGAACTGGCCGCTGTACATCGACACCGACGACGAAAACCCGAACAGGCGGCCCACGCTGGAGGCGTTCGAGAAGCGCACCGGGATCTCCGTCGACTACGTCGAGGAGATCAACGACAACGACGAGTTCTTCGGCAAGATCAGCCCCGCGCTGATGAACCACCAGTCGACCGGCCGCGACCTGATCGTCATCAGTGACTGGATGTGCGCGCGGTTCGTCCGGCTGGGCTGGGTGCAGCGGATGGACCGCGCGGGTCAGCCGAACGTCGCGAAGTATCTCGACCCGCTTCTCCGCTCGCCCGCCTTCGACCCGGGCCGCAGGTTCACCGTGCCGTGGCAGTCGGGCATCACCGGCATCGCGTACAACCGCCGCAGGCTGGGCCGCGAGATCCGGCACGTGAAGGACCTCTGGGCGAACGACCTCAAGGGCCGCGTGACGCTCCTGTCCGGCCTGGACGAGGCGTTCGCGCTGCTCATGCAGGGCAACGGCGTGGACATCACCAAGTGGACGGCGGACGACTTCCACACCGTCTGCGACCAGGTGGAGCGGGAGGTCCGCCGGGGCCAGATCCGCCGCTTCACCGGCAACGACTACACCAAGGACCTGGTCAGCGGCGACGTCCTCGCCTGCCAGGCGTACTCCGGCGACGTCATCCAGCTCCAGGCGGACAACCCCGACATCCGCTTCGTCGTGCCCGAGGAGGGCGCCGAACTCTGGTCGGACTCCCTGATGATCCCCAACCGGGCCCACCACAAGACCAACGCCGAGCGCCTGATCGACTACTACTACGCCCCCGAGGTCGCCGCGAGGCTCGCCGCCTGGGTCAACTACGTCTGCCCGGTCCCGGCGGCCCGCGAAGTCCTGGCCGCCGCCAAGGACAAGGACACCGCGGAGCTGGCCGACAACCCCCTGATCTTCCCGGACACCACCATGCGCAAGCGCCTCGCCATCGCACGCGACATCACCTCCACGGAGCGGGTGGAGTTCGCGAAGCGGTGGAACAAGATCGTGGGGTTGTAGGCCGACGTCACTTCAGACCGCTGAGCATGACGCCCCGGATGTAGTACTTCTGCAGCAGCAGGAAGAGGATCAGGACCGGCAGGACGCTCAGGACGAGGCCGGCCATGACGATGGGCATCGTGCGGGTCGGGTCGACGTAGTCCTGCAGGAGCTGGATGCCGACGGGCAGGGTCATCACGTCCGGGTCGGCGGTGGAGACGAGCAGGGCCCAGATGTACTCGTTCCAGGCGTCGACGAACGTCAGCAGGCCGAGTGTGACCAGGACCGGCTTGGTCTGGGGTACGACGATCCGCCACCACACCGTGAACTCCCCGGCCCCGTCGATGCGCGCGGCCTCCAGGACCTCGTCCGGGATCGAGACCATGAACTGGCGCATCAGGAAGATCCCGAAGCCGTTGACGAGGAACGGCATGGCGAGCGCCGCGATGCTGACGGTCAGGCCCGCGCCCCCGCGCCCGAACAGGTCGTTGCCGCCCGCCAGCGGCCAGTGCACCAGGATCAGGAAGTGCGGGATGAAGAAGAGGAACGGCGGGAACATCATCGTCGACAGCACCAGGCGGAAGACGAACTCCCGGCCCGGGAAGCGGAGTTTGGCGAGCGCGTAGCCGGCGAGCGACGACGTGAGCAGCACCGAACCGGTGATCAGGGCGGTGGCGACGACGCTGTTGCGGAACAGCGTCGGCAGATTCAGCTGGTCGATCGCCGCCCGGTAGTTGGACAGGTCGAACGCCTGGGGCAGGAACCGGTACGGCAGCGTGCCGGACTCGCCGGGCCCCTTGAACGACGTCATCACCATGTCGAGGAACGGCACGACCGTGAGGACGGCGCCGGTCACGACCACCAGATACGACAGCCACGGGAAACGGCGGCGGTTCATGCGTCCTCCCCCTTGCGCCGGAAGATCCACAACTGCGCCAGGGTGACCACGAGGACCACCAGGAACAGTACGAAGGCGGCGGCGCTCGCGGTGCCCCAGTCGCCGTAACTGAAGGCCTGCCGGTACATCTCCAGCGCGGCCACGTTGGTCGCGTCCCCCGGGCCGCCCCTGGTCATCACGCTGATCAGCGCGAACGACTGCAGGCCGGTCAGGAACTGGGTGACGCACACGAACAGCAGGGACGGCCGCAGCAGCGGCAGGGTGATCCGGAAGAAGACGGTGGCGGACCCGGCGCCGTCGAGCGCGGCGGCCTCGTAGTACGACCCGGGGATCGACTTCAGCCCGGCGGTCAGGACGAGGATCGCCGAGCCGACCGACGCCCAGGCCTGGACGACCACCACCGAGGGCAGCGCGGTGTCAGGGTCCTGCAGGAACGCCACCGAGTCGAGACCGATGCCGTTGAGGACGCCGTTGACCAGCCCGCCCGGCTCGTACATGTACTTCCACACGTTGCCGACGGCGACGACGGTCGTCACGATCGGCAGGAAGTACAGGGTGCGCCACAGCCCCTGGAACCGCAGCTTGTCGATGCAGGTGGCGACGAGCACCGAGCCGGCGAGCGCGAGGGCCACGGTGCCCAGGGCGAACAGCAGCGTGTTGGTGAGGATCGGCGTCAGGAACGTCGAGCCGTCCGCGAACAGGCCGGTGAAGTTGTCCAGGCCGACCGGATCGACATCCCCGAGGTCGAACCCGGCCCAGCGGGACATCGACAGCAGCAGTGCGAAGCCGAGCGGCAGGATCAGGAAGACCGCGAAGAACAGCAGCGTCGGCGTGAGGAAGAGATACGCGACGACGGCCTGACGGCGCCGGATCCGGTCGCGGACGCCGACGACCGGCCCGGTGGCGCGAGGGCCGGGCGCCGCCCGGTCGAGCGACTCCGGGGCCAGGGTGTTCACCATGAGCGCGACACCTCCTGATCGACCTGGCGGCGGGTGGTGCGCAGGGCCTCGTCGACCGACTGCTGACCGGTCCACAGCGCCTCGATGTTCTTGCGCAGCAGCGACTTGGCCTGCTGCGCGCCCGGCACGTTCGGCTCCGGCACCGCGTACGCCAGCGCGTCGAGGAACGGGCGCAGGTTCGGATCGCCGCCCCTGCCGAGCAACGTCCGCATGTCGTCCGCGCGGCCGGTCAGGGAACCGACCGGCACCTGCAGGGAACTCATCCGGGTCGCCGTCGCACCCTTCCCGGCGCCCTTCACCCCCACCTTCTCGGTGTTCAGCCAGCGCAGGAACTCCCAGGCCTCGCGCGGGTGTTCACTGGCCGCGTTGACCCCCAGCATGAAGCCGGTGGAGAGAGTGGCGCGCTTGCCGTCCGATGTGGGGAGGGGCACGGGCGCGACCCCGACATCGCGGTAGTCCCTGCCCATCAGGGTCTTCAGGCTCGTGGTCCACCAGCCGGCACTGACCACCATGGCCACCTGCCCGGACGGGAACGCCTGGTAGACGTTGACGCCGGGGGCGCTCGCACCTTCGACGACGAGGCGGTGCTCCAGATCGAACACGGCCCGGCCGGCCGGCGAGTCGATGGCGGTGCTCCTGCCGTCCGCCGAGACGAACGCTCCGCCGGCGGTGCTGAGCAGGGCGAGGGTCTGACCGACGGTGGTGGAGTCGTCGTAGGTCGACAGACCGAACCCCTGGACCAGCGTGTTGCCGTACCGGTCCCGCCTGGTGGTGCGGTGGGCCGTCTCCTCCAGCTCGCGCCAGGTGCGCGGAGGGCCGTCGACGCCGGCCTCGCGCAGCAGCCGCTTGTTGTAGTACAGGGCGTAGGTCTGCACCTCGGTGGGGTAGCCGTACACCTCGCCCCCGACCGACGAGGAGCCCACCGCGGCCTTGCCGTAGCCGTGTCTGATCTCCTCGGCGTGCTCGGACGGAGCGGGCCGCAGGACGCCGGCCCGGACGAGCTGGCCGTTCCAGAGGCAGTACGGGTGGACGATGTCGGCGCCCTGGCCCGCCGCCTGCCGGACCATGAACGTGGTCAGCAGGTCCGTGAACTCGACGGCCTTCGTCCGCACCTTGACCCGGTCGTGCGTGGCGTTCCACTCGTCGACCGGGCCCTGCAGGGCCTGTTTGAGCTCCCCGCTCGCGTAGTGGGAGAGCAGGGTGAGCACGATCGGGTCCCCGGGCCGCCCGGTGCCCTGGTGCGGCGCGGCGCATCCGGAGACGAGCAGTGCCGAGGGGAGCACGAGCGCGAAGTGACGGCGGCTCGGTCCGCCGCTGCGGCCGGACGGTGTCATCGGGCGGCCTCCCGCCGCATCACGCGGAACACCCGGGTCGTGGTGAAACCGGCCTTGCGGTACAGATGACCGGCCGGGGACTGCGCGCCGGTCCACAGGAACCACGCGGAGTGCGCGCGGCGCGCCCGCATCCGCTCCAGGACGAGGTGGAGGAGGACCTCGCCGAGTCCGGTGCCGCGCATCTCCTCCAGCACCCCGATCGGCCCGAACCGTTCGTCCACCGAGTCGAACGCGCCGTGCATCGCCCAGCCGACCATGCGGCCCGAGGGCTCCCGGACGACGACGATCCGGTCGAGCGGGGTGCCCGCGGCCAGGCAGTCCCGGATCGTGCGCGCCCAGTCCGGGCCGAAGCGGCTCCCGGCGAGCGCGAGGAGATCCACCAGGTCGTCGTCGGACGGCGTGCCGAACCGGTGGCCCCGCGCCTTCAGTTCGTCCAAGCGGTGCCCGACCGGCTCCGGGAGGCGATAGCCGACCAGGCGGCGGTCCATCGCCGCCGCCTCGTACAGCGTGCGGAAGTCCAGGGACTCGAGGAGCCCGGCCGCCTCCGGGTACTCCTCGGCATCCAGGCCGGGGAAGACGTAGTTGGGGGTGTACGAGGAGAAGTCCACCCGGGTGCGGCCGTGGCCGTGCAGCCAGTCGAGGGCCTCGGTCAGCAGCCGGCGGCCGAGGCCGCGCCCGCGGGCTGCCGGGTCGACGAAGAAGAACGGGATCCAGCCCTGCTCGGGCTCCAGGTCGGTGCCGGTCATCGGCGTCAGACGGCGCACCGCGTAGGCGGCCCCGACGACACGCTCGCCGTCGACGGCGAGCCGAAGGCCCTCCGGGTCGAAGTTGGCGTCGAGCAGCACCAGGGAGCGGAAGCGGTCCGGGGTGATGGGGTCGGCCGGGGCACTTCGGCGCCACGCCTCCACCAAGCGGGGGCCGTCACCCGCGCGGAAACCACGGGTGCCGGCCCGGGAGTTCTTCGTGCGATCGGTCATCGACGGGGGTGTCCTTCCGAGCGGTGCGGCAGGCCGCAGCGGTGGGGGGCGGGAGGTCGCTGCAGTGGGGCGGGAGGTCTCAGGGGTAGAGCAGCACGTCGACACCGGACCACCGGCCGGGCGGTGCCGGCGGATCGCACAACGGCAGCGGGTCGCCGCCCGCGTCGACGGCGTGCCGCAACCGGTCGGACCCCCACAGCAGGTCGATGAAGTGACGGTGGCCGGTCCCCTCCGCGCCGCCGTCCGTGGTGCGCCAGGCGAAGTCGTCCGGGTACAGCCGCCGCAGCGTGGCGAGCATCGCGACGGCGGTGCGCACGGGAGCGAACGCCTCGCGGTCGGTGACGTGGAGCTGGACCCCGCGCAGCGGCCGTCCGGCGTGTTTGTGGAAGGCCGGTACGAACCGCAGGTCACGGAAGTGCACTCCGGGCAGGGCGAGTTCGGCGAGCGAGGGTGCGAACCGCGCGTCGATGTACGGGGCGCCGACGATCTCGAAGGGCTGTGTGGTGCCACGGCCCTCCGAGATATTCGTCCCCTCGAACAGGCAGGTGCCGGGGTAGACGGTCGCGGTGACGGGTGTCGGGATGTTCGGCGAGGGCGCGACCCACGGCAGGCCGGTGGCCCGCGCGTCCATGGCGCGTCGCCAGCCGGCAGCTTCGATCACCGTCAAGTCGACGGCATTGCCCGCTACTTGGGGAACGGCCGAGGCGTTGAGCCACCGTGCCAGTTCGCCGCAGGTGAGGCCGTGCCGGACGGGCAGCGGGGCGCGCCCGACGAAGCTGGCCCACGCCGGGTCGAGCAGTGGGCCCTCGCTGACGAGTCCGCCGAGGGGATTCGGCCGGTCGGCGACCACGAACCGTACGCCCGTGCGGGCCGCGGAGACCATCAGGTCGAACATGGTCCACACGTAGGTGTAGAACCTGGCCCCGATGTCCTGCAGGTCGAACACCAGGGCGTCGACGCCGCTGTCGAGCAGGAGCCGGTCGAGACGCTCGCCGCCGCACCGGTAGGTGTCGTGGACCGGCAGGCCGGTGGCGGGGTCGGCCCGGGCGGCCTCGCTCTCACCGGCCTGGCCGGTCCCGTGCAGCCCGTGCTCGGGACCGAACAGGGCGACCAGCCGCACACCGGCCTCGAGCAGCGCGGGCGCGGCCGGGCGCAGGTCGGGGAGGATGCCGGTGTGGTTGGTCACCAGCCCGAGCCGCCCTGGCCCGGCGAGCCCGGGCGACGCGTGCAGCCGTGCGATCCCGGTCGTCACAGCGACGCGGTCGTCCGTGCTCATCCTGTGGCCCCGTCTGCCGGTGACATCTCGAAGCAGTGGGCCGGAATTTACTGGAATGTCCGGTATTTTGGCAATGATACATCGGCAGTTCGCGCCGATGCGGTGCCCGTGAACCGGACCGGTCACGGGCCGCACGTGTTGCCTAGTGCCAGCAGGTGGCCTCGCCGCCGCCGCTGCCGTCCGACAGGGTGCCGATCGACACCTCGTAGGCGATGCCGGTGCCCGCCTCGGGCCGGGGCGAGTAGGCCTCGATGCGGGTGTCGACGTTGAGCAGCAGATGCCGGCCCTTGTCGGTCCTGGTCCAGCAGGCTCCCTCCACAGTGGCGGGCGCCGCGTCGGGGGACGGATTGCGTTCGAACCGCCAGCCGGCCGCCGTCGCTTCCTTGGCGTAGTGGTCCATGACGTCCTCCACGCGGCCGGGATAGGCGTAGAGGCGATCGGCGTGCAGCCAGGGCTTGCCGCTGCTGTCGTCGTCGCAGTCGGTGGTGACGCCCAGAGTGCGGTAGTTGGCGGGCGCCTCGGCGCCGGCGGGCGCGGCGTCGAGCAGTGGCTGCGCGGCGAGCCGCCGCAGTTCGTCCTTGGTGCCCTCGCAGGTGTCGCCGCCGAGGACGGAGCAGGCGCCGAGGAACGCGGCCGGCAGCAGGAGCGCGGCCGCCAGTGCCGCGCGGCCAGATGCGGACGATGATGTGGGGAACAACTCTGCTCCTAGGAGTATGGGGGGATGGCCGGGCGCGGCTCCCGGCCGGGGGAGACCGCGCCCGGCTTGTCGATCGGTCAGATCATCGTGCTGCGGCGGCCGTCAGGTTGTTTTGAACGCGTTCAAATGTGGGCGTACGCTTCTGCCATGAGCGACAGAGCCGCCCTGCTCAAGGGCATTCGTATGTGGCTGGTTCTCTTCGTGGTGTGCCTCGTGCTCAGCGGGGCCACCGCCTTCCCGCTGGTGCACGAACTGCGCTGGACCGAGGCCGCGTTGCGGGCGCTGTCGGTGCCCGAGCAGCTGCCGGGGCTCATGGAGTGGATCTCGCGGGTGCGGGACGGGCTCGACGCCGTCGACGCCGAGTACCCGTTCGTGCTGTACGGCACGGACTGGCTGGCCTTCGCGCACCTCGTCATCGCGGTCGCCTTCTACGGGCCGTACCGGGACCCGGTCCGCAACGTCTGGGTGGTCGAGTTCGGGATGATCGCCTGCGCCGGCATCGTCCCGCTCGCGCTCGTCTGCGGTCCGATCCGGGGTATCCCCTTCTGGTGGACCCTGATCGACATGTCGTTCGGAGTGTTCGGCGTCCTTCCGCTCTACGTCGTGCGCAGGAAGATCAAGCGGCTGGAGGCGCTGAGCGAACCGGCAGCGGTTCCGGCTGCCGCCGCCTGAGCGGGGCATGCGCCGGCGGCGACGAACACTGGACGACGGCACACGGCCGGGCAGCGGCGGCGCACCTTCGCACGGCCTCGGCTAGCCGCCGTTGCGCAGGGCGTTCAGGACGTCGACGCGGTTGGTGGTGATCGAGTCGACGCCCAGGTCGAGAAGGCGGCGCATGGAGCGGCGGGTGTCCGGGGTCCAGACGGACAGCAGGTAGCCGTCGTGGTGGACGCGGGCCGCCAGGTCGTGACCGACCAGGGAGAAGCGGTAGTTGAGCCAGCGGGGGCGCACCACGTCCAGCAGCGCGGGGCGGGGCGGGGCCAGGGTCGTCCAGGTCAGGGCGATCTCGGCGGCCGGATCGGCGGCGCGTACGGCGAGCATCGCCTCGGCGTGCGCGCAGTAGTACACCCGGTCCCGGGCCCCGCACTGCCGGACGACGTCCATGGTCCGCTCGACGCTCCGCCGGTCGACCCGACCGCACAGATCCACCATCACCCGGGTGTCGCCCGTCGCGGCCAGCGCCTCCACCAGCGTCGGCACCGCGCCCGCCGCGAGTCCACGCAGTTCGTCGGCCGACAGGGCGAGCAGCGGCCGGTCGTGCGCCCACAGCCGCTCCAGCGTCTCGTCGTGCAGCAGCACGGGGACGCCGTCGCGGGTGAGCCGTACGTCGATCTCGACCGCGTCCGCGCCCAGGTCGAGCGCGGAACGCAGCGAGTCGAGGGTGTTCTCGCGGAAGCGGTAGGGGTCGCCGCGGTGGGCCACGACGGTCACGGTCTGCATGGCCCCCATTGTGAGGTGTGTCAGGGGGCGAGCCAGGCGGTGGTGTACGTGTCGATCTCCGCCATGATCCGGGCCTTGCCGGCCGCGTCCAGGAAGGACGCCTCGACTGCGTTCTTCGCGAGGCCGGCCAGGCCCCGCTCGTCCAGGTCGAGCAGGCGGGCCGCCACCGCGTACTCGTTGTTGAGGTCGGTGCCGAACATCGGCGGGTCGTCGGAGTTGATCGTGACCAGCACGCCGGCCCGGGTGAACTCCTTGATCGGGTGCTCGTCCAGGGTGCGGACGGCGCGGGTGGCGATGTTGGAGGTCGGGCAGACCTCCAGCGGGATGCGGTGATCGGCGAGGTGCGCGAGCAGCTTGGGGTCCTGGGCGGAGCTGGTGCCGTGCCCGATGCGTTCGGCGCGCAGCTCGGTGAGCGCGTCCCACACCGTCTCCGGGCCGGTCGTCTCCCCGGCGTGCGGGACGGAGTGCAGTCCGGCGGCGATGGCGCGGTCGAAGTAGGGTTTGAACTGCGGCCGGGGCACGCCGATCTCGGGCCCGCCGAGCCCGAACGACACCAGGCCCTCCGGGCGGAGCCGGTCGTCGGTGGCGAGGCGGGCGGTCTCCTCGGCGGATTCGAGGCCGGCCTCGCCCGGGATGTCGAAGCACCAGCGCAGTACGGTCCCGAACTCGGCCTCGGCGGCCTTGCGGGCGTCCTCGATCGCTGCCATGAAGCCGTTCTCGTCTATTCCGCGCCGGGTCGAGGAGAACGGGGTGATGGTCAGCTCGGCGTACCGCACCTGCTGCCGGGCCAGGTCGCGGGCCACCTCGTAGGTCAGCAGCCGGACGTCCTCCGGGGTGCGGATCAGGTCCACGACGGACAGGTACACGTCGATGAAGTGGGCGAAGTCCGTGAAGGTGAAGTAGTCGACCAGGGCCTCGGGGTCGGTGGGGACCTTGGAGTCGGGGTGGCGGGCGGCCAGCTCCGAGACGATGCGCGGGGAGGCGGAGCCGACGTGGTGGACGTGCAGTTCGGCCTTGGGCAGTCCGGCGATGAAGGCGTGCAGATCGCGGTCGGGCGTGCCCACGGCGGGTACGGAGCTGCGGTCGGTCAAGGGTTCCTCCCCGGGAACGGCGCCCGTGGACCAAGGTCCGTGGTCCGGGCGCGGGTGATCGGCTGATCGGTGACTCGGGGTCATCGTAGGCCCCCACCCTCGGCGGTCGGGGCCTCCCCGTAGCATGGCGGGACATCCATCACAGGGGGGCCTGAGCCATGTCCGACGAGGTGCCGCAGCCGATACCACCGGAGCACACCGGCGGGGACCGGCCCACGTCACCTCGGGTGTCGCTGGACAAGGGGACCGGGGAGCAGCCCGTGCCCGAGCCGTCCCTCCAGGACCGCCCGGAGGCGGCACCGCCCGGGAGCACGGACCCGTGGGCGCCCCCGGCGCACCGTCCCGGAGCCGGCGACACGATGCTCTCGGCCGTGTCCGACACCCCTCCCGTCCATGACCAGCAGACGGTCACCTCCCTCTCCGCCCCGGACGCGGCCCCGGCCGACGCGGCGCCCCCGGCGTGGTCCAGGCCGACCGCCCCCTTCACACCCCCGGCCTCGGTGCCGTCGGCGAACCCCTTCGCACCCCCGGCCTCGGTGCCGTCGGCGAACGCCCCGGCGAACCCCTTCGCACCTCCGGTCTCCGGACCCTCGGCGACCGGGGGCGCGAACCCGTTCACCCCGCCCGGTGCCACCTCCACGGCCGGCACTCCGGTGCACCCCTACGCCCCGCCGTCGGCCCCGGCCGCCACTCCCGGGAACCCGTACGCACCACCCGCGGCACCCGCTGTCCAGCCCCAGGAGTCGGTCGTCCCCGTACCTCCGCCGCCCATATCCCCCGACGGCCCCGGCCAGGTGCCGTACGGCTACCCGGCCGTTCCGTCGGCGTACGGCTACCCGGCACAGCAGCCGCAGCCGGGCTACGGCGGGCCCGGCATCCCGGCCTACCCCGCGGCGGGCGGCTACGGCTGGCCGGGTATGCAGCCGCAGCCGAACAACGGCATGGGCACGGCCTCGCTGGTGCTGGGCATCCTGGCGACGGTCGGCTTCTGCGCGTGGCCGTTGGCCCTGGTGATGGGCGTGCTGGCCGTGGTCCTCGGCGCGCTGGGCCGGGGCAAGGCCCGCCGGGGCGAGGCCACCAACCCGGGCGTGGCCCTGGCCGGGATCATCTGCGGCGCCGCGGGCATCGTGCTGGTGCTGGGACTGTTCGCCTTCGCCATCGCCTTCTACAAGTAACCCCACCAACGCTCGGTACCGGCCCATCGGGCGGAAGCCTCCGTAGGATCACGCCCGGCCCCGGCCGGGCTCCCTCACCGAGACGTAGAACGGCCTGAGCCCGCGATCCGGCGCGCAGATCCTGGTCAGCCCCGCGGCCGAAGCCAAACAGAACCACGCTCCGATCGACGCCCGCCAGGACGACGCCCGGGCTGAAGCTCCGCAGGATCACGCCCGGGCCGAGGCCCCGCAGGGGGACGCCCCGGTCCCCGGGCGACCAGCCAGGCGTCGGCCGGGCTCGCTCGCCGAAACGCGGAGCGGTCTGAGTCCTGAGTCCGGTGCGCAGATCTTGGTCAGCGGCTGAAGCCCGGATCACGCTCCGGCCAAGCCCGGCAGGATCACGCTCCGGCCGAAGCTCCGCAGGATCACGCCCGGGCCGAGGCCCCGCAGGGCGACGCCCCGGTCCCCGGGCGACCAGCCAGGCGTCGGCCGGGCTCGCTCGCCGAAACGCGGAGTGGCGTGAGCCCGCAGTCCGGTGCGCAGATCTTGGTCGGCGGCTGAAGCCCGGATCACGCTCCGGCCAAGCCCGGCAGGATCACGCTCCGGCCGAAGCTCCGCAGGACCACGCCAGGGCCGAAGCCCCGCACGGTCACCCCCGGCCCCCGGCCAAGCGCCGGTCGGGCTCGCTCGCCGAAACGCGGAGTGGCGTGAGCCCGCAGCCGGGCGCGCTTGGTCAGCCTCGGGCGCAGCCCAGCAGGACCACGCCCCGGCCGAAGCCCCGCACGGTCACCCCCGGCCCCCGGCCAGGCGTCGGCCGGGCTCGCTCGGCGAAACGTGGAGCGGCCTGAGCCCACCGTCCGGCGCGCACATCAGGTCAGTCCAGCCCGCCCCAGGTCAGCCCCCTGCCCAAGCCCCGCAGGGTCACGCCCCCGTTCCGGCCAACCGCTCCCTCGCCTCCATCAGGGCGAAGCCCAGGAGGTTCGGGCCGCGCCAGCGCTCCGGGGCGGAGGCCGCCTCGTCGTCGGCGGAGAGGCCGATCCCCCAGACGCGGTCCACGGGGCTCGCCTCCACCAGGACCCGGTCACGGGTGCCGAGCAGATAGATCCGGAGGTCGTCGTCCGAGGCGAACTTGTGCACGCTGCCCTCGACGACGATCCGGAAGCGCTCCTGCTCCCATGTCGCCTCGTCGAAGCCCCGGACCAGCCGCCCCGCCTTCTTGGCCTCCGCGGGATGCTCCGCCGCGAGGATCCGGCGCTCCGCCTCCGCGTCCTCGAACAGCCGCGCCTTGCCGGCCATCATCCAGTGCTCGGCCGTCGCGTACGCCACGTCGTCCACCACGAACGGTGAAGGCCACCACTGGCTGAGACAGCTCGCGCCGATCCGGCCGTCCGGCCGCGGCCGGTGCCCCCAGAAGTGCAGATACCTGACCCGGGCACCCGCCCGGACCTCCCTGATCAGGGATTCCACCCCGTCGATCTTCCCCATGCACGCGAGTGTGGCACGCACCACTGACACTACGTCCGTCCTTTTCCGTGGCGACTCGACACCTGGTCGACAGATTCCGTCGCGTAACCAAAAGGCAACAACGGAATCACTTGTTGGAGTCCTATTGCTCTGTCAGGATCGGCACTCAAATCGAGCTGGAGCTACGCCACCCACCCCCCGGGACGGGGCGAACGGCGGAGGAGAGCGACATGCACAACCCGGGCAATGGCACCCCGGAACGATTCGCCGCGCAGGAGCGCCTCGCGGACGGCGCGCAGTTCATCGCGGGCCGTCTCACCAAGGGCACCTCGGGCCGCACCCACGCCGTGGTCGACCCCGCCACCGGCGAGGAGGTGTACACGTATGAACTGGCCGGCACGGACGACGTCGACGCGGCCGTCGCCGCGGCGCGCGAGGCCTTCCCGGGCTGGGCCTCCACGACCCCGGGCGAGCGCTCGGACGCCCTGCACCGGTTCGCCGCCGTGCTCGCCGACCGCGCCGAGGAGTTCGCCCGGGCCGAGTCCCTGCAGTGCGGAAAGCCGCTGAAGCTGACCCGTGAGTTCGACGTGCCGGGGACGATCGACAACACCGCCTTCTTCGCCGGTGCCGCACGGCATCTGCAGGGGCAGTCCGCCGGCGAGTACTCGGGGGACCACACCTCGTACGTCCGGCGCGAGCCCATCGGTGTCGTCGGCTCGATCGCGCCCTGGAACTACCCCCTTCAGATGGCCGCCTGGAAGATCCTCCCGGCGATCGCCGCGGGCAACACCATCGTGCTCAAGCCCGCCGAGCTGACCCCGCTGACCTCGCTGCTGTTCGCCCAGGCCGCCACGGACGCGGGCATCCCGGACGGCGTGATCAACATCGTCACCGGCTCCGGCAGGGAGGCCGGTGAGCACCTGGTGGGCCACCCCGACGTGGTCATGACCTCCTTCACCGGGTCCACCGCCGTCGGCAAGCGGGTCGCCGAGGTCGCCACCGCCACCGTCAAGCGCCTCCACCTGGAGCTGGGCGGCAAGGCCCCCTTCGTCGTCTTCGACGACGCCGACCTGGAGGCCGCCGTGCACGGCGCGGTCGCGGGCGCGCTCATCAACACCGGGCAGGACTGCACCGCCGCCACGCGCGCGTACGTGCAGCGACCGCTGTACGAGGCCTTCGTGGAGCGGACGGCCGCGCTGATGGAGACCGTGCGGCTCGGGGATCCCTTCGCCGCGGGCACCGACCTCGGGCCGCTCATCTCGCACGTCCAGCGCGACCGGGTCGCCGGCTTCGTGGACCGGGCGCGCGGCTACGCGCGCGTGGTGACCGGCGGCGAGGCTCCCCAGGGGGACCTCAAGGACGGCGCCTACTACCGGCCCACCCTCATCGCCGACGCGGCCCAGGACAGCGAGATCGTCCAGTCCGAGATCTTCGGCCCCGTACTGGTCGTACTTCCGTTCGACGGTGATGATGAGGGCATCCGGCTGGCCAACGACTCCCCGTACGGCCTGGCCGCCTCCGCCTGGAGCGGCAATGTCTACCGGGCCAACCGTGCCACCCGCGAGATCAAGGCGGGCTGCGTCTGGATCAACGACCACATCCCGATCATCAGCGAGATGCCGCACGGCGGCTACAAGGCCTCCGGCTTCGGCAAGGACATGTCGGCGTACTCGTTCGAGGAGTACACGCAGGTCAAGCACGTAATGTTCGACAACACGGCGGTGGCGAGGAAGGACTGGCACCGCACCGTCTTCGGGGACCGCTAGAGCCGATCAGGCCAGAGAACAGGCCGACTCCTCCCGAAAGGGCACCACGCGCATGGAGCAGTACGAGCCCGACCGCCTTACCCCGGCCCAAGTGGCCGCCATGCGGCGCAGCATGCGCAACGGCCGGGCGGCCATGACCCGCCGGTCGCTGCTGCGCGCCTCCGCGGGCGGCGCGCTCACGGTCGGCGGACTCGGGGCGCTGAGCGCCTGCGGGATCCCCGCGGCGGGCAAGACGCAGGGTGGCACGTCCGCCCAGGACCACTCGGCCCAGGAGAAGGTCGTGAACTTCTCCAACTGGACCGAGTACATCGACGTCGACGACAGCGGCAAGCACCATCCGACGCTCGAGACCTTCCGCAAGCGGACCGGCATCACGGTCAAGTACACCGAGGACATCAACGACAACAACGAGTTCTTCGGCAAGATCAAGCCGCAGCTCGCCGCGGGCCAGGACACCGGCCGCGACCTCGTCGTCCTCACCGACTGGCTGGCCGCGCGGCTGATCCGCCTGGGCTGGGTCCAGAAACTGGACCCGTCCAACCTGCCGCACGCCTACACCAACCTGTCGCAGCAGTTCCGCGACCCCGACTGGGACCCGGGACGGGCGTACTCCTATCCCTGGCAGGGCATCCCGACGGTCATCGCCTACAACAAGAAGGCGCTCGACGGCATCGAGGTGAAGTCGGTCTCCGACCTGCTCGACAACCCCAAGCTGAAGGGCCGCGTCTCGTTCCTGTCCGAGATGCGCGACAGCATCGGCATGACGCTGCTCGACATGGGCAAGGACCCGGCGAAGTTCACCGACGACGACTTCGACGCGGTGACAGCCCGCCTGCAGAAGGCCGTCGACAAGGGCCAGATCCGCCGCTTCACCGGCAACGACTACACCTCGGACCTGACCAAGGGCGACATCGCGGCCTGTGTGGCCTGGGCCGGAGACGTGGTCCAGCTCAAGGCGGACAGTCCGGACGTCGACTTCGTCATCCCGGACAGCGGCTACATGACGTCGACCGACAACATGCTGGTTCCCAACAGGGCGCGGCACAAGGCGAACGCCGAAAGGCTGATCGACTTCTACTACGAGCCGGAGCAGGCCGCCGCGCTCGCCGCGTACATCAACTACGCGACTCCCGTCGATGGCGTGAAGCCCTACCTTGCGAAGATCGACCGGGACGCGGCGAACAACCCGCTGATCGTCCCCGACAAGGCCATGCAGGCCAGGTCCCACTCCTTCCGCTCCCTGAGCCAGAAGGAAGAGACGGCCTACGAAGAGAAGTTCGCGAAGCTCACAGGGGCGTGACGACCATGACGACAGACAACAGCGGCGACGTCCGCCTCTCCGGTATCAGCAAGACCTACGACAACGGCTTCACCGCCGTGCAGCCCCTCGACCTGACGGTGCCGCAGGGGTCCTTCTTCGCCCTGCTCGGCGCCTCCGGCTGTGGCAAGACGACCACCCTGCGCATGATCGCCGGTCTGGAGGATCCTTCCTCCGGGACCGTGCACCTCGGCGACCAGGACGTCACGCACCTGCCGCCGTACAAACGGCCGGTCAACACCGTGTTCCAGTCCTATGCCCTCTTCCCGCACCTCGACATCTTCGAGAACGTCGCCTTCGGCCTGCGCCGGCGCGGCATCAAGGGCGTGAAGAAGCAGGTCGAGGAGATGCTGGAGCTGGTCCAGCTCGGCGAGCAGGCGCGCAAGAAACCGCACCAGCTCTCCGGTGGGCAGCAGCAGCGCGTGGCCGTGGCCCGCGCCCTGATCAACCACCCGAAGGTGCTCCTCCTCGACGAGCCCCTCGGCGCCCTCGACCTCAAGCTGCGCCGCCAGATGCAGCTGGAGCTCAAGCGCATCCAGACCGAGGTCGGCATCACCTTCGTCCACGTCACGCACGACCAGGAGGAGGCCATGACCATGGCCGACACGGTCGCCGTGATGAACGCCGGCCGCGTCGAGCAGCTCGGCTCGCCCTCCGACCTGTACGAGAACCCGCAGACCACCTTCGTCGCCAACTTCCTCGGCACCTCCAACCTGATCGAGGCCGAGGTCGACACCAAGAACGGCGACGACATCGTGCTCAAGGCCGGCGGCGGCAAGCTGGTCCTGCCCGTGGCGCGATGTTCCGCGCCGACGACGACCGGCGGCAAGGTGCTGGTCGGCATCCGCCCGGAGAAGATCTCGCTCACGCACGCGGACGACGCCGGCGAGATCCCCGAGGGGCGCAACCGCCTCACCGGCAAGATCGCCGACGCGAGCTTCATCGGCGTCTCCACGCAGTACGTCATCGACAGCCCGGTCTGCGACGAGCTCGCGGTCT
Source organism: Streptomyces sp. NPDC044061 (assembly GCF_056434305.1). Classification (NCBI taxonomy): domain Bacteria; kingdom Bacillati; phylum Actinomycetota; class Actinomycetes; order Kitasatosporales; family Streptomycetaceae; genus Streptomyces; species Streptomyces sp. NPDC044061. Next base: position 22,275 of record NZ_JBWKFL010000039.1, on the reverse strand, counting down.
ACGTCCAGAACGTGGAGCGCGACGGACGGCTCGTGCCCGGTGCCGACGTCGTCCTGCACTGGAACCCCGCCCACACCTTCGGCCTGGACGCGGCCCAGGACATCGACGCCGGCGTGGAGAGCGTCGAGGAAGAGGCCGCGTAGACATGTCGACGCTCACCGAGGCGCCTCCGCCCCTCGCCCCCACCGAGCCGGCCAAGAAGCCCGCGCGCAAGCGGGGCCGGTTCACGCCCTACTGGCTGCTGCTGCCCGGCCTGCTCTGGCTGGTCGTCTTCTTCGCGCTGCCGATGATCTACCAGGCCTCCACCTCCGTGCAGACGGGCTCCCTGGAGGACGGCTACAAGGTCACCTGGCACTTCGCGACCTACTGGGACGCGCTCAGCGAGTACTGGCCGCAGTTCCTGCGCTCGGTCTTCTACGCCGCCGCCGCGACGATCCTGTGCCTGGTGCTCGGCTACCCGCTGGCCTACCTCATCGCCTTCCGCGCCGGCCGCTGGAAGAACCTGATCATGATCCTGGTGATCGCGCCGTTCTTCACCAGCTTCCTGATCCGCACGCTGGCCTGGAAGACGATCCTCGCCGACAGCGGCCCGGTCGTGCACACCCTGAACTCGCTGCACGTCCTGGATCTCACCAACTGGCTCGGCTGGACGGCCGGCGACCGCGTCCTCGCCACACCGCTCGCGGTGGTGTGCGGTCTGACGTACAACTTCCTGCCGTTCATGATCCTTCCGCTGTACACCTCGCTGGAGCGGATCGACGGGCGGCTGCACGAGGCGGCCGGCGATCTGTACGCCAAGCCGTGGACCACCTTCCGCAAGGTGACCTTCCCGCTGTCGATGCCGGGCGTGGTCTCCGGCACGCTGCTGACGTTCATCCCGGCGGCCGGTGACTACGTCAACGCCGAACTCCTCGGCTCCACCGACACCCGCATGATCGGCAATGTGATCCAGACGCAGTTCCTGCGCATTCTGGACTATCCGACGGCGGCCGCCCTCTCCTTCATCCTCATGGCCGCGATCCTGGCCATGGTCACGATCTACATCCGCCGGTCCGGGACGGAGGATCTCGTCTAAATGCCCTTCGTCAACTGGCTCAAGCGCCATCTGGTCGTCATCGCGGGACTGCTGACCCTCGGCTATCTCCTGCTGCCCAACGTCATCGTGACGGTGTTCTCCTTCAACAAGCCGAAGGGGCGCTTCAACTACGAGTGGCAGCAGTTCTCGACGGCCGCCTGGAAGGACCCGTGCGGTGTCGCCGACATGTGCGGCTCGCTGTCCATCAGCCTCCAGATCGCCTTCTGGGCGACGGTCGGCGCCACGCTCCTCGGCACGATGATCGCCTTCGCGCTGGTGCGCTACCGCTTCCGTGCGCGGTCCGCCGTGAACTCGCTGATCTTCCTGCCGATGGCCATGCCCGAGGTCGTCATGGCGGCCTCGCTGCTCACGCTGTTCCTCAACATGGGTGCTCAGCTGGGCTTCTACACGATCCTGATCGCGCACATCATGTTCTGCCTCAGCTTCGTGGTCGTCGCGGTCAAGGCCCGTGTGATGTCGATGGACCCGCGCCTGGAGGAGGCCGCACGGGACCTGTACGCCGGCCCGGCGCAGACCTTCCTGCGCGTGACCCTGCCGATCGCGGCACCCGGAATCGCGGCGGGCGCGCTGCTCTCCTTCGCGCTCTCCTTCGACGATTTCATCATCACCAACTTCAACGCGGGCTCGACCGTCACCTTCCCGATGTTCGTGTGGGGTTCGGCGCAGCGCGGAACGCCCGTGCAGATCAACGTCATCGGTACGGCCATGTTCCTGGTCGCCGTACTGCTCGTCCTCACCTCGATGCTCATCACCAACCGCCGTAGCAGCCAGAAGGCGTAACAGCCCTGTAGGGAGTTGAAATCATGGCCCCAAGCGCCATGAGTCGTGGCAAACACAACTGGATCTCCTCTCTTTCCGAAGCCCAGCCGGTCTCGTACTGGCTGGAAGACCCCGGCAAGCCGCACACCGAACCCGCCCTCACCACCGCCGAGACCTGTGACCTGCTGGTCGTCGGCGGCGGCTACAGCGGACTGTGGACCGCGCTCAACGCGAAAGAGCGCGACCCGCAGCGGGACGTGGTCCTGCTGGAGGGCCGCGAGGTGGGCTGGGCCGCCTCCGGCCGCAACGGCGGCTTCTGCGCGGCCTCCCTCACCCACGGCCTGCCCAACGGCCTCGCCCGCTGGCCGGACGAGATCCACCAGCTGGAGGAGCTGGGCCGGCGCAACCTCGACGAGATCGAGGCCGCGGTCGCCCGGCACGGCATCGACTGCGAATTCGAGCGCACCGGCGAGATCGACGTGGCCACCGAGACCTACCAGGCCTGGGCGCTGCGCGACTGGCACCGGGAGCTGGGGGAGAGGGGCCTCGCGGACGGCATCGAGTTCCTCGACGCCGACGCCGTGCGCGAGCAGGTCGCCTCGCCCACCTTCGAGGCCGGGCTCTGGGACCGCAGGGGCGTGGCCATGCTGCACCCGGCCAAGCTGGTCTGGGGCTTGAAGCAGGCGTGCATCGCGCTGGGCGTGCGCGTGTACGAGCACACGCCCGCCCTTTCCCTGAAGCAGTACGGCGCGGGCATGGCCGTCCGCACCCCGTACGGCTCGGTCCGCGCCCGTCAGGTCGCGCTCGGTACGAACATCTTCCCGAGCCTGCTGCGGCGCGTGCGCTCGTACACCGTCCCGGTCTACGACTACGCGCTGATGACCGAGCCGCTGAGCGCCGACCAGCTGGCGGAGATCGGCTGGAAGAACCGTCAGGGACTCGGGGACTCGGCGAACCAGTTCCACTACTTCCGGCTGTCCGCCGACAACCGGATCCTGTGGGGCGGTTACGACGCGATCCACCACTACGGCGGCCGGGTGCGCGCGGAGTACGACGACCGTCCGGAGACGTACGCCAAGCTCGCGGGCCACTTCTTCACGTGCTTCCCGCAGCTGGAGGGCATCCGCTTCACCCACGCCTGGGGCGGCGCGATCGACACCTGCTCCCGCTTCTCGGCGTTCTTCGGCACGGCCCACCAGGGGAAGGTGGCGTACGCGGCGGGTTACACCGGTCTGGGCGTGGGCGCGACCCGCTTCGGCGCCGACGTGATGCTCGACCTGCTGGACGGGGAGCGCACCGAGCGGACGGAGCTGGGGATGGTGCGCAAGAAGCCGCTGCCGTTCCCGCCGGAGCCCCTCGCCTGGACCGGTATCGCCCTGACCAAGTGGTCCCTGGCCCGCGCGGACGCGCAGGGCGGCCGGCGCAATCTGTGGCTGCGGACGATGGACCGGCTGGGGCTGGGCTTCGACAGCTGATCCCGTTCGGCGTGACTCGGCTCACTCGAAAGAAGAGTGAGAACCCGCGTAATGCCCCCGGAAGACCTCCCTCTCTCCCGTGACGCCACCGCGTCCACGAGACAGGGAGGTCTTCTGATGACTGGGGCGAAGACGGCGGTCGAATGGCTGGCATCCGTCGCACCGGATCCCGAGGCCTGCCGCTGGGCTTGGGAGCGCAACCCCCAAGGGGTCGCGCTGCTCCCCGCGGGCAGGGCCTGGGACGTGCTGATCCTGCCAAGCGACCTCGGCCGTCCCACGCTCGACGTGCTCAGCCGGATCCTCGACCAACCCGGCCCGGTGCTGGCCGACTTCGGCGACAACCGGGTCGCTTTCCTCGTGCCGCCGGGCACCGCGGCCCGCTGGCTCGGCACCGGCATCCGTACCGCGGGACCCGGCACCTGGATCGTCGTGCCGTACCCGGGCCGGGCGACGCGGGGCGTGCGCTGGCTGGTCCCGCCGGACGGCTCGGGCACGCTGACCGATCCGGCGCTGCTGGAGCTGGCGATGCACGAGGCGGCGGCAGGGCCGGCCAGGGGCAGGGACGGTGACGCGTAACGCCCGGACACCTTGACAAGAAGATTGGTCTGGACCAAGTTGAGTGCGCTCCACCCCTCCAACAACTCCCCCCTCGCCGGAGGCCCTTGTGGACCGCGCCCGACCCACGCGCAGCGCCAGACGCCCCAGATCCGTCCTCGCCCTGTTCACGGCCGCGCTGCTGGCCGTACCCGGCATCACCGCGCTCTCGTCGGCCGCCCGTGCGGCCGACGCGGACCTCGCCCGCAACGGCGGCTTCGAGTCCGGCCTCGACGGCTGGACCTGTACGGCCGGGGCGGCGGTCAACTCGCCTGTACACAGCGGGAGTTCCGCACTCCAGGCGACCCCGGCCGGCAGTGACCACGCCCAGTGCGCACAGACGGTGACCGTCCAGCCGAACGCGCAGTACATCCTGTCCGGCTACGTCCGGGGCTCCTACGTCTACCTCGGCGCCAACGGCACCGGCACCACCGACGTCTCCACCTGGACCCAGTCCGCCCCCGACTGGCAGAAGCTGACCACCACCTTCACCACCGGCGCCGCCACGACGAAGGTGACCGTCTACACGCACGGCTGGTACGGCACCGGCGTCTACTATGCCGACGACATCTCCCTGGTCGGCCCGGGTGCGAGCACCGGGCAGCCGCCCGCCGCGCCCACCGGCCTCAAGGCCGGCGCGGTCACCTCCTCCTCCGTCGCCCTGTCCTGGTCCGCGGTGACGGGCGCCACGAGCTACGCGGTCTACCGCGACGGGGTCAAGGTCCAGACGGCGAGCGGCACTTCGGCCACCGTCGGCGGCCTCACGCCTTCGACGGCGTACAGCTTCCAGGTCACCGCGAGCAACGACGCCGGCGAGTCCGCCAGGTCGGCCGCGGTGACCGCGACGACCACGGCAGGCAGCGGCGGCGGCTCGCCGGGCCTGCCGGCCCACGCCCTGGTCGGCTACCTCCACGCCACCTTCGCCAACGGCTCCGGCTACACCCGCCTCGCCGACGTGCCCGACAGCTGGGACGTCATCGACCTCGCCTTCGGCGAGCCCACCTCGGCCACCTCCGGTGACATCCGCTTCAACCGCTGCCCGGTCACCGAGTGCCCGAACGTCGAGAGCGACGCCGACTTCAAGGCGGCGATCAAGGCCAAGCAGGCGGCCGGCAAGAAGGTGCTGATCTCGATCGGCGGCCAGAACGGCCAGGTCCAGCTGACGACGACGGCCGCGCGGGACGCCTTCGTCGCCTCCGTCTCGAAGATCATCGACGACTACGGCCTCGACGGCCTCGACATCGACTTCGAGGGCCACTCGCTGTCCCTGAACGCGAGCGACACGGACTTCAAGAACCCCACCACGCCCGTGATCGTCAACCTCGTCTCGGCCCTGAAGACCCTGAAGGCGAAGTACGGCGCGAAGTTCGTGCTGACGATGGCACCGGAGACCTTCTTCGTGCAGAACGGCTACCAGTTCTACGGCACCGGCAAGTGGGGCGGCCAGGACCCGCGTTGCGGCGCGTACCTCCCCGTCATATACGCCCTGCGGGACGACCTGACCCTGCTGCACGTCCAGGACTACAACTCGGGTCCCATCATGGGTCTGGACAACCAGTACCACTCCATGGGCGGCGCCGACTTCCACATCGCCATGACCGACATGCTGCTCACCGGCTTCCCGGTCGCGGGCGACCCGAACAACGTCTTCCCGCCGCTGCGCCCGGACCAGGTGGCGATCGGCATGCCGGCGTCGACGAACGCGGGCAACGGCTACGTCGCCCCGCCCGAGGTCACCAAGACCCTGGACTGCCTCACGAAGAAGACGAACTGCGGCTCGTACGCGACCCACGGGACCTGGCCCGCGCTGCGGGGTCTGATGACGTGGTCGGTGAACTGGGACCGGTACTCGAACTGGGAGTTCGAGAAGAACTTCGACGCGTACTTCGGCTGAGCACGAGGGACAGGGTGGCCAGCAGCGCAGTGCACAGGCACCAGCTGGCCACCACGTCCAGCGGCCAGTGCCAGCCGTGGCGGACCAGGCCGTAGGACACCCCGGCGACGAGGGCCGTGCAGACCGCGACGAGCGTCCGGCGGGCGGCCGGGGAGCGGAGCCAGGGCAGCAGGAGCAGGGTCGCGGAGCCGTACGCGATCGCCGCCGTCGCCGTATGGCCGGACGGGAAGTAGCCGACCCCGGGGGCAACCACGGCCGTCCCCGGGCGGGCGGTCCAGTCCTTCAGCGGCACGACGATCGCCGGGACCAGCGCCATCAGCACGGCGGCGGCCAGGGGCGGCAGCCACCACAGGCCCGTACCGGCGGCCCGGCCGCGCCAGGCGGTGTAGGCCAGCACGAGGACGAGCACGGGCACGGCCACCAGCACGTTGCCGAGGTCGGACAGGAGTGCGGAGAACCGGTCCGGGTGGACGAGGACATGGCTGAGCCGGGCGTCCAGGTGCAGCAGGGGACCGTGGGTGACGACCTGCCAGGTGATCAGACCCAGGAGGAGAGCCGGCAGGAAGACCAGGAGAAGGCCGGGGAGCGGGGGTCTGGGGAGCGGGTCCGGTGAGGTCGACACGGGGCCCAGCTTCGCAGGTCCGACCGGAAAGCACCGGAAAGAGCGGGGAAGAACCGGGAAGAGCCCGGAAGAAGGGGGAAGGAGGTCGGCCGCCCCGGAACAGGGGGGGTGGTTCCGGGGCGGCCGTCCGGATCGGAACGTCGCTCGCCCCGGGGGGTTTGGGGCGGCGACCGTCCGATCGGTGAGGAGATCCCGGAGCCGTCAGGCCCCGGTTGTGTGCGCGAGGGCACGACCAGGTCGAAGCTGGGGAGGCCCCGGCCTGAGATCGCCCACAGTCCCCTGTGGGCGGGGTGTATCTCTCATCTGGGTAGAACCTACGGCAGCCCGAGGCACTTGGGCAGACGGAATCGCGTCCCGTCATCCACCTCGCACACCTTCTTCACACGGCCTGCCGCAGGAACCCTTCAGAGGTGCGGACCACTCGCTCAGATGCGCGAGAAGGCCTGCTCGATGATGTCGAGGCCCTCGTTGAGCAGGTCGTCGCCGATGACCAGCGGCGGCAGGAAGCGCAGCACGTTGCCGTAGGTGCCGCAGGTGAGGACCAGCAGGCCCTCGGCGTGGCAGGCCTTGGCGAGGGCGGCGGTGGCCTCCGGGTTCGGCTCCTTGGTGGCACGGTCCTTGACCAGTTCGATGGCGATCATGGCGCCGCGGCCGCGGAGGTCACCGATGATGTCGAACTTCTCGGCCATGGCGCCGAGGCGGGACTTCATGACCGCCTCGATGTTCTTCGCCTTGGCGTTGAGGTCCAGCTCCTTCATGGTCTCGATGGCGCCGAGCGCACCGGCGCAGGCGACCGGGTTGCCGCCGTAGGTGCCGCCGAGGCCGCCCGCGTGCGCGGCGTCCATGATCTCGGCGCGGCCGGTGACGGCGGCCAGCGGCAGACCGCCGGCGATGCCCTTGGCGGTGGTGATCAGGTCCGGGACGATGCCCTCGTCCTCGCAGGCGAACCACTGGCCGGTGCGGCAGAAGCCGGACTGGATCTCGTCCGCGACGAAGACGATGCCGTTGTCCTTGGCGAACTGGCTGATCGCGGGCAGGAAGCCCTTGGCCGGCTCGATGAAGCCGCCCTCACCGAGCACCGGCTCGATGATGATCGCGGCCACGTTGTCCGGGCCGACCTGCTTGGTGATCTGGTCGATGGCCTGCTTGGCGGCCTCGGGGCCCGCGTTCTCCGGGCCGGTCGGCCAGCGGTAGGCGTAGGCGACCGGAACGCGGTAGACCTCGGGGGCGAACGGACCGAAGCCGTGCTTGTACGGCATGTTCTTCGCGGTCAGCGCCATGGTGAGGTTCGTGCGGCCGTGGTAGCCGTGGTCGAACACGACGACCGCCTGGCGCTTGGTGTACGCACGCGCGATCTTGACGGCGTTCTCGACGGCCTCGGCGCCGGAGTTGAACAGCGCCGACTTCTTCGCGTGGTCACCCGGGGTCAGCTCCGCGAGGGCCTCGGCGACCTCCACGTAGCCCTCGTACGGGGTGACCATGAAACAGGTGTGGGTGAAGTCGGCGAGCTGGGCGCTCGCGCGGCGCACGACCGCCTCGGCGGAGGCGCCGACGGAGGTCACGGCGATGCCGGAGCCGAAGTCGATCAGGCGGTTGCCGTCGACGTCCTCGATGATGCCGCCGCCCGCGCGCGTGGTGAAGACGGGCAGCACCGAGCCCACGCCCTGCGCGACCACGGCGGTACGCCGGGCCTGCAGCTCCTGCGACTTCGGGCCGGGGATGGCGGTGACGACGCGGCGCTCCTGCGGAAGTGCGGTCATGAGGGCTCCCTGAAGATCTTGCGTACCGGGTGTTCCCGGGCGATTCCGGACGGTGCGTTTTTCGGACGCTTGTCTCTTTCTTCGCAGGCTAGGGCCGACTGCGGAGGGTGGGCATGCTCCATGTGGGCGTTGTCGGGAGGATTCCTTGTCCGTGATGGACATAGCAGTAGGGGACGAGTGCGGCCGGCCGTGCCGTTCTCTCGGCCGCGTAAACGGTGAACTCCCTTTGTCGGGGCGTTAGATTGGCTCGCTGATGGTGGATGGAACGGCTGGTCAGGGGGCAAGGGCGATGGACAGCGACGGGACGCGGGACGCGCGCGGTACGCATGCGAATCCTGTGCCGCGCCCTGCGGTGCCCCGCGAGGGTGCCGCCGTACCACCCATGCCCCAGGAGCCGCCCGGGGCACCGCCCAGGCCGGACGGCTCCGCCTTCCTGGCCTGGCTGCGGGCGCCCAGGCCCGATGCGGCGCCCGGGGTGTGGCGGTTCGGGTACCGGCCCCGGCCACAGCAGGAACCCGAGCTGATCCCGGCCCGCCAGCTGCTGGGTGGTGCGCTGATCGCCTTCCTCGTGGGCTGGCTGGTGTGGTCCCTGCTGTGGAACGGCTACCTCGGCGGCTGGTGGGTACTGCCGCTGGAGCTGTTCACCCCGGACTCCTGGCGGCAGGGCAACGACCGCGTCGGCAACGCCGTCCTCTGGTACTCGTACTACACCCTCATCGCCCTCGCCATCATGCTCGTCGTCGGCCGGCTCGGCCGCTGGGGCGAGGTCTGGCGCCGCTACGGCCCGCCCGCCTGGCGCCCCGCCGTGCCCGCCGCCGCACCGCCCCCCGCTCCCGAGCAGGACCCTGCCGAGTGGCCCCAGCTGCGGCGGGCCGGCGCCCACGAGGCCGCCGAACGGCTCGCCGCCGAGGCGAAGGCCGGCCTCATGCGGGACGTCGACCACGCGCGGATCAGCCGGGCCTGGCAGGGCGTGCGGTCGGGCGCGCACAGCCTCGCCTCCTTCACCGGCGCCGTGCTGAAGGACGGCTCGGCCGCCTGTCTGCACCCCTCGGGCGAGCGCGACCTGCCCGCCCGGCACGCCCGCCACGACGTGCTCACCGGCCAGGTACGGCTCGGCACCACCGCCGACGACCCGCGCAACCCGTACCACTACCGGGGCGCCGGACTCGCCGTCGGCCCCGAGCTGCTCGGCACCTCCCTGCTCGCCGTCGGCCCGGCCGGCTCCGGCAAGACCGGCGCGGTCATCCGGCCGCTCGCCGAGTCGCTGTGCCTGCACGCCCTCGCCGGACGCGCCGCCGTGGTCGTCGTCGGCGCGGCAGGCGCGGGGCTCGGCCCGGCCGAGTCGTACGACGTCGTCCTGCGGATCGGGCACCCCGAATCCGTCTACGACCTCGACCTGTACGGCGGCACCACCGACCCCGACGAGGCCGCCGCCATACTCGCCGAGGCCCTCGTCGGCGACCTCGCCGACCCGCACCCCGGTGGCGACAGCCGCCGCTCCACCACCGTCCTCGCCCAGCTGCTCGGGCCCTTCCGGGCCGTCCACGACCGCTTCCCCTCCGTCCCCGAGCTGCGCCAGCTCCTCGACGGCACCCCCGGCCCGCTGGCCGCGCTCCGCAAGGCCCTGACGGACACCGGGCAGGAGTCGCTGCTCAGGGAACTCGACGCGCGGGAGCGGCAGATGGCCCACCCGGGAGACGTCGGCGCGGTCCTCGCCGACCGCATCGCGCTGCTCGACCGGCCCGCCTTCGCCACCTTCTTCGACACCTCCGGGCAGTCCCGGCCGTTCTCCCTCAAGGCTCTGGACCACCCGGTGCGCGTCCGCATCGACCTGCCCCAGCGCGGGCACGCCGACGCCTCCCGGATCCTCGCCCGGCTGGTGCTCGCCCAGTTCACGGCCAGCGTGACGGTACGGGAGGACCGGTCGCTGTTCGCCTGTCTGCTGCTGGACGACGCCTCCGGCGTGGTCACCCCGGAGGCGGTGCGCGGGGTCCAGCGGCTGCGGTCCGCGAACGCCGGCACCGTGCTGACGCTGCGCACCCTGGACGACGTACCCCGGCCGCTGCGCGGACCGCTGCTCGGTGCCACGGGCTGCCGGATGGCGCTTGCCGGGCTCACCCCCTGGGACGGGCAGGACTTCGCCGAGGTGTGGGGCAAGGAGTGGACCGAGACCCGGGACGTCACCGACCGGCAGATCATCGCCGAGACCCCGGCCGGCAAGGCCGTGCACATGCTGCGCCGGGTCATCACCGGCCAGGCGCCCACCGCCCGGGCGGTCACCGTCCGCCAGGTCGAGCGCGAGCGCTGGTCGGCCTCCGAACTGGCGCACGGGGTGCCGCCGGGGCACGCGGTGCTGTCGCTGACCACCGTGCAGGGGGAGCACGCTCCGCCGCTGCTGGTGGACCTGCGGGGCTGAGCGCGGTCACGCGGTACAGCCGGAGGGCCAGCAGGGGACCGTACGGTGAGGCAGAATCGGCATAGGCCGTTCATACGCGGCGGCCAAAAGATCTCGGTTCTCCCAGACCTGAAGGCCCGATGCCCCCGACTCTCGCCTCGCTCGTCCACCACTCCGCGCTCAAGCTGACCGTGCGCGCGGGCGAGGACCGTCTCGACGTGCCCGTCCGCTGGGCGCACGTCAGCGAGCTGGCCGATCCCGTCCCCTACATGGAGGGCGGCGAGCTGCTGCTGATCACCGCGCTCAAGCTGGACGCGGAGGATCCGGAGGCCATGCGGCGGTATGTGAAGCGGCTGGCCGGGGCGGGAGTGGTCGGCCTCGGGTTCGCCGTCGGCGTCAACTACGAGGAGATCCCGAAGGCGCTCGTCGACGCCGCCGAGGGGGAGGGGCTGCCGCTGCTGGAGGTGCCGCGCCGCACACCCTTCCTCGCCATCAGCAAGGCGGTCTCCGCCGCGATCGCCGCCGACCAGTACCGGGCCGTCACGGCGGGCTTCGCCGCCCAGCGCGAGCTGACCAAACAGGCCCTGAACGCCGGACCCGAGGGGCTGCTCGCCGCGCTCGCCACGCAGGTCGACGGGTGGGCGGCGCTGTACGACGCCTCGGGCGCCGTCGTCGCCACGGCACCCGAGTGGGCCGGCCGCCGGGCCGCCCGACTCACCGCCGAGGTAGAACGGCTGCGGGAGCGGCCCGCGCCGGCCTCCTCCGTCGTCGGCGGCCCCGACAACGAGGACCGGGTGGAGCTGCACTCCCTCGGGACCGGCCGGCGCCCGCGCGCCGCGCTCGCCGTCGGCACGGCCGCCGCCCTGGGCACCGCCGAGCGGTACGCCGTCCACTCCGCGATCGCCCTGCTCACCCTCACCACCGAACGCTCCCGTTCCCTGCACGCGGCCGAACAGCGCATCGGCGCCGCCGTACTGCGCATGCTGCTCGCCGGCGAGCCGGACCACGCCCGGGCCGTCGCCGGGGACCTGTACGGCGGGCTGCTCGACGCGCCCTTCCGGGTGATCGTCGCCGAGTCGGTGTCGGGCGGCGACCCGTTGGGCGCGCTCACGGAGACGGTCGAGGCGGCCGCCGCCCGCTCCGGTGAGGCGGTGCTGGTGGTGCCGGAGGGGGAGCGGCTGGTGGTGCTGGCCGCGGACGGCGGCGCGGCGGTGGCCGCGTGTGCCGCGCACGCGGCGGCGCTGGAGGCGGCGGCGCGCGCCGTGCCCGAGCAGGGGGCGGTGGAGGAGGACGAGCTGGTCGTCGGTCTGTCCGCACCGGCCGGGCCGATCGCCGCGGCCGCGGCCTACAAGCAGGCCGAGCAGGCGCTGTCGGTGGCCCGGCGACGGGGACGGGTGTTCGTGGAGCACGAGCAGCTGGCCGCGGGGTCGGTGCTGCCGCTGCTGGCCGACGACGCGGTCAAGGCGTTCGCCGACAGCCTGCTGCGGGCGCTGCACGAGCACGACGCGACGGGCCGGGGCGACCTGGTCGCCTCGCTGCGGGCATGGCTCTCCCGGCACGGGCAGTGGGACGCGGCCGCGGCGGACCTGGGCGTGCACCGGCACACGCTGCGGTACCGGATGCGCAGGGTCGAGGAGATCCTGGGCCGCAGCCTGGACGACCCCGACGTCCGGATGGAGCTGTGGCTGGCCCTGAAGGCCACGTCGGCGGAGTGAACGGCGGCGGGGACCCCGCCAAACCGGAGCATCCCCCATCCGCACCAGTACGACTCGGACAAGCGACCCCTGCGCCGCCCGGCCCTACGGTGGACAGCGAACCGAACGAACACCCCCAACGCGGAAGGGCCGGGACTCACACATGACTTCCACCCACGCCTTCTGGCTCGCCGGCCGCCAGGTCACCGGCGAGGACACCTTCGACGTCACCTCCCCGTGGGACGGCCGGCTCGTCGGCAAGGTCAGCGTGCCGACCGAGGCCCAGGTCGAGGAGGCCGTGGCCGCCGCGTACGCCGTACGGGACGAGTTCGCCGCCACCCCGGCGCACGTCCGTGCCGCCGCCCTCGACCACGTCAGCAGGCGTCTTTCCGAGCGCACCGAGGAGATCGCCCAGATGATCTCCGCCGAGAACGGCAAGCCGATCAAGTGGGCCCGGGGCGAGGTCGGCCGTGCCGTCTCCGTCTTCCGCTTCGCGGCCGAGGAGGCCCGCCGCTTCAACGGCGGCGAGGCGCAGCGCCTGGACACCGACGCCGGCGGCCAGGGCCGCCTGGCGCTGACCCGCCGCTTCCCGAAGGGTGTCGTCCTCGGCATCGCGCCGTTCAACTTCCCGCTGAACCTGTGCGCCCACAAGATCGCCCCGGCCATCGCCGCCGGCGCGCCGATCATCCTCAAGCCGGCCCCGGCCACCCCGCTCTCCGGTCTGGTCCTCGGCGACCTGCTGGCCGAGACCGAGCTGCCCGCCGGCTCCTGGTCGATCCTGCCGGTCTCCAACGACCGCATGCCCGCCCTCGTCCAGGACGAGCGCCTGCCGGTGATCTCCTTCACCGGTTCCGAGAAGGTCGGCTACGCGATCATGGACTCGGTGCCGCGCAAGCACTGCACCCTGGAGCTGGGCGGCAACGGCGCGGCCGTCGTGCTCGCCGACTTCGCGAGCGACGCCGACCTGGACTGGGCCGCGAACCGCATCGCGACCTTCTCCAACTACCAGGGCGGCCAGTCCTGCATCTCGGTGCAGCGAGTGATCGCCGACGCCACCGTCTACGACCGGCTGCTCCCGCGCATCGTCGCCGCCGTCGAGGCCCAGGTCACCGGTGACCCGTCCGACGCCACGACCGACGTCGGCCCGCTGGTCAGCGAGGACGCCGCCAAGCGTGTCGAGTCGTGGGTGGACGAGGCCGTCTCGGCGGGGGCGAAGCTCCTCACCGGTGGCAAGCGCGACGGCGCCTCCTACGCGCCGACCGTCCTCACCGAGGTGCCGGCCGACACGACGATCTCCTGCGAGGAGGTCTTCGGACCCGTCCTCACCGTGCTGAAGGTGGACGGCGAGGACGAGGCGTTCGCCGCGGTCAACGACTCCAAGTACGGCCTCCAGGCGGGTGTGTTCACCCACGACCTCCAGGTCGCCTTCCGCGCCCACCGCGCTCTCGAGGTCGGCGGTGTCGTCGTCGGTGACGTTCCGTCCTACCGCGCCGACCAGATGCCGTACGGCGGCGCCAAGCAGTCCGGTGTGGGTCGCGAGGGCGTGAAGTTCGCGATGGACGACTACACCTACGAGCGCGTGCTGGTACTCACCGGTCTCGCGCTCTGACCTGCCGAGGACAGGTCCGCAGGGACTGACCTGCCACGGACAGGTCGGACGGAACGGCCGCAGCCCACTGTGCGGGGGCTGCGGCCGTTTCCTGTTGCTGGGTAAAGGATTCGGCATCGACGGGTCAACAGCCTTGTTCTGTGCATGACTCACTCGATGGGATGCATGACGACCACTACGTCCGACTGCGGACCACTCAGGGGAATTCATGCACACAGCCCGTACCGGGCGCGGCGTCGCGGCTTCCGCGGCCGCCACCGCCGCACTCGTCGCCGCCGCACTGGCGACCACCTCTTCGGCCGGCGCCACCAGCGCCGCGCCCGCCGCCGTACCGCACACCAAGGCGGTTCCGGCCATCGCGGGCCACACTCTGGTCCACGGCGTGGCGAGCCCGCTCCCCATCGAGCAGTGCCAGGCCAAATGGCACATCGCCTGTTACAACCCGCTCCAGTACCGCACCGCGTACAACCTCGACCCGCTGTACCGGAAGGGCATCACGGGCAAGGGGCGCACCATCGTCATCGTCGACTCGTTCGGCTCCCCGACCGTGCAGCACGATCTCGACGTCTACAGCAAGCAGTTCGGCCTGCCCAGCACCAAGGTCAAGGTGGTCAAGTGGGGTCACGTCCCCGCCTTCGACCCCAAGAACTCCGAGATGACCGGGTGGGCCGGCGAGACCACGCTGGACGTCGAGATGGCCCACGCCGTGGCGCCCGGCGCCAAGATCGTCCTGGTGGAGACGGCGGTCTCCGAGACCGAGGGCACCACCGGCCTGCCGGAGATGATGGCCGCCGAGAAGCACCTGATCGACCACGGGGTCGGCGACGTCATCAGCCAGAGCTTCGGCGCCACCGAGAACACCTTCCCCGGGTTCGGCCGGGGCGACTTCTCCAGCATCAAGAAGCTGCGCTACGCCTTCCAGGTCGCGAACCGCAAGCACGTCACCGTGCTCGCCTCCTCCGGCGACGGGGGCGCCACCGACCTGAAGGCGGACGGCAAGACCTACTACAAGAAGCGCGTCAACTCCTGGCCCTCCTCGGACCCGTTGGTCACCTCCATCGGCGGCACCCAGCTGCACCTGAACGACAAGGGCGAGCGCGTCAAGCAGGACAGCGTCTACAACGACTACGGCGCGGGCGGCGGCGGCCAGTCCCACGTCTTCTCCCGGCCGGCCTTCCAGAACGGCGTGAAGCGGATCGTCGGCGCCCGCCGCGGCACCCCGGACGTGTCGCTGGCCGCCGCCGTCAACGGCGGCGCCTGGATCTACTCCAGCTTCGATCCGACCGCCACCGGCTGGGACGTCACCGGCGGCACCAGTGAGGCGAGCCCGCTCTTCTCGGGCGTCGTCGCCCTCGCCGACCAGGCGGCCGGCCACCGGCTGGGCAACATCAACGCGGCGCTGTACAAGCTCTCCCAGCACGCCGGCTCCAGCACCGGCATAGTCGACGTCAACGACGGCACGGACAACAGCTACGAGGGCGTCACCGGCTACAAGGCCGTCAACGGCTACGACATGGCCACCGGCGTCGGCACGGTGGACGCCCAGCGCTTCGTGACCACCCTCGCCAGGGCAAGTCACCACAGCTGACGGGGTATTGCCGACAGGGCCACTCCCTGACGGCAGCCCCGCGACGACGGCCCGGGTGTCGCATCCGGGCCGTCCGGAGGGGGCCGCACTGCGCAGGACACCGGGCGGCCCAAGGCTTACAGTCGCGAGTGAGAGGCGTTCCGCCCGGCCCGCGAACGCGTCCATGCTCCTGAAGGAGTGCGGGACGGGGACAAGGCAGGCAGAGGCGTGCGCCGGACGCGCCGGAGCACGGGAAGGTACGTCAGGAGGCGGCCGGTGCCGGTCCCGAACTCGCCCGTACCGTCAGCTCCGGCGTGAGCAGGACGACCTCGTCGCCGCCCCGCCCCTGCAGCTTGGCCACCAGGTGCTCGACGGCGTGCCGGCCCATCTCCCGCGCGGGGATGGCGACCGAGGTCAGCCGCACCGAGGCCTGGACGGCCACCTGGTCCGGGCAGATCGCGACCACGGACACGTCCTCGGGCACGGCCCGGCCCTGCTGGCGCAGCAGCGCGAGCAGGGGCTCCACGGCGGACTCGTTCTGCACGACGAACCCGGTGGTGCCCGGGCGCTCGTCGAGGATCCGGGCCAGGGTCACGGCCATCGCGTCGTACCCGCCCTCGCGGGGGCGGTGCAGCACCCGGACGCCCGCCTCGCGGGCACGGGAGCGGAGCCCGTCGAGGGTGCGTTCGGCGAAGCCGGTGTGCCGCTCGTAGACGGCCGGGGCCTCGCCGATGACAGCGATGTCACGGTGGCCCAGACCCGCGAGGTGCTCCACGCACAGCGCGCCCGTCGCCGTCCAGTCCAGGTCGACGCAGGTCAGACCGGTGGTCTCGGCGGGCAGACCGACCAGGACCGACGGCTGGTCCGTGCTGCGCAGCAGCGGCAGCCGCTCGTCCTTCAGCTCGACGTCCATCAGGATCATCGCGTCGGCGAGACCGCTGCCGGTGACCCGGCGCAGCGCGTCGGGGCCCTCCTCGCCGGTGAGCAGCAGGACGTCGTACCCGTGCGTGCGGGCCGTGGTGGCCACCGCGATCGCGATCTCCGTCATCACCGGCACGTACATGTCGGTGCGCAGCGGGATCATCAGCGCGATGATGTTCGACCGCTTGCCGGCCAGGGCGCGCGCGCCCGCGTTCGGGTGGTAGCCCAGTTCGTGGATGCTCTGCTCGACCCGCTGCCGGGTGGTCGCGGAGATGGACCGCTTGCCGCTGAGGACATAGCTCACCGTGCTCGCCGAGACTCCGGCGTGCCGGGCGACCTCGGCGAGGGTGACCATCCAGCTCTCCAAGCTTTTTGAAGCGCTTCGACACTGCGCATTGCTGACAAGGGCGAGTGAGGGTGTATTGACAGTAGCTTCAGCAGGAGTGGGTGCCGATAGGCTGTCGAAGCGCTTCGACAGCTTTTCCCGGCCTCGGCCGAACGGCGACGCACGCCGCCGAATGACGACAAGTGTGTCCCCGCGTCCACCGATCGGACCGCGAGGGGTGGTGGGGTCGGCCCGTTTCGGGTACCAACGATCCAGTAGCACCGGTCGGTAATGACCGGTCCCCAGTCGTCCCTCTTCGCGGCGAGGTGAGCCTCAATGTCCGCCACCACCAGCCCACGCACCACCGTCACCGAGCGCGAGGCGCGCCAGGTGGCGGAGGCCGCCCGGGAGCAGGACTGGCGCAAGCCCAGCTTCGCCAAGGAACTGTTCCTCGGCCGCTTCCGGCTCGACCTCATCCATCCCCACCCGCTCCCGGACCCCGAGAGCGTGCGCAGCGGCGAGCAGTTCCTCGCCAAACTGCGCGACTTCTGCGAGACGACGATCGACTCCGCCCGCATCGAGCGCGAGGCCCGCATCCCCGACGAGGTCGTCGCCGGCCTGAAGGAACTCGGCGCCCTCGGCATGAAGATCGACCCCAAGTACGGCGGTCTCGGCCTCACCCAGCTGTACTACAACAAGGCGCTCGCCCTGGTCGGCTCCGCGAGCCCCGCGGTCGGCGCCCTGCTCTCCGCCCACCAGTCGATCGGCGTACCCCAGCCACTCAAGCTGTTCGGCACCCAGGAGCAGAAGGACGCCTTCCTGCCCCGCTGCGCCCGCACCGACATCTCTGCCTTCCTGCTCACCGAGCCGGACGTCGGCTCCGACCCGGCCCGCCTCGCGACGACCGCCGTCCCGGACGGCGACGACTACGTCCTCGACGGGGTCAAGCTGTGGACCACCAACGGGGTGGTCGCCGACCTGCTCGTCGTGATGGCGCGCGTACCGAAGTCCGAGGGACACAAGGGCGGCATCACCGCCTTCGTGGTGGAGGCGACCTCCGAGGGCATCACCGTGGAGAACCGCAACGCCTTCATGGGCCTGCGCGGCATCGAGAACGGCGTCACCCGCTTCCACCAGGTGCGCGTCCCGGCCACCAACCGGATCGGCCCCGAGGGCGCCGGCCTGAAGATCGCGCTCACCACCCTCAACACCGGCCGGCTGTCGCTCCCCGCCATGTGCGCCGGCGCCGGCAAGTGGTGCCTGAAGATCGCCCGCGAGTGGGCGGCGGAGCGGGAGCAGTGGGGCAAGCCGGTCGCACTGCACGAGGCCGTCGGCTCCAAGATCAGCTTCATCGCGGCCACCACCTTCGCGCTCGAGGCCGTCCTCGACCTGTCCTCGCAGATGGCCGACGAGGACCGCAACGACATCCGCATCGAGGCCGCACTCGCCAAGCTCTACGGCTCCGAGATGGCCTGGCTGATGGCCGACGAACTGGTCCAGATCCGCGGCGGCCGCGGCTACGAGACGGCCGAGTCCCTGAAGGCGCGCGGCGAGCGGTCCGTGCCGGCCGAGCAGATCCTGCGCGACCTGCGCATCAACCGCATCTTCGAGGGCTCGACGGAGATCATGCACCTGCTCATCGCCCGCGAGGCGGTCGACGCCCACCTCTCGGTCGCCGGTGACCTCATCGACCCCGACAAGTCCCTGTCGGACAAGGCGAAGGCCGGCGCGAACGCGGGCGTCTTCTACGCCAAGTGGCTGCCGAAGCTGGTCGCCGGACCCGGCCAACTGCCCTCCTCCTACAGCGAGTTCAAGCGTGACGTCGATCTCTCCGGCCATCTGCGCTACGTCGAGCGGCACGCCCGCAAGCTGGCCCGCTCCACCTTCTACGCCATGTCCCGCTGGCAGGGCCGGATGGAGACCAAGCAGGGCTTCCTCGGCCGGGTCGTGGACATCGGCGCCGAACTGTTCGCCATGAGCGCGGCCTGCGTGCGCGCCGAGCGGCTGCGCGGCGAGGGCGAGCACGGCCGCGAGGCCTACCAGCTCGCCGACGCCTTCTGCCGCCAGTCCCGCATCCGCGTCGAGGAACTCTTCAACCGGCTGTGGACCAACACCGACGACCTCGACCGCAAGGTGGTCAAGGGAGTGCTCGGCGGGGCCTACGAGTGGCTGGAGGAGGGGATCGTCGACCCGTCCGGCGACGGCCCGTGGATCGCCGACGCGACCCCCGGACCGTCCGCACACGAGAACGAGCGCCGCCCGTTCGGCGGTTAGTCCGGCAAGCACGTGTCGCTCGGATCCCGCGTCGTCCAGGAGCAGGAGCCCTGTTCGGCGCGGGATCCGAGTCGCTGTGCCCGAAGGGTCACCAAGCGGTCTTCACCCGGCCTTCACAAGGGGAAAACAACTCCATCCGGCGGCGAAAGCCGTTAACCCACCCGCCCGGGGGACGCCCTGTCCTGACCGCCACGGCTTGCGGCCACAATGGGGGGATGACCGACAGTCCCGCCAGTCCCGCACCCCTCGCCGACCCGCACCTCGTGTACGACCCCCTCGCGGGAGACGGCCCGAAGGACGTGGTGATCCTCGGCTCCACCGGGTCCATCGGAACCCAGGCCATCGACCTCGTGCTGCGCAACCCCGACCGCTTCCGGGTCACCGCCCTCTCCGCGAACGGCAGCCGCACGGCCCTGCTCGCCGAGCAGGCGCACCGGCTGCGGGTGCGGACCGTGGCGGTCGCCCGCGAGGACGCCCTGCCGGCCCTGCGCGAGGCGCTGACCGAGCGGTACGGCGCAGGGGAGCCGCTCCCCGAGATCCTCGCCGGGCCCGACGCGGCCACGCAGCTCGCCGCCTCCGAATGCCACACCGTGCTCAACGGCATCACCGGGTCCATCGGCCTCGCGCCCACCCTCGCCGCCCTGGAGACCGGCCGCACCCTCGCGCTCGCCAACAAGGAGTCGCTGATCGTCGGCGGCCCCCTGGTCAAGGCGCTCGCCAAGCCCGGCCAGATCATCCCGGTCGACTCCGAGCACGCCGCGCTCTTCCAGGCCCTCGCCGCCGGCACCCGCGCCGACGTGCGCAAACTGGTCGTCACCGCCTCCGGCGGCCCCTTCCGCGGCCGTACCAAGGCCGAACTGGCGAACGTCACCGTCGAGGACGCCCTCGCGCACCCCACCTGGGCCATGGGCCCGGTGATCACGATCAACTCCGCGACCCTCGTCAACAAGGGCCTGGAAGTCATCGAGGCGCACCTGCTCTACGACATTCCCTTCGACCGCATTGAGGTCGTCGTGCATCCCCAGTCGTATGTCCACTCGATGGTCGAGTTCACCGACGGATCCACGATCGCCCAGGCGACGCCCCCCGACATGCGCGGGCCGATCGCCATCGGTCTGGGCTGGCCCGAACGTGTCCCGGACGCGGCGCCCGCCTTCGACTGGAGCAAGGCCTCCACCTGGGAGTTCTTCCCCCTGGACAACGAGGCCTTCCCCTCGGTGAACCTCGCCCGGCACGTGGGGCAGCTCGCGGGCACGGCTCCGGCGGTGTTCAATGCGGCCAACGAGGAGTGTGTCGAGGCCTTCCGCACCGGCGCACTGCCCTTCAACGGCATCATGGAGACCGTCACCCGGGTGGTCGAGGAGCACGGCACCCCGGCCGCGGGAACCTCACTCACCGTGTCGGACGTCCTCGAAGCGGAGACCTGGGCGAGGGCCCGGGCGCGCGAACTGACAGACCGGACCGCGGAGGCGCGTGCATGACGACCTTGATGTTCATCCTCGGCATAGTGGTCTTCGCGGTCGGCCTGCTCGTCTCGATCGCGTGGCACGAGCTGGGGCACCTGTCCACGGCCAAGCTCTTCGGCATCCGCGTCCCGCAGTACATGGTCGGCTTCGGCCCGACCATCTGGTCGCGCTCGAAGGGCGAGACCGAGTACGGCATCAAGGCCATCCCGCTCGGCGGCTACATCCGCATGATCGGCATGTTCCCGCCGGACGACGCCGGCCGGATCTCCGCCCGCTCCACCTCCCCGTGGCGCGGCATGATCGAGGACGCCCGCTCGGCGGCCTTCGAGGAGCTCAAGCCGGGTGACGAGACGCGCATGTTCTACACGCGAAAGCCGTGGAAGCGGGTCATCGTCATGTTCGCGGGCCCGTTCATGAACCTGGTGCTCGCGGTAGGCCTGTTCCTCACCGTGCTGATGGGCTTCGGCATCCAGCAGCAGACCACCACGGTCGCCTCGGTCTCGCCCTGCATCATCGCCGCGAGCGAGCACCGCGACAGCTGCAAGAAGTCCGACCCCGCCTCCCCGGCCGCGGCCGCCGGCATGAAGAACGGCGACAGGATCGTCTCCTTCGACGGCAAGCCGACCAGGGACTGGAACACGCTGTCCGACCTCATCCGCGACAGCGCCGGCAAGGACGTCGCCGTCGTCGTCGACCGCAAGGGCCAGGAAGTGACCCTGCACGCGAAGATCGCCACCAACCAGGTCGCCAAGAAGGACTCCAGCGGCACCTACGTCCAGGGCCAGTACGTCAAGGCCGGCTTCCTCGGCTTCAGCGCCGCCACCGGCGTCGTCCAGCAGGGCTTCGGCGACTCCGTGACCTGGATGACCGACCGGGTCGGCGACGCCGTCGACTCGCTCGTCGCCCTGCCCGGCAAGATCCCGGCCCTGTGGGACGCGGCCTTCGGCAACGGCCCGCGCGAGCCGGACTCCCCGATGGGCATCGTCGGCGCGGCCCGGATCACCGGCGACATCGCCACCCTGAACATCCCGGCATCGCAGCAGCTGGCCATGTTCGTCTTCGTGCTGGCCGGCTTCAACCTCTCCCTCTTCCTGTTCAACATGCTCCCGCTGCTCCCGCTCGACGGCGGGCACATCGCGGGCGCCCTGTGGGAGTCGCTCAGGCGGAACGTGGCCCGAGTGCTGCGCCGCCCGGACCCCGGCCCGTTCGACGTGGCCAAGCTGATGCCGGTGGCCTACGTGGTGGCCGGGATCTTCGTCTGCTTCACGATTTTGGTCTTGATCGCCGATGTCGTTAATCCGGTCAAGATCAGTTAGAAGATTTCGGCGTGACGGCCGGACCGCGCCCTTCGCTCGCGTGACTCGCGCGAGTGAGGGGCGCGGCTTCTTTGCACGACGCGGACGTGGGCTCCTCGACGGAAAGGGGTTCACGCCGTGAAAATCTCCTGGCCACCCGCCGTTCCAGGCGGCCCGGGACCCGGCCTTCCCGGGCCGCCTTCCATCGAGTGGGTTTGCCGGGTGGGATGTGCCGGCGCCAGGGCCGGTGCCGTAATCTCGAAGCCTGGAGCCCGCCGTTCACGGGACCGGACCTTGATCCACGACTTGGGGTTGCACAGCAGATGACTGCGATTTCTCTCGGCATGCCGTCCGTTCCGACCAAGCTCGCCGAGCGTCGGAAGAGCCGGCAGATCCAGGTCGGAAGCGTGGCGGTCGGCGGAGACGCGCCTGTCTCGGTGCAGTCGATGACGACGACCCGTACGTCGGACATCGGCGCCACCCTGCAGCAGATCGCCGAGCTGACCGCGTCGGGTTGTCAGATCGTGCG
>NZ_JBWKFL010000038.1:31832-77677 GCF_056434305.1 Streptomyces sp. NPDC044061 | reverse complement strand
CGGCGATCTTCGCCTGCTCCGGCGTGACGACGTCCATGATCACGCCGCCCTTGAGCTGCTCGGCCATACCGCGCTTCACGCGGGCGGTGCCGGTCAGCTC
Organism: Streptomyces sp. NPDC044061; assembly: GCF_056434305.1. Classification (NCBI taxonomy): domain Bacteria; kingdom Bacillati; phylum Actinomycetota; class Actinomycetes; order Kitasatosporales; family Streptomycetaceae; genus Streptomyces; species Streptomyces sp. NPDC044061. Next base: position 77,577 of record NZ_JBWKFL010000038.1, on the reverse strand, counting down.
CTCTAGGGCCATGACACCAAGGTGAGCTGACATGATTGCCTCCTCTGGCGCTTTTGGATGCTTTCGTTGGTAGACCTCTTCTTGGCTCCCAATCTCCCGCCATATCCTTTGGTGGGCTGTCGTCCGGTCGGTGGGTCTGCTGGGGGAACGGCCCCGTCCGACCGAGGGACCCCACTCCCGCCGAACGCACCGAGCCGGCGGCACCCCCGGCCAAGACACAGCCGTTCCCACGGCACACCTCGCCACGCAGATCCGCCCTTCGACCAGGTCGTGTATCGACCTCCACCTCCGAGGTGACCAGCCGCCGCGGCGGAATCCGACCGGAAGGAAGCGCACGCGGCCGGGCTGCCGCATGTGAAGTCTGCTCAGTTGTCCTGGCTTCGCATCACCCAGGCCAAGCGCACCGGGGAACGCGCCTGTCTCGCCGAGGTGTCGGCGGTTGCGCCACTTACCATCCGTCATCAAGAAGCGGCTGCCGGCACATCCCCGCTTTCACCTGCACTTCACAGCGACCGGCTCATCGTGGCTGAACCTGGTGGAACGGTGGTTCGGCGAACTCACGCAGAGGAAACTCCGCCGTGCCGTCCACCGCTCCGTCCATGCCCTTGAACGCGACATCCGGGCATGGGGCGCCGACTGGAACGACAACCCCTGGCCCTTCGTCTGGACACCGACCGCCAACGAGATCCTCGACAAGGTCGCCGCTTACTGCCGGAGAATCTCTGACTCAGATCACTTAGAGGTCCTACTGACCTTTCCGTTGGGTTGTCGGGGTGATCGAAAGGCCAGTCTCGGTGAGGCATCCGTCGATGAGGTCGGGCCTTCGCTGGATGCGGCGCAGGCCGCTGCGGACGGCTCTGACGAGGTGCTCGCGGTCGGTGAAAACCATGTTGGCTGTAGCGGTGCGCCGCAGTAACGACCAGATGCCCTCGACCGGATTGAGGTCAGGTGCATAGGTGGGCAGTTGGATGATGGTGAGCCAGTCGTGCTCGGCCGCGTACTGACGTAATCGGCTGCAGCGATGGACATTCAGATTGTCCCAGACGACCACGACAGGGCCGCCGAGTTGGAGGTGAGCCCGGACGAGAAGGTCGCGGTAGTCCTGCCAGGTGAAGCCCCGGTGATCACCTCGGAGGTGGCCCTGAATACGAGGTCGGTAGATCAGCCGGCTGCGTTCGCCGGACTTGAAACAGGCCAGCGCGGCCATCGTGATACGGCCGCGTGAGGCGCCGTTGAACCGCACCACTGGTGTGGTGCCTTTCGGTGCCCAGGTGCGCGAGCGGTGCGACGTCATCGAGACCGCGGCTTCGTCCTCGAAGACCAGCCATGCCCCGAGCGCCGCAGCGGTGGCTTTGCGTGGGGCCAGGTCTCCTTCACCCAGCCGGCCACCGCCGTATCGTCACGTTCGACCGCTCGCCGCGCGGGCTGCTGACACGTCCAGCCGTGCCGCCGCAGCAGTTCCCACACACCGCGGATCGAGAGCGACACTCTCAGTTCGTCGGCGATCAGCAGTTGCACCCGCGTCAGCGTCCACCGTTCATCCGCCCAGCCCTGAGTCATCGCACCCTCCAGCAGGAGTGGCTCGAGCACGGCGAAGGCATCGTCGTCGATCTTCGGCCGCTTCGCCGGGCCCGACGTGCAAAGTGCCCTTCTTCCGCCCTCCCGCCAGGACCGTCGCCACCGTTCCACTGACCGCGCACTGACCCGGAGCCTTTGGGCTATCACCACGTTCTTCTCGCCCCGCGCGAAGCCGTCGGCGTCGAGCATGCGCACCCGCTCACGCACGGCCTGGCCTTGCGGAGTGAGACCACCGCCCTGGGCGTACCTCATGGCCACGAACTACCGCAGGGATCAAGCGATGTCACCCCCGACAACCCAACGGAAAGGTCAGTAGGACTTCTTAGGGCCCTTCTTTCGGATCTGGCCGGCTCTGAGCGGCGGCGCCTTCTGTCCGACCCGAGCGGGGTCTGGTGCGTGCAACTGCAGGTCGGAGGAGGGCGCCGACGCGATGGGGGTGCCCCGCGCGAGCGGAGCCGAGCGTGGGGGAGTTGGCAACCGACGACGAGGCGGCAGATGTGTGTGCCAGGCCCCGCGACCCCGACAAGCACCGGCGCCTTCGCCTACTCGTATCCGATCTCGGTGCCGTCGACGGTCGGCGGTGACGCTCCCGGCGTGGCGCTCTCGTACAACTCCGTGTCCATCGACGGGCATCCCGGAACGCGTACGCTTTGCCGGCGGAGGTGATCGGAGAGGCCGACGTGTGCATGACCAAGGCTCCGGCTCCCGGGCCGGCGCCCGCCTCGGCGAGCAGCAGCCGCAGCGGCACGCCGGTGCACTCGGCGGCGGCCGACCGTTGCCGCCGGCGAGGGTCCGGTGACCGGGCAGGCGTGGCCGGGGCCCGGTCGTTGCCCGCGCACTCCAGCGTCACACGTGTGGCGACTTGTCGGAACGAGAGCAGGTCGCAGAGGCTGAGGTCGAGCGGGTGGTATACCCGGCCGTCGACGGTGAGGTGCCAGGCGCCGGCTTGGGCACCCAGGGGATGTCGTAGCGCGTCGGGAGGTAGTGAAGTCCGGTCGGCGTGACGTCGTACCGCAGTGCCTCTTCAGCGGGAGGCCGTGGTTGCGAGTGGCGAGCGCGGCTTCCGCGGCCGCCATGCCTTCCTCGGCACCGGACGGCCGGGCGGCGGCGCTCACATCGGCGGTGTGCGAGCCATGGCCCCATTGTCCCCCTGTGTCCTCTGCGAGCGAGCGCCCCGAGCCGCGCCGTCGGGCGAGCTCGGACAGGACGGCACCGCGCACAGGCTACCCGTGCGCGGTGCCGGCTCCTCCCTCGACCATCAACCCTGTGTACCGCCCTGGGTATTGCCGTCGCCACCTTGCGTTCCGCCTTGGGTGTTCCCGTTCCCGCCACCTTGCGTTCCGCCTTGGGTGTTCCCGTTCCCGCCACCCTGCGTTCCGCCCTGGGTGTTCCCGTTGCCAGAGCCCCACGAGCCGCCGCTCGACCAGTTGTTGTGGTTGTGGTTGTAGCCGTTGCCGTACTGCCAGGGACCGTACGGCCAGTTGTCCTGGCCCTGGTGCCAGTAGGGCGGGCAGTGGTGGTGCCACCACTGCCACCACTGCCAGTACCACCAGTCGTTCTGGTAGTGCGGATAGGACTGGTAGTGCTCGATGGTCACGGGCGCAGCCGTTGGGGCCTTCGCCATCGGCGCCGCCTCGGCGCTGGCCACGCCGATTGTTCCGGCGGCCAGTGCGGCGACGCAGGAAACGCCGGCGATACGGGCTATGTGACGTCGGACGTTGAGCATGAGGAAACCTCGCTGTTCTCGCTTCTGGATGGACGGACTTGCGTGACTCATTCCAGTCCCGCAGGCTGCTGCTGTGTGTCCACCGGTCGGCGGAGCAACCGGCTGATGGGTGGGGAGACGAACGGGGGCCGCGCAGCGAGTTCCACGCGGCCCACGGCGTACCGCCGTACAGCACCTTCAGAGCAGTTCGGTCTCGTCCGGCGCCACGTGCACGGCCGTCTCCTCGGCGCCCGTCGCCCCCGTCCATCCATCGGCGACTCCGGTGAACTGGGTGACGGGCGCGGCCGGGGCGAGAATCGGTGCGAAGTACGCAGCGCCGCTGTTCACGACGGCGCCGAGATCCTGGCCGTCGATGTCCACGTTGATCGGCTGGTCGCGGTCGTCGCGTTGCGTTATACCGGGGGCCCGGGACTCTCCTCTGTGCGGTCGGGGTGCCAGGGCCGGTACGGGCGCGGCCCCGGTGGTTGAGGTTTACCCGTAGGGGTTGTCGTCCTTGGAGCCGGGCACGGTGCCGCGGCGAACGCTTACAGGAGCTTCAGCCGAAGGCTGAGCTCGCCATCGGGCTGCGCATCGATCAGGACCGCAATCAGGTGCCGGACGCCGACGGGCATAGCGCGGCCGTGGACATCGATGCCTGGAACCGACCTCTTGCCGCGCAGTGGATCCGCGACCGCCTCGGGGAAGCCGCACTTCGGATCGAACAGAACCTTCGCGGTGGAGGCCGGCGAACCGTTCCGCGGGCGGGTGGGCGCGCCTGGTGGCCTTCCCTGTGCCGCAGCAGCCGGAGGCGCTGCACCGCTGACGGGCACGGCGTGAACACCGGTGTGCCTGCGCCCAGTTGCCTTGTTACCGAATGCGGACAGATCGGGGGGAACAACGCCCGCCCGGGCGTCATCTCATGGGGTGCAGCGAAACAGTGGATGCGGTCGGCCGTCCTGCGGGAGCAGGGGGAGGTGCCGCGTTCTGACAGACCATGGGGGAGCTTTTATCATGACCATGCATCGTGTCCGCCGTACCGCCCGTTGTGCCGCCCTGGCCGCCGTCACCGCCGCGCTGGCGCTGGGCCTGACCGCCTGCGGCGGAGCCGACGACGGCTCGAAGGCGGCGGGCGCAGGCCACGCCGCCGGTACCGCGCAGAGCCGGTCCGCGTCCAACGGGGACGGTAAGGGCAGCGCGGAGCAGGCCACCAGTGGCGGTGACACCAAGGAGGGGGCACGCTCGGCGACCGCCTCGGGCGGGACGGACGAGATCGCGAGCAAGAGCACAACGGCCGGCGCCCAGCAGTGCCGCGGAGACGAGCTGCTGGTCACCGCGGTGCACCGGTTCGCCGGTCAGCCGGGCGACCACCTGCTGGTCACCGCGTCGAACGAGAGCACCACGCCATGCTGGGTCACCTCGTACCCGGCCGTGAAGCTCGGCGAGGACGTCGATGGCGCCGCACTGCCGCACTCGAAGAAGGACACCCCGGGCGGCGACAAGCACATCACGCTCCGGCCCGGAGACAAGGCATACAGCGCGGTGAACCTCTTCGACTACGGCTCGAAGAACCACACGGCGCAGTCGTTCGCCATCGCGCTGCGCGGCGCGGACGGTCACCACGGCCCCTTCTACTCGGTCGACACCAAGGGCCACAAGCCGCAGTTCAGCTGGAACGAGGCCGATGTGCTGAACTGGAACACCAAGAAGCCGTACGATTTCTGACAGCTCGTCGGCCAGTGGCGCGTCACGTCACCACCTTCCAGCACGTCTAGGTCAGCAACTCGCAAGGCTCTCTTGACCTGCGGCGCCGCCTGAGGGCGGCACCGGCGGACCCTCCACCCAATGCGTTTGGAGCGGATACGACCGCCTCGAAACCTTGAATACGTCGGGGCGTTCAAGAGCGGCCCGCCGGCTGGTGGCGCGACTGGCGGCCTCGCTGGAGCTGTTCCACACCTTCGCGCTGATCCACGACGATCTGATGGTCCATTCGGCCACGCGCCGAGGCCGGGGCGGGCCTCCACACTTCCTGGCGGTCCGTCACCGGAGTGACCGTCCGGGCGCTTCGGCCGAACGGCTCGGCGCCTCGGGCGCGCTGCTGGCCGGTGACGTGGCGCTGGCCTGGTCGGCGGAGTTGTTGCACACCACGCGCCTGCCCCCAGGCAGGCTGGCGGTCGCTTTGCAGCGTACGGACGTGATGCGAACAGAGGTGATGCACGGGTAGTACCTGGACCTGGTGTCCTCCGGCTTCCCCGGCCCGGACACCAACATCCGCTGCAAGGTCATCGGCTGCAAGACCGCCGACTGCACCTTCGCCCACCCCCTCCTGCCGGGCGCCGAACCCGCCTGCGCCGACGCAGTCGCCCCTGTCGGGCGTGTACGGAAGGGCCGCCAGCCGGCGCCGTCGTGTCCAGCCGCCGGCCATGTACGCGGCCCGCCCTCCAGCTTCCTGCCGTCGCAGGTACCGCACCTGCGCGGCGGCGCGGTACGGCTGGTCAGCGGGAATCGGGAACCGTGAATCAGTGTTCTCCCAGCATGGGCGATGCACCCCGGTACAGCCATGACGAGCCCGGCCCGGCCACCTTCTCGACCGCCCGCGCACGCCTCGCCGCGGACCGCGCCGACACCCTCGCTCGGGCGGCCGCGCTGAGCCGCGACTTCGACGGGATCGTCGCGTCGAACGCCCTGGTCGCGGTAGATGACGAGCACGACCCCGAAGGGGGCACCACCGCCTTCGAGCGGGCCCACGTCGCCGCCCTGATGACGCAGACACGCGAGCACCTGGAAGAACTGGACCGGGCACTGGAACGACTTGAACAGGGACAGTACGGGCAGTGCGAAGGCTGCGGCGGGACGATTCCGCCCGAACGCCTGGAGATCCGTCCGGCGGCGACCACCTGTGTCCGCTGCGCCCGACCCGCCCCACGCCGCGCCTGACATCGGCCATTGCCCGGCAGTCACCAAACGATCGTTCGGGCGGTCTCGCCGGCCATAGGCCCAGCACAGGGTCGGTGACGAGCCGACACCCGCGGCGTGAACGGCCGCGGCCCGGCTGCGGGTGTGGCCGTCGAGGAGCCGGGGCCACCGGCGCGGCAGAGCTGTAGGAGTGCGACGTGTGCGGCGTTCTTCCCCGGACGCAGGGTAGCTCCAGACCGTGACCACGACCTTGCCGCCGCCCGCGCCGCCAACCGCGAGCTGATGGCCCAGCTCAACCGCGCACGCGACACGCCCCTGTACCCAGCCTGAGGATCAGGTCACTGGTGGCTTGCTGCCGGGCGGCCCCCAGACGAGTGGCGTCCCCTGGTCGCGCTGGAGCAGCATCGGCTTTCCCATGCGGAGGACCCTGATGTTCCAGGGAACAACGTGGCGTTCCACAACCCAGGGGGAGCCGTGTTCGAAGTTCGGCACACGGACTCGGAACGTGGGCCAGGCGTAGGCTGAGATCATGGCCACATGTGAGTGGGTGATCGTGTCCACTCGGGGCGATTTCACCTGGGTCACCATGAATCATCCCCAGCGCAGGAACGCCCTGAGCAGGGAGATGCTGCGAGAGCTGCAGAAATCCCTGACAGAGGTGGCCGGCTCCCGGGCCACGGGGATCGTGCTGGCGGCCAGGGGACCGGTTTTCAGTTCCGGGCACGACTTCGCCGACGTGCTGGCCCTCGACGTTCAGGGCGCCCGCGAGCTGCTGGAGCTGTGCACCGACGTGATGCGGCTGGTCGAGTCCGTCCCCCAGGTGGTGGTGGCCCGGGTGCAGGGGCTGGCCACGGCCGCCGGGTGTCAGCTGGTGGCGTCCTGCGATCTGGCCGTGGCGGGTGACCGTGCCGGGTTCGCCCTTCCCGGTGGCAAGGGGGGCTGGTTCTGCCACACCCCTGCCGTGCCAGTGGCCCGCTCCATCGGACGCAAACGGCTGATGGAGATGGCCCTGACCGGTGACGTGATCGACGCCCGCACCGCCCTGGACTGGGGCCTGATCAACCAAGTCGTACCCGACAACGAGCTGGACACAGCGGTCGAGGAACTCCTCACCCGCGCCACCCGCGGCAGCCCGGCCAGCAAGGCGCTGGGCAAGCGCACCCTGTATGAGCAACTGGACCGCCCTGAAGCGGACGCCTACGACATTGCTTGCCAGGTCATGGCCGACTCCTCCCAGACCCCGGCAGCCCGTGAAGGCATCGCCTCCTTCCTCGGCAAACGCCCACCCCACTGGCCCGAATAGCACCGAGGGCGGCCGACGTCATGGAGTTCGGCTGCTGGAGAGGTGATCGGGGCGCTGGCAGGGAAAGTACGCGGACACCGCAGATGCGGGCTTGGCATGCCCAGCGGATACGCCGACACGTGCCGGCTGCCAGTCCAGGGAGAAGGTGCGGCCTGCCCCCCGGGGGTGCGTAGGGCGAGGCCGACGGGGCAATCGCCCGGCGCGCACCTGCGCGGATCGGAAAAAGGAGGGGGCGCGGCCGCGCCTGTCAGTGGCAGGTTGGACACCACCTCCAACGGCCATTTCTGCCCTGCGGCACTCTGCGTCGCCCGGCCACGCCGCCGAACCGTGGGCGGTGCGTGGGTACCGTCGGCAGGGGGCACCGGGGGAGCGCTCTTGAGCGGGTCGGGTCTTCTCGTCAAGCCCAGCGGGCCTGCAAGTGCCGCAGGAGGATGGTCGCCGCGGCCGGCGCGGCTTTGACGAAGCCCAGAAACGGGCCAAAGTCCTGGGTGGCTGCGAATCCGGTGAGATAGAGGCCGGGAACGGAGGTCTGGAAGTTCTCGTCCAATACCGGAAACCCGTTGCGGGTGGCGATCTGCTCCAGGAGACCGGTCAGGTAAGGGACACGTGCCAGATCGGGTGCGTACCCGGTGGCGAACACCACCTGATCAGCTGTCAGGGTTTCGGAATTGGACAGCGTGACCTGTACGGAGTCACCGGTCGCGCCGCCGTCGGCCTGGACGACATCGGTGTCCGGCCACAGGTGCACCACCGCGGGGTCCAGCCGGGCAGGCAGCCATGGTTCCAGAGTCGCCCGTCCGGCCCGCCAGCACCGCATGACGACCGCCTCCCGTTCCATGGCCGTCAGCCGACGCCACCACCCGGTGACCTGCAGGGTGCTGTCGATGTAGTCGTCGAAGAACGCCCAGCTCACCGGCTCGAAGCGCGGAACGGGATGGCGGTGGACGATGTCGACGTGTTCGGCATCGTGCTCGGCCAGCAAGGCCGCCCACTCGTACGCGCTCTGCCGACCCCCCACGATCAGCACACGTCGGCCCGCCAGGTCGTCGAAACGAACCAGGTCACAGCTATGGGCTGCCCGACGTGCCGGCACACCGGCCGCCCACGGAGGCAACTGCCGGAAATAGCAGACACCAGGAGCGGCGACCACGACCTCGGCACGCAGCCGCCCGCCATCGGCGAGTTCCGCTTCAAACCCCGTCTTCCGCCGTGCGATGTCTCGCACCAGTCCGGACCGGACCGGCACCTGCTTGACGCGGCGGAACCACTCCCCGTACTCACGAAACAGACCCACGGGGACCGGGAGGACCTCGTCACCGGTCAGCCCCTGCTCTTCCAGATAGGCCTGAAGCGTGTGCACTCCCGCGGCGTCCAGATGCCAGTCGACCCCTGAGCGCAGCAGCATCCCGTCGGGCATGTGCTCATGCCAAAAACCCATCGACTGCCCGACCACCTGCGCGTCAATGCCGTAATCGCGGGCGAGGGCGGCCGCTGAGAGCCCGAACGGTCCCGCACCGACGACGAGCACATCGGCGGAGAGGGTTTCGTCCATGTCGGGCTTCCTTCCGGCCTGCGGATCCGCGGGCACCAGCAGATGCGTGTGACGCGACCGAGCCAGGACACCTCACCCCCGGGCCTGGCCTCTGCATACCCGGCGGGGTCGGCTCCGGCCGAGACACTCTCGTCCCTCACGCCATTCCACCGCACACGGCGCACGCGAGCATCACGGCCGTCGCGGACCGGCGACCGACGAGACCGTGACGGTCGCGCGTACGGGATCTGATCGGTGACGGCCCGCAGCACCGTCTTGTGATCCGCCACCCCGCAAAGCGCGAGAGGTCCAGCGGTTCCCCGAAACGGATCGTGGCCGGCCGGATCCTGGGCAGGACACGTGCCGGGGGCGGGATCTCGAAGGTCCCCACCACTGTGCACGGGATCACCGGAACCTGCGTAGCCAGTGCCATGACCGCCACCCCGACCTTGCCCTTGTACAGTCGGCCGTCCGGGGAACGCGTGCCCTCCGGATAGATCGCGAGCAACTCGCTCTCTGCCAGTACCCCCAGCCCCTATCGGATCGCTGCCCGCCCCGCGGTCCTGCCCGACCTGTCGATCGAAATCTGCCCGGCGCCGCGGAGAACGAGCGCGGTCAGCCAGTACTTGAGGCCCGGCGCGGTGAAGTACTCCGCCTTGGCCAGGAACGTGATGCGCCGTTTTGAGGGGGGCGAGGCCGGAGCCGGGTCACGAGCTGGACGCCGGTCTGTCCGCTCCGTACCGGAGGCCGTCGAGGAGCAGGTCGAGGAGGCGGCCGGCCCGTTCGCGTTGGTCGGGAGCGCTGGTGATCAGCGCGACGCCGGCCAGGCTGAAGCCGACATCGAAGGGGTCGACGTCCGGGCGCAGGAGACCGGCGTCGGCGCCGGCGTGCAGCAGGGTCCCGAGCGCGGTGCCGAGCTTCTCGAGGGTCTCGGCGAAGGGGTCCGCACCGGATGCGACCGCGGCCCGCAGCGCGTCCGCCATGCCCTGCTTGGCAGCCAGGTAGTCGATGAAGTCGTCCATCCACAGCCGGATCGCCCGGTCCGGCGCATTGTCGGCGAGCAGCTTCGCGGCGCTGTCGCAGACACGGGCCAGCTCGTTGCGGTAGGCCGCCTCGACCAGCGCCTCGCGCGTGGGGAAGTGGCGGTAGAGCGTGGCCGAGCCGACGCCGGCGGCTTTGGCGATCGTGTCGATCGCGACGTCCGGGCCCTTCTCGGAGAAGGCGCGCACGGCCGCTTCGAGGATGCGCTCCCGGTTGCGGCGGGCATCGGCGCGCAACACGCTCGGCTTGGTGGTCAAGGCTGCTCCCTTCGTCAGGGGACCAGTCTAGCTGGACAACCGGGGAGTTCCCCGATTACCGTTGCAGATAACTGGGGAACTCCCCGGTTACGGGTGTCGGCCCGTTGTGCTGCCCAGGCAAGGAAGACCCTCATGACCTCCCCGAAGACAGTTCTGATCACCGGTACGTCCTCCGGCATTGGCCTGGCCGCCGCCATCGGCGCCGCCCGGGCGGGTTGGGCGACGATCGCCACCATGCGCGACGTCGGCAAGGCCGAGGCCCTGCTCAAGGCCGCCGCCGAGGCCGGCGTCGAGGACCGGATCCAGGTCAAGCGCCTGGATGTGACCGACTCCGCCGGCATCACCGCCTGCCTGGACGAGGTCGTCGCCGAGCACGGCCGCCTGGACGCGCTGGTCAACAACGCCGGCGCCGCCCAGGTCGGCACCATCGAGCAGAGCAGCGTCGACGACGTCCGCGCGGCCATGGAGGTGAACTTCTTCGGCGTGGTGGCCGTGACCCGGGCCGCCCTGCCGCACCTGCGTGCGTCGAAGGGCCGGGTAATCACCGTCAGTAGCGTCGGCGGCGTCGTCGGCCAGCCCTTCAACGAGGCGTACTGCGCGGCCAAGTTCGCCGTCGAGGGCTTCATGCAGTCCCTCGCGCCGGTCGCCGCCACCGTCGGCGTCGATGTCACCGTGGTCGAGCCGGGCGCGGTAGCGAGCGAGTTCGTCGCCAACCTCGGCCTGGACGTCCCGACGCTGCTCGCCGCCGCCGGGCCCTACGCGCCGGCGCTTGAGGCCTACCTCACCCGCACCCGGCAGTCGTTCGGCAACGCCCAGTCCCCGGCCGAGGCAGCCGCTCCGATCGTCGACGCCCTGACCGTCGCCCGCCCGCCCTTCCGTATCCAGACCTCGCAGTGGGCCCGAGACTTCGTCGCAGCCACCCTCGCCGACCTCGACGGCTCCGCCGTCCAGACCCTCACCGGTACCTGGGTGCGCTGACCGCGCCGCGTCCCGGTGGGTGCACCGCCGACGCCGGGCGCGGCAGCCGCACAGCATCCCGTCCGCCCGCGCCACACCGCCGCCGCGCCCCGCCCGACCGCGACCGTCGCCCGACCGCACCCGGTCCAGACCGAGGGCCGAAGCCCATCCGACGCACAACCAACCAGTCACACACCGCGGGATGACCCGCAACAGCAAGGAAGATCACCATGGAACTCCGCACCCTCGGCAGCCAGGGCCTGACCGTCTCCGCCGAAGGGCTCGGCTGCATGGGCATGAGCGCCTTCTACGGCACCACCGACGAGGCCGAGTCCCTCGCCACCATCGACCGCGCCCTGGAGCTGGGCGTGACCCTGCTGGACACCGCCGAGAGCTACGGCCCGTTCATCAACGAGCAGCTCCTCGGCAAGGCCCTCGCCGGCCGTCGCGAGCAGGCCGTCGTCGCCACCAAGACCGGCATCGAGTTCACCGACGACGGCACGCTCGTCGGCCACAACGGGCGCCCCGAGTACATCCGTCGTTCCCTGGACCGCTCGCTGCGCCACCTCGATACCAGCCACGTCGACCTCTACTACCTGCACCGGGTCGACCCGCAGGTCCCGATCGAGGAGACCGTCGGCGTTATGGGCGACATGGTGGCCGCCGGCAAGGTCCGCTACATCGGCCTGTCCGAGGTCGCCCCGCAGACCATTCGCCGTGCCCACTCCGTCCACCCGATCACGGCCGTCCAGACCGAGTACTCGCTCTTCGAACGCGGCATCGAGGACGACGGGGTCATGGCCACCCTGAACGAGCTCGGAATCGGCCTGGTCGCCTACTCGCCGCTCGGACGCGGGTTCCTGTCCGCTGCGATCACCACCCCGGACGACTTCGCCGCCGACGACTTTCGCCGCACCGACCCGCGCTTCCAAGGCGAGAACTTCGCCAGCAACCTGGCAGTGGTCGACGAGGTTCGACGCATCGCAGCGGCCAAGCAGGTCTCGCCATCCCAGCTGGCTCTCGCATGGGTGCTGCACCAGGGCGCGGTCGCCATCCCTGGCACCAAGCGCCGCCGCTACCTGGAGGAGAACGTCGCCGCCACCACGGTGACGATCACCGATGAGGACTTGGCCGCCATCGAAGCCGTCGCACCGCGCGGCATCGTCTCCGGCGACCGCTACGCCCCCGAGCTGATGCAGAACCTCAACGGCTGACCCTCGGGGCGTGTCGGCTGTCTGCGGCCACCCCCGCAGGTTGCCGTGGAGGTGGCCCTATGGAGTGCTGAGCAGCCGCCGGTGGAACTGCGGAAACCAACCGCCTGGTCGCCGAGGCCGCGCTCCGGCCGTGGACGAGTGCCGCCAGGGTCCTTCCACCTGGAGCCAGATCTCCTTCCCCCAGCCGGCCACCGCCGCCTCGTCCCGCTCCATGACCGGCGGGCGGGGAGCTGACAGCTCCAGCCATGCCGCTTCAACAGAGTCGCGACGCCTTGGACGGTGTAGCTCTTGTGGAAGCGGCACCCGATCAGGGTCTTGCTCTGCGGCAGGGACCAGGTCTGGTCCGGCCAGCCGTGCGCCACCGGGCCTTGAACAACTCATGCTCCAGCACGGTGAAGAGTTCGTCGCTCAGCAACGGCAGCGACGCCGGCCCCCCTTCGAGACCAGAGCTCTCGGCCCGCCCTGGGACCACGCCTTGCGCCAGCGTTGCACCGACCGGACGCTGACCCGCACGTCATGACCGATGACCGTATTCTCAGCCCCCTGCCGGAACCGCTCGGCCGCCCGCCTCGATCCGCAACCTCTCCCGGAAGGCCCGCCGCTCGTCGGTCACGAGGCTCCCGGCGCCAGCGGTCCCAGCGTTCTCGTACGCACGGCTCGTCCCGCTCCGCGGCGATCAGCGGGAGCAGTCGCGGAGCCAAGGCGTTGATGAAGTCGTCGTCGTGGGCGCTGATGGACCAGGCCGAGGTGATACCCATGTGAGGACCGTACGAGGCTCCACTGACAAGCTCGGTTCCAGCGGCGCCGGCTGACCTCCTCATACACTGTTGCAGCTCCTCAGGACGCCGTTCACGGCCGTTCAGACAAGCGGAAAGCGGTAGCCGCTCAGACGACCGGCTGCGCATGAACGCAGATGAACGGCCTCGACTAGGCCCTGTCCAACAGGTCGCTCGGAGCTGCCATCACGACTGAGCTGCAAGGCGTGCTCGCCCCTGGGCACCTGGAGCATGACCTGGTGTCCCCGGCCAGTTTCGCTGCGCTGCCACCCCTGATGCGCCTTGCGCCTCGCGGTGCGGAGGCGCGCGTCCTGGCGGGGGAGAACCTCGAGCGTGCGACGGGGCACCATGGCGGCTAGGGACGGCGAGTCAGTCCCGCGACGTTCATGCCCTGGACATTCGTGACGACCTGCGCGGATGCCGCCCGGTGCGATCGTGAGGCCCGGACCGCGGAGCGTGCCTGAAAACGTACGGGAGTGTGAGCCAGGTCGGTCCGGCACCGGCTCCGGAAAGGCTTGAGCGAGGGCGAGGAACCGATGAAGCCGAGCGACGTCGACCGTACCGAACAGACCGTCAGCGAACATGCAGCCGATACCGAGGCCGGAGTCAAGCCGCTGCTCGACGCCCCCCAGACGGCCGCGGCGGCGGCCGCGATGTGGACCTTTGTCGTGGGCCCGATGATCTGCCTGATCGTCGCGGTGCCCTTGGCATGGGGATGGGGATTGTCCGCGCTGGACATCGGCATGGCCGTGGTCGCCTACCTCGTGTCAGGCTTCGGCCTCACGGTTGGCTACCACCGTCTCTTCACACACCGCTCGTTCAAGGCACGGCGGGGCCTGCGCATCGCTTTGGCCGTCGCGGGCTCGCTGGGGGTCGAGGGATCGCCGGTCCAGTGGGTGGCGAACCACCGGCGCCACCATGCCTTCGCCGACCGCGAGGGTGACCCGCACTCGCCCTGGCGTTACGGGACCGACACACGCGCACTGCTCAAGGGACTCCTCCACGCGCACATCGGGTGGATGCTGAAGCGCGAACTGAGCAACCGGGCCAGGTTCGCGCCCGACATCGCCGCCGATCCCGATCTGCGGCTCATCGGTCAACTCTTCGGACCCCTGACCGCGGTCTCGCTCCTGTCCCCGGCGCTTGTCGGCGGGTTCGTCACCGGTACCTGGACCGGTGCGCTGACCGGGTTCTTCTGGGCCGGCCTGATACGGATGGCGCTGCTGCACCATGTCACCTGGTCGGTGAACTCGATCTGCCACGTCGCAGGCAGGCGCCCCTTCGCCGGCCGGGACAAGGCCACCAACTTCTGGCCGCTCGCAGTGCTGTCCTTCGGTGAGAGCTGGCACAACTCTCATCACGCCGACCCCACAGCCGCGCGCCACGGCGTGCTGCCGGGCCAGCTCGATCCGGCAGCACGCCTCATCTGGGTGTTCGAGAAGCTTCGCTGGGTCCACGATGTGCGTTGGCCGAGCTCGGACCGTTTCAGCGCTCGACTGCTGCCCAAACCCGGTTCCCCGAACCAGTCCACGGGCTGACGCCGCTCGGACAACGTGTCACCTCGGTTCCCGCTTGTGTGCCCCCGGCACGATTCGAGACGGCCGCGGGCAGCTCGGTGGTGCCCATGGGCCCGGAGTCCTGTGCGCCCTGGGCGGCCCCCACGACGGTCGCCACCGCTTCCTCGAAGTCCTGGCGGGCTTTGGCTACGCGACCGAAGCCGGGACCGAGCAGGTCGTCGACACGGTTCACGATCAGCGGTCCTCTTCGGTGACTGCGGTGAGCGGGGCGTAGTGGTGGGCGAGTTGCTACCAGGGGCGCGCCAAGCCAAGTCCGTTCTTCGTCCAGCCGACGCTGAAGCGCGGAACGAGGGTGGACGGGGCATGGCACCCTCCGGTGTACGGGCTGCGGGAGTACGGCAAAGCCGAGCACCAGAACGTCTTCGAAGTACCGGCTGAACGACTGCACCAGGCTGTGCAGTGCACTCGCGCCGAGTACAACGGTCGGTCAAGGAGTGGGCCCGGGAGGACCTAGTGCTCGCCGCGGACCTGGCCGAGGCCGCTGCCGCACGCCACCGGTGACCAGGACGTCCCCCATCACCGGCTCGCCTTCCGCAGGCATTAATCCGCCGGACACGGCAGAAGGGCCGCCCTGGTGCGATCGGGCCCCGGGGCGGCCCTTCTCCCTGTCTCCGGCCGGACGGAACGTGCAGCTCCGCGGCGCTAAGCCCGCCACCGCAGCCCGTGCCGCCGCCGCAACCGGTGAATCTCCCACCAGGCCACCGCCGTCACCGACACCGGGCCACCGAGGAACGCACAGACCGCGAGCGGCACCGGGCCCGGCGGGAGACCGCCCGCCGACAGGCCGAGGAAGGCGAACACCCAGACCAGGACGGAGGTGACCAGCGCGGGCAGCGCCGCATGCAGGGCGCACAGGTTGAAGGCGTGGCGCAGCGCCGGACCGGAGGCGAAGCACAGGAAGAAGATCACCCACCAGAACGGCGCCCAGCACACGAACATCACGGACACCCAGAGGAGCAGGTTGGCGCTGCTGGGCAGCAGACTCATACCCGCGCCCGCCGCCGTGAACAGCAGCGGCACCAGCGTCCAGGCACCGAAGTACCACAGGGCCGACCGGCCGGCCGGCCACAGCTGCGTCCGCATGGCCCGCCGCGTCCCGGGCCTGGCCGCCCAGAAGAGCAGCGTCACCACCACCGCCGCACTCAACAGCGCCAACCAGGGCGCGAACAACAGCCGTTGCAGGACCTGCTCCGGTACCTCCGCCACGTCCTGCCATCCACCGAACACGGCCACCAGCGCCGCCGACATGGCGAGGGCCACCCAGGTCCGCACCCGCTGCACCCGGAGCACCTCGGGATCCTCGACGTGTCCTTCCGGGCGCACTGGGAAGACCCAACGCGCCACACGGCGTGCTGTACGGGCCAGTTGGTAGCCGACCAACAGCGGCACGGTCAGCCACCACAGGCACGGGAGGAACAGCACCCACACCATCCCGGCGGGCACCTGCTCCCGCCGCCCCCGCAACACCTCACCCAGCGGCGGCCATTCGTCCTCACGCAGCCGTCTCCACAGCGGCGTGTACGGCCGCGGCGGTCGTCGTACCGACGGGTGGGGTGCGTTGATGCTCATGCGCGTCCCTTCCACGGTCCCGGTAAGGGACGCGACCCCGCCCGGCCACGGTTCCCGCACAGACGCCCCGAGCTGCCGGGGCGCACCGCACCGTGGCCCCGGCGCCGGGCATGAGGCGGCCCCCGGTCCGTACTGATCGGGGGCCGGGCCGTTCACACTCGCTCGTGCTCGCACCTAACCCGCCACACCCAACGTCCACACCCCGAGCAATCACCCAACGTGTCGCCACACATCGCCGGCAGTCCTAACGATGTGTCAGGGGCGTGGCCCCTTTCTCGCGTATCTCTTCCGTCGCCCTCGCGTGCCCAACGTGCCTGAGCGACCTCCGGAGTCGCGGCAAAGACCGTGTCCCACCGAGGTGTGTCGCCTTACGCGGGGGCGGCGTCCCTGCGGGGCGTCGCGGTCGGGCAGTGCACCGTGTCGCGTTCTTCAGCCCGGAAGATCCGGGCAAGTGGCGAAGAGCACGGTATCGGACAGGTGAGGAACAGAGGCTTTCTCTCGGGAAGTTGGCTCGTAGGGTTCGGGGGCGTCCCGGCCCCGAACCCGTCCGCCTCCAGCCTCGATCCATCGCGGGAATTCTGATCACGGGTGTCGGGCGGTTCAGGTCACCCTCAGCGAATTCGAAATCCCGCACCCACCTGCGATATCCAGCGGCCCTCCACAAGGGCGACACCCTAAGCGTCCCCGAAGCAGCGGCCGACCGAGCCCCCCTCGACAGCCTCGCCGACATCCAATGGGACTGAGCCAGGCCAGCGGTCGCGGACGCCCAGCCGCGCACCTGCCCGGCACCTCGACCTGGTGAAGTCAGCAGCGCCCCGGTTCTCGACTGGGGCACTGCTCAGGCGTGATCCCCGGCGTCGGCTTGACCGTTTCTCTTGGATCAATGTCCGGGTGTTCGGTAGGCGGCCATAGGGTGGCCTGATGTTCGATCGGTTGGAGATTGCGGTGCTGCTGCCGGGGCCACGTTTCCCTGCCAGTCTGCGCTTCTGGGTCAACGGCGAGGACGTGGTCGAGCAGACGGTGGGCCCTGGGGGCCGTGGGCCTCTGGCAGCGGAAGCATTGCCCATCGGGCTCCCCAGCCCGCTGCGGGCGACGTCTGAGCCGCGCCGTGTGCAGTTGGGCGAGCCGGAGTGCACCGGGGGGTGCTGCGGCTTCCTCTCCGTGGTTGTGCAGCGAATGGGGAATGTCGTCCAGTGGTCGGACTGGCGGGTTCCTCACAGGGAGGGCCGACTGCTGGGGGGCGACTTCGATGCAAACGAGTACGACGCAGAGGTGGCCCGCGCTGAGGCGGATCCCGGGTGGCGGTTCTCGGCATGACTTGGCGGGCCGACCTGGAAGAAACGGCGCGGCTGTTCCACTGCCGGTGACTGCTGAGGTCGACGCTGCCGACCGTGCACCTCGACGTCGACTGGGAGCAGATGCGTGCGGTGGAGGAGGGCCGACGGTCCTTGGTCGATGGTACCGGCCACCAGCGCATCCCCGCGGCGCCATCGGACCGGGGCCCTCACCTGTCAAGGGCCGGTGACCTGCCAGGAGACGGTCACCTCGTTCGGCAGAGAGCGCGAGCGATGGCGAACATCCGCCGCGTCGCGGACGGCGGCATCGTCACCAAGTTCCCCCGCAAGTTGCGCGATCCTGGCACCGGACAGATCATGGAAGGGATCGTGGAGGACCGCACCATGCCGGACTGGCGTGCGGACGCCTGGCATTTGGACGGCAGCACCGTGAGCGCTACCGCAAGGATGTGGTGGTGGCTGCGGAGATCACTGGCCTGGGCGGGCCCAGCGCCGTGGACGAGCAGTCTGTGGAGTCGGTCGTGCTCGCAGAACGCCTGGAGCACAGCTTGTTCGCGGTCGAGCGCCCGCCTGAGCTCGAGAACGGCGGCGTCGTGGACGCCTCGAGCCGCCCCGCTGCCCCCCTCGAGACAGGACGTGACGTTGTCCGCGTGACTGCCCCATGGTGCTCCCTCCGTAATGACGCATCGGAGGACCACCGTGACGATCAAGGGCTACGACGTTTCCGTCTTCCAGGACGCGAGCTTCCCCACAGCCGGCACCAGCTTCGCGTTCATCAAGGGCACCGAGGGTCGTTCCTACGTCAACCCCAAGCAGAAGGAGCAGGCCGCGCATGCCCGCTCCGCGGGACTGGTCGTCGGCTTCTACCACTTCCTGCACCCGGGCCACATCAAGGAGCAGGCGGCCCACTTCGTGGAGGGTACCGCGAGCATCGAGCACGACCTGCTGGTCGTCGACTGGGAGACTAATCCGGACGGCACCGCGGCGACATGTGCGGAGAAGGATTCCTTCATCGCCGAGGTCAAGCGGTTGCGCGGTTCCAACCACAAGATCGGTTTGTACTGCAACCGGGACTACTGGCGTCACCGGGACACCACCGGCAATGCGGGTGATTTTCTCTGGATCGCCGAGTACGGCGTGAGCGCAGGCAAGCCCAACATCCAGGCCAAGTGGAAGTTCCACCAGTACACCGACGAGCCGCTGGACACCAGCGTGGGCAACTTCGCCTCCAAGGCCGAGCTGGTCGCCTTCGCGGGCGGCATCAACGGCGTCAGACACTAGTAGTGCTGCGTCAGGCTCTGGTTCTGATGAGGGGGCGGCCGCAGATGGTGCAGGTGCCGTCCAGCACTGCAGCAGGTCTTGCAGCGCGTCGAGGACTTCGTAGGGGGTCAGGCTGCTGTGAGGGCTTTGGGCCGTAACGCCGCAGGGTGAGGAAGGCCTGGGCGGCGGTGCCGCGGGTGACCTGGTGGTGCCAGCCGCGGCAGGTGCGGCCCTCCAAGTGGTTCAGGCCCAGGCCGTGTTTGAGCTCGCGGAAGTCGTGCTCGATGCGCCAGCGCAGCTTGGCCCAGCGCACCAGTTCGGCGACAGGAGTGGTGACGGGCGGGCTGGTCATCCAGTAGCCGGTGGGCTCCGTCGCCGTGTCGGGCCGTTCGACCACCAGGGTCCGTAGCGGCAGCACTCCGTCCCCCCCCGGCTGCGTCCGCCACCGTGCTCATGGGCGGCGCGGGTGGCCTCTTCCTTGCCCGACGGTCGCACCTCCAGCACCGCAGACCGTGAGGTCATCGAGGAAGGGGTGTCATTCGGCGGTGGAGCTGCCGGGGGCGACCAGGCCCGTCTCGTAGGCGAGGACGACGGCTTGGGCGCGGTCGCGGAGGGCGAGCTTGGCGAAGATCCGGGCGACGTGGGTCTTCACGGTGGCCTCGCTGAGGGTGAGGGTGTCGGCGAGTTCGGTGTTCGACAGGCCCCGGCCCATGAGGACCAGCACCTCGCGTTCGCGGGGTGTTAGCGGAGCGAGGTCGCGTTGAAGCGGGGGTGTGCGGTCCACGGTCGCCGCAGTGACTGGGCGGTGAGCGGCCTCGGCTTGGTCGGCCCCGTGGGTGGTCGCGTAGCGTTCGACTAGGCGGCGGGTGATCGAGGGAGCGAGCAGCGCGTCGCCCGTGTTCACCAGCCGCACCGCCGCGGCGAGATGGGCGGCGGTGACGTCCTTGAGTAGGAATCCGCTCGCCCCGGCGGCGAGCGCCGCGTAGACGTAGCGGTCGAGGTCGAACGTGGTGAGCATGAGGACCCGGCAGCGCGGGAGTAGTCGCAGGACGCGCTTGGCGGCTTCCAGGCCGTCGAGTTTGGGCATTCGGATGTCCATCAGGAGGACGTCCGGGCGTAGCCGTTCGGCTTCTGCGATGGCCTGTACGCCGTCTGCGGCCTCGCCGATGACCTCGATGCCGCGGGAGGTAAGGATGAGGCGGAAGCCGGTTCGGATGAGTTCCTCGTCGTCGGCGATGAGGACTCGCGGGGCGAATGTTTCCTTGCTCGGGTTCGGTCCCGGCTCCTGGCTGTCCGGGATCCGGTTCGAGGTGTGGGGGGTGCCGCGGTCTGCGGCGGGCTGGGTCACGGGCGCTCCAGAGGGATGCGTGCGCGGACACGGTACCCGCCACCGACGCGGCGTCGGGCGGCGAAGTGGCCTCCGTAGACGGCGACGCGCTCGCGCAGACCGATCAGGCCGTGTCCCGCTCCGTCGTTCCGGCGCTGGTGGCCACCGGATCGGGCTCCCGTGCTCGCGGGGCCGGCGGACAGCACCCTCGGCCCGCTGTTGAGCACCTCGACCCGTAGACCGTGGTCCGCATAGCGCACCATCACGGTCGCCGTGCCGCCGTCGCCGTACTTGAGCGCGTTGGTCAGCGCCTCCTGCACGATCCGGTAGGCGGTGACGTCGATGCCGGGCGGCAACGGGCGCGGTTCCCCGGAGATGCGCACCTCGACCGGGAGACCGGCGAAGGCGATCCGGTCGACCAGGATGCCCAGTTGACTCAGGCTCGGCTGGGGTGCGAGTGCGGAGGGGGCGCCGTCGCGCTCGGTCCGGTCGTCGTCGCCGTCCGGCGACGGTGCCAACAGGCCCAGCAGGTGCCGCAGTTCGCTCATCGCATCGCGTCCGGCACCCTCCACGGCCTGCAACGCAGTCTCGGCCGCGTCCGGCAGGGCGGCGAGCACCTCGCGGGCTGCGGTCGCCTGTACGACCATCAGGCTGACCTTGTGGCTGACGATGTCGTGCAACTCCCGTGCGATGCGGGCACGTTCGGCCGCAACCGCCGTGCGGGCGGCACCCTCCCGCTCGCGCTCCAGCAGCCAGCGCCGGTCCTCCAGGACCTTGCGGTAGCGGCGGCGAGCGCGCGCCAGCAGCAGGGCGGCGGCGCCGGTCACCGCCATGCTCACGGTCGCCAGGACGATGAGTAGCCAGCCCGTCTCCGATCTCCACACGTCGTCCATCGTGCCAGTCGGCCAAAACGCGCGCGTCCCTCTCCGGGGCCACTCCGTACATCGCCAGGATGACCGCCGCCGCGGGATACCTCCGGGGGCTGACGCTTGGGACTGCCCTTCCCGCCTACCGTCCGAGCCATGACCACCGAAGACATCAGCGACACGACTGCGGAGGCCGGTCCGGCCGCCGTGGACGAGCAGGACATCGTCCGGGTGAGCGACCTTCGCAAGGAGTACGGCGACACCGTCGCCCTGAACGGGGTGTCGCTGGAGATCGGCGCCGGGGAGGCGGTGGCGGTGATGGGGCCGTCCGGCTGCGGCAAGTCCACCCTGCTCAACATGATCGCCGGCCTCGACCGGCCGAGCGCCGGCCAGGTGCGCGTGCACGGCGAGGACCTCGGCGCGATGAACGAGACCGGGCTGGCGCTCTTCCGGCGCCGCCGGATCGGCATGATCTTCCAGTTCTTTAACCTCATCGATGACCTGCCCACGATCGACAACGTCGCCCTGGCCGCACAGCTCACCGGAACGCCCACCCGGCAGGCCCGGCGCCGGGCACTGGAACTCCTGGACGAACTCGGCATCGCCGACCGCAGGAACGTCTACCCCGCCGCGCTCAGCGGCGGCGAACGCCAGCGCGCGGCGGTGGCCCGTGCGCTGATGAACCGGCCCGCGCTGCTGCTCGCGGACGAACCCACCGGCGCGCTGGACAGCCACGCGGGCGAGCAGGTGATGGACCTGCTCATCGACCTCAACGAACTCGGCCAGACCCTGCTGCTGGTGACGCACGACCAGACGCTGGCCACCCGCTGTGCCGGCCGCCTGGTGATGATGGCGGACGGCCGGATCACCGGCGAGCGGACCCTGGAGCGGTCGGCATGAGCGCGGTGTGGCGGGCCTCCCGCGCGGCCGTGCGCCGCCGCCGGCTCCAGACCTCCGTGATCGCGGTGGTGGTCCTCGTCTCCAGCACGGCCCTCGTGGTCGCCCTCGGACTGCTCGACGTCGCGTCCGGTTCCTTCGACCGGATCTTCGGCCAGGCGCACGGCGCGCACGTCGTCGCCACGTTCGACGCGACGAAGGTCTCCGGCGCGCAACTGGAGCGGTCTGCGGCACGTCCGGGCGTACGGGCCACGGCCGGGCCGTTTTCGCAAGCCGTGATCGACATGCCGGAAAGCGCGGCGTCCCAGCTGCCCGGGATGGCGCCCGGCCCCCTGACACTCGTCGGGCGGGCGGACCCCGGTGGCGACGTCGACCGACTGGACCTGTTCGCCGGGCACTGGGCCACCGGCCCGGGCCAGATCGTGCTGGCGTTGCCGGACGCGCCCGGGATGGGCAACGGGCCGCACTCGCCGCTCGGCAAGCGGATCAAACTGCCCGGGCAGCGGCCCCTGACCGTGGTGGGCCTCGCCTCCAGTGTGAGCGGCACCGCGCAGGCATGGGTCTCTCCACAGCAGATCACGGTCCTGCACCCCACGACATACCAGATGCTCTACCAGTTCGACCGGGCCGCGACAGCCCGCGAGATCAGTGAGAACCTCTTGGCGGTGAGCGCCGGTCTGCCGTCCGGATCGCTGGTCGCCCACCAGTCGTACCTGACCTTGAAGGCGCAGGTCGCGGCCAATCCCAACGCCTTCGTGCCGTTCCTCGTGGCCTTCGGGATCCTCGGCCTGCTGGTGGCCGTCCTGATCGTGGGCAACGTGGTCAGCGGCGCCGTCGTCTCCGGCATCCGTCACATCGGTGTCCTCAAGTCCCTGGGCTTCACGCCCAATCAGGTCGTCGCGGTCTACCTGGTGATGGTCTGCGTCCCCGCCACGGCTGGCGCGCTGGTCGGCATGGCCCTGGGCGGGGTGGTCGCGCCGTTGCTGCTGCACCAGGTCTTCCAGGGCGCAAAGCTCGGCACCGCGACCGTGCACCCGACGATTGGCTCCTGGGCGTACGCGACCGCCGCACTCGGCATGCCCCTGACGGTACTGCTGGCCGCGCTGATCCCGGCCCTGCCCGCACACCGGCTCTCTGCGGCACGCGCCATCAGCGCGGGCAGCGCACCGCACGGTGGACGGCGACCGGCCGTACAGCGGTGGCTGAGCGCGGTCCGGCTGCCGCGCTCGGTGACCCTCGGCCTGGGCCTACCCTTCGCCCGGCCCGGACGGGCGCTGCTCACCGTCGCCTCGGTCCTGCTCGGCGTGGCCACGGTGACCTTCGCCACCGGCCTGTCGGCCACCATGGTCTCCTACGGCCACGCGGAACAGGACTACGGCAAGGCACAGTCGACCGTCTGGCGAGGACAGACCAAGTTCGATCAGACCGCCGCGCATCACAACGACGCCGCGACACAGAATCTCCTGCTTGGTCTGCCGCATGTCGCAGACGTGGCCGCAGTGGGCTTCATCAACGTACGGATCCTCGGCCGGAGCGAAGGAGTGGCGATCGAGGGCGTGCGCGGGGGACGATCTACTTTTCCGGACGGCCTGGCGCGGGGCCGCTGGATGAGCAGACCCGGCGAAGTGGTGGCCTCCGGCAGATTCCTCGCCAAGCAGGGGCTGCGGATCGGAGACTCCTTCACCCTGGCCGTGGCGGACGGCCGCCAGGAGCGCGTGACCCTTGTCGGGGAGATTTTGGCCGGCCCGGAGGACTGGATGCGCGCGGACTGGTTGACGGTGACCGCTTTGGCACCGGACGCGCAGGCCAACCAGTACTGGGTGCGCCTCACTCGCGGCGCCGACTTCAACGCCTACACGAAGGCCGTACAAGCCGCAGACCCGGGGCTCTACCCGACAAAAAACACCATGCTGAACGCGGACGCCGTGACCGTCATCAGCTCCGCCTCCGCGCTGACCCTGATGCTCACGTTGGTCGCAGCGATGGGCGTGTTCAACACGGTCGTACTCAACTCACGGGACCGCCAGCGCGACCTCGGGATGCTCAAGTCCATCGGCATGACGCCACGCCAGGTCACGGTGATGATGGTGGTGTCCATGGCCGGCCTTGGGCTGGTCGGCGGGATCCTGGGCCTGCCACTCGGAGTCGCGGCGTACCACGTGGTGATCCCGATCACCGAGCACGCGGCCCAACTCACCTTCCCTGCTCGGATGTTGGACGTGTGGCACCCATGGGTGATGTCGTTGCTGGTGCTGGCCGGGGTGGCGATCGCGGCACTGGGCGCGGTGCTGCCGGCGCGTGCAGCGGCCCGGCAGCCCATTGCCCGTGTCTTGCACACCGAGTGACGGCCAGCGGTCGTCCCTGCTGCGGCGTAGACGCGTCAGACGAGACCTCCGTCGGCCCCAGCCTCACTTTGTCGGAGGCCAGGACCGCATCGGCGTGCGTTTGCCAGAACTGAACGCATGTATGGGACCGGGTCCCTCATGTTGGGGGATCCGACCCTGTTTTCGTCGTGGACAAGGGACAATCTCAAACCCCGTCCATAACTTCGGCTCTGCCGCCCAGCTCTGTGGCAGGACCGGGTCGGACACAGGGGCGGCGAGGATGGGCTCCGGCAGCGTCCAGGTGATGAGCCATACCTTCCAGGGAAGCCGGCGCGCGGCTCTCCCCGATTGGTCGCAGGCCCGGTCGCCGAGGCGCCGTACGTGCCGCTTAGGGTTCGTCGTCGTGGCAGAGGCCCCCGATGAGTTGATCAAGCTGGAACGATCCGCAGAGCAGGAACCTGCGAAGCTCGCGGGCCTCACCGGTGACGAGTACGACGCCCAGTGGAGCCGCTGGCACGAGGCTTCCGAGGCCGTGCAGACGGCCATCACTGCGCACGCCGCGATGGCCGTGAACAACCGGTACGGGCTGGAGCAGGACGTGAAGAAGACGGTCCGGCACTCGGACGCGGCCCTTGCGGTCCTCCGCGGCGGCGGTACCTACGTTGTGTCGGATTGGACCGTTCCCGCGGATAAACCTGCCCGGGGGTATGCGACCCGACTTCGGTACTGGCGGCGGAAGGGAATTGAGACTCGCGGCCTGGATCGAGCGGTGCGGCTCCTTGGCCGACATGACCCTCGGAGGACATTGCCTTGACCGTGGCCGGGCTGTGCGGTGATCGACTCACGGCCCTGGCCCTGTCCACCAGTGGGCGCGCGTCGGCGCAGCGCGCCGGACTACCTCTGAACTGGTGGCTTCTGGCAGCTAAGTTCGCACGTCCGGCGACTTCGACGTGCATTCGACAGACGGGAGGTGGAAGGCACTCTGGTTATGGCACTCATCCCGGGTATGGCCCCGACTCCGCGTCGGATCGTCGCCCCCCGGCTCTCACCTCTAGCAATGGCATCACGCCGTCTGCGGCGGGTGCGGAGCATGCACTTACCATGCCATCGTGATGGTTGATTGGGGGGATGTGCCCATTTGGAGTGGCTCAATCACAACAAGCGGCACACTTCTCTTGGGTCTAACGAGCTCGTGCATGGTTGGCGGCGAAGCGCGATGAGCTCTTGATCGTCGATCATGGTGGCGTGGTGGGGAACGCGAACCGTGCGGCAATCACCAGCGATCAGCCGATCACGGGCCTGTCGGCCGATGTGATCGCTGAACTCGTGTGCGCAGTAGGCCCATTGTGGCAGGAACGGCATCAGGCCAGGCTGGCCTCCCGGCCGCGGAAGCGAGCCGTGGGCGCCGGTGCGAAGCACCCGCTGGTGTTCGTCGACCGGCTCCTGGCCACGCTCGTCCATCCGGCAAGAGACCCGGTGCCTCCCAAACTCCTGGTCGGTAAAGCCATCAGCGAGGACGGTCAGACGTTGGGCACCTGCAGCTCGTCCCAACTGGTCTTGCCCGGGATGCCGTTGGCATTGTCACCTTCGAAGCCGAGCTTTCGCTGCCAGGCGGCGTAGGACTTCACATCGCCCGGGCCCCATACGTCGGCGTTGGCGTTCGACTGGTACCGGTTGCAGCCTTCGGTGACGAGCCGATGGTGCATTGCGGCGATGATCGGCGATTTCCGCCCGGTGTGGAAGAACGACGCACCAGGGAACGGCTCGGTATCCGGCCCGGGGACGGGGTGTGAATCCTTGAAGTGGTCGTACGCCTCCTGAGCCGCCGCGAGGACCTTGTCGTAGATCTTTTCCATGTACGGGCCGGCGCAGGCGGTCGAGGACCAGTGGTGGTGGTAGAAGAGGTTGCTCTTGCTGGGGCGTTCGCCGATCACCTTGGCGAAGTGCCAGCCAGCGAGACGTGCGGCGTTCTTCCAGGTGGCTTCGGCTACCGTCCAGCCCGGCGCGAGCGTTGCGTTCGCCATTTCGATGCTGATCGAGCTCTGGTTGCCGGCCATGTCGCCGACGGCCCAGGCGTACTCGTTCACCCTGACGTACTGAGCGACGGCACCGGCGGCGTCCACGTCGAAGTGGGCCGAAGCCGGACGCGTCTTCCAGAGGTTGAGCACGCCCTGGTGCGAAAGCCGGCCGCCGTTGTGGTGCAGCGTGACCGACGTCTTCTTGTAGGACTTGTGGGTGACGTGGCCCGTCGCACTCAGCTCGTCGATGAGGTTCGAGACCGTACGGTCGTAAGCGATGGTGGCGGTCACTTGGGGGCCTCCGCTTCGTTCTCGACGCCGTCCTCGGCGAAGGCGACGAAGTCGCTCTCCGGAAGGTCATCCAGGTTGTCGGTGCCAGGTCCGTCGCCGGCGTCTGTCCTCTCGAGAGCCGCCTTCACGTCCTCGTCGTCGAAGTTCTTCGCAGGCATGACGCCGTCCTTTCAGGTCCACAAATTTGTGTCGCCAGTGGTACTCAGGACCAAGAAGCCTCGCGTCACCAGTGGGGATGTCATCAACCGTCATCCGATTCATGTGGTGGATGTAGATACGGTCGCTCGCAGCCGTCCACACCAAGATCACATCCATTGTCAAGAACGATGCTCTGCTTTCGAATCTGTCGCCACTGTGGCGAGGCGTAGAACTGCTGGATGTAGCGATCGAATCCGAAGGTCAATCTTCCGACTTCCCCGTGGAGAGAAAGGTACTGGAACCGTTTCTCGAAGATATTGATTCGGTGAAGCTCTGAGTACGACCTGACCATCGTATCCGCCCGCAGGATGCATCGTTGCCTGCCCCGAATCTGCCCGCATGGCGCTGGGCACGGTGGTGTATAGCTCCTCCAGTCGCTTCTGCGACGCTATGGCCTCAGCTTTTAGACGTTGGGGACCTGCAGCTCGTCCCAACTGGTCTTGCCGGGGATGCCGTTGGCATTGTCACCTTCGAAGCCGAGCTTTCGCTGCCAGACGGCGTAGGACTTCACATCGCCGGGGCCCATACGTCGGCGTTGGCGTTCGACTGGTACCGGTTGCAGCCTTCGGTGACGAGCCGATGGTGCATTGCGGCGATGATCGGCGATTTGCGTCCGGTGTGGAAGAACGACGCACCAGGGAACGGCTCGAAGCTGGTGGGGCCGGCGGACCCGCCATCCATGTACTGCTTGTAGGCCCCGCTCACGAACGTGGACCATTGGTTCCAGTTGTGTGCGTCCTTGATCGCCTTTGCCGTCTTGGCGTTGTAGAGCGGGTCCTTGAGCTTTCCCTCAACCCTGAGCCTGTCCGGTGGGGAGAACTGCCCCGGGTGCTTGAGGGACCGTATCTGGAAGAGACCAATGGATGGCCCCCATTTGTGGTCGACCAGACCCTGGTCTCCGACGATGCCTGGGTCGCCTTTGGATTCTGCCATGGCGACGGCCGCCGCGATTTTGATGTCATTGCCGGCGAACCCTGCCTGTGTGGCGAGCGCGCGCAGCTCGGTCAGGCTCATTCTCATTTTCGGACACCCCTCTAACTCGTTGATCAGAAGCCATGCCCACATGGCGCATCGAGGTGTCGGATCGAGGACCGGGAATTTCCGGAATCCTCGACCCAGGAGAAGGTATTGCCGAAACGTGATAACTATGCCTGCGGGTAAGGGATGAAATCCCGCTGCGCGCTTCCTCTAATTGACACGTATACGCATAGGAGATCACGGATCCTCTTAGCCGTACCTCCGTGATGCGAGGCGGCTTTGCGAGGCGCGAAAGATCACTTATTGCCACTATATGACAATGTCAGGGATCGGGCAAACAGAGTGCTAATGAGCTCGTGCACAATAGGCGGTGAGACGTCGGGGACTTCGGTGGGACTCGGTGTTCACATTGCCGTGCCGATGCCAGGTCGGTGATCTACTGATGAGACAGCAGGCGACGGCTTGGACGGTGTCGCTCATGTGCTCGCGGCGACCGAGGTGACGGCGAGGGCCCGCCAGTTCGTACTCCAGTCAGAATTTGTGTCCCGAGCTGGTTCTTCTTCGGTAGTGGCAGCGGCGGGCGATGGCTTGGTGGTGTGTGCGCCAGTGGGACCAGTTCAGTGCGTGCAGTCGTCGGTTCTGGTGGGGTCTGGGGTGGGGCAGGAGAGTGTCCAGCAGATGCCGGATCTCTGCCACGGTGGGGGGGTGAGGCTGGTGGTGTCGTTTCAGCCGCCCCCTTTGCGGTGTCCTGGGCCTGGGCGGCGAGGACGGCGTGGGCGAGCATGGCCAGGGTGATGTGGCGATACCAGCCCACGTTGCGTCGGACTTCGTATTCGTCCAGGCCGCGCTGGTTCTTCGCGGCCTGGCAGGACTCCTCGATGGCCCAGCGTGAGCCGGCGACGCGGGCCAGTTCGGCGATCTCGACGCCGACCGGTGCGTAGACGAGGTAGTAGGCGAGCTCGCCGGGGTCGGAGAGGCTACGCCGAGCCATCACCCAGCGGTGTTGGGCGGGTGGGTCTGGGTCGAAGACGATGTTGGCGGGCAGTTTGGCCGCGGCCCAGTCGTAGACGCGCGGGGGCCCCGTCGCCGCAGGACAGGGTCTGTCGGGCGTCGCCGGGTGCTTCGTCGATGAGCTGGTCGATGCGCCAGATGCCGGCCAGGGACTTGATCTGCTGGGACTTCGGCACCACCACGACGTAACCGACGTCGAGCTGCGCGAGCAGGCGGCAGAAGGACCAGTCCTGTCCATAAGCCTCATCGGCGGTCACCCATGCGGCGGGCGGGTCTGCGGCGATGCAGCGGCGGACCAAGCCCTTGACTAGCTCGCCTTTGGTCGCGAAGGTGCGCCCGTCGGGAATCTTCGCTGCCCGACACGGCTCCCGATCCCTGGTCCAGCACATGGGCAGGTGGAGCTCGCGGTCGACCAAGGCTCGTCCGCGGACGGTGGCGTACGTTGTGAAGACACCGATCCGGCAGTTGCCGGTCTTTCCGAACGTGCCAGTGTACTGCCTCGACACCCCGGCCGACGTGGCACCCTTCTTGATGAACCCGGTGTCATCGAAGATCAGCACTCCGTCCGGACCCAGCCGTTGGCCGACGTACTCCCGCAGGTCGTCTCGAACGGCATCGGCGTCCCAGCGGGCACCGTTCAGCAGGTGCTGCAGCCCGGCCTGCGTACTCGGCCAGTCGCCAGCCGTTCTCGCGGCCCACCGGCGCCAGCAGCCCGCGGACATAGTCCCGCATCCGCCACCCAGGGTCCGCCGGCCCGAACCGGCCCGCCACCCGCGCGAAGACCGACTCCAACTCAGCAGCGATTCGTGCGCGCCCGAGGCTCGGCGCCCTCGAGCGGGCCCAATGGCCGCTCCCATCCGCGGCCGCTCTGGTCGGAGTGATCAGCCTTGCATTGTCCCTCTCGACCTTCGCAGCACCGTAGAGACCGCGCCCCCGCACCGGCCTACGGGGGGCGGAAGGGGGCTCCTTCGGCGTCAAGCGCGTCCTGGACTGGTCCGGTTGTCTCAGCCGGGCAGGCCTGCCGAGGTCATGGTGTCTTGCATGAGGTCGTGGACGTCGTCATGGACGTCGCTCGGGTCGGGTAGTTCTGACCAGGGGTCGTCCTTGCGGTCCTTGCTCTTGCAGACGGTGGCGGTGGAGGGCTCGTAGGCGTCGTCACCGGCGAAGGCGGCGGTGTAGCAGATCTCTTTGGGCTGCTTGCCGGGCACCTTGCAGGTGGCCTTGCCCCTGCTGTTGGTCGTGTCGGTGCACAGCGCGGTGGAGTCGGTGGTGAACTCGATCTCCTTGCCTGCCAGTGGCCGGCCCTCTGCGGTCAGCGTGGCTTTCAGGATGACGCCGTCCTTGCCGCCAGCACCCGGGGAGTCCTTCCGCGTCCACTTCTTCTGCACCTTGAGGGTCAGGGTGGTCGGGGTGCGCTCCGCGGCGAGGGTCCCGATCGCCACGCCCACGGGGACGTCCCCGACGGGGACGGTGGTGGTGACGGTGTTGGTGGTGGTGTCGATCACGGACACGTTGTCGGAGCCGGCGTTGGCGACGTAGGCGCGGGCGCCGTTGGGGGTGATCTCCACCTCGTTCGGGCTGAGGCCGACGGGGATGGGGTTCCCGATGACGGTGTTGGTGGCGGTGTCGATCACTCGCACATTGGACTGGGCGTTGTCGGTGACGTAGGCGCGGGTGCCGTCCGGGGTGATCGCCACGCCGGTGGGGGAGGTGCCGAGGGGGACGGTGGCGATGACGGTGTTGGTGGCGGTGTCGATCACGGACACGTTGTCGGAGCCGAGGTTGGCGACGTAGGCGCGGGTGCCGTCGGGGGTGATCGCCACGCCGCGCGGGCTGTCGCCGACGGGGACGGTGGTGGTGACGGTGTTGGTGGTGGTGTCGATCACGGACACGTTGTCCGAGTTGTTGTTGGCGACGTAGGCGCGGGTGCCGGCCGGGGTGACCGCCACGTCGAAGGGGCCGTCGCCGACGGGGACGGTGGCGATGATGGTGTTGGTGGCGGTGTCGATCACCGACACGCTGTCCGAGCCGAAGTTGGTG
This sequence comes from Streptomyces sp. NPDC044061, assembly GCF_056434305.1. Lineage (NCBI taxonomy): Bacteria > Bacillati > Actinomycetota > Actinomycetes > Kitasatosporales > Streptomycetaceae > Streptomyces > Streptomyces sp. NPDC044061. The sequence continues at coordinate 46,651 of NZ_JBWKFL010000038.1, read as the reverse complement.
ACGTAGCTGAGGGTGCCCGTCTGCGCGACGGCGGGCGTGGGCACGGCGAGCGGAACGGCGATGCCGGCCAGGACCGCAAGTCCCGCCACCCAGGTCCGCACCAACACCCACCACGCAGCCGTGCCCCGGCGACTTCGCTTCGTGCTTCCCTGCTCCGATGCCCCCCGACCCGTGATTCCCGACATGCAGACCTCCTGCAGTGCACCACACCGAGGTGCGTTGGCGTGCTCCGGATGAAGGCAGCGATCCATGCCCTGGCACGGACATACGGGACCGCCGCGGCGCTGATGATCGCCGCGGCAGACGCTAAGCGCCGTGATCGGCTCGTGTCCGTAGGACTCCCTTACATGGGGCCGTACGGACGAGTTGAGCAACCCGTGCGGTCTTCGCCGTCGCCCACCGGCCGAAGACACGACCCTCACCATGGCCGGTACTTCAAGCCCCAGCGCTTACACGCGGACAAAGCCTATGACCGTCCCGACCTGCGCAGATGACTTCGCTGGAAGCGCATCGGAGGAGGCATCGCCCACAAAGGCAATCGATTCCAGCGAACGATTGAGGCAACGCCGCTAGGTCATCGAACGGACCGTCTCCTGGTGTCTGGCTACCGTCGACTCAGCCCCCGATGCGAGCGCAATCCCCGCAACTACCTTGCCTTCCTCGGCTTGGCCGCTGCCATCTGCTGCTACAAGCGGCTCATCCGCCTCACCACATAGGAGACGGGGTTAGCCCGGACGCGCACCTGCGTGGCCATGGTGGCGGACTGGCGTTCTTGCTGCCAGACCCTGCGCGGGAAGACCGACTCAAGCGCCGTTCGACCGACAGACCCTGGGTGAACCCGCTCCGCGCCGGAGAGGTGTGTGCGAGGTTTGGCGAGGAGCAGCATGCCGTCCGCAATGGTGCCGGACGGCACGGGCTGTGCTGGGGGACGGAGGACGCAGGGCATGCAGTTGACCATCGGGGTGATCGATACCGAGGAGAGCGCGGACCTGCGGGGACCTCTTCCGGTGGCTGCAGAACGAGGAGGCGCTTTCGGGCGAGGTCCGGCTTGTGTCGCAGCCTGTGTCGGGTGCCATGAGCGGCGGGCTGGACGTCATCAATGTCGTGCTCACCCATTCCGTCGCGGCGGCCAACCTCGTTCTGGCGTACGCAGGGTGGCGCACGGCGCGCCGCAGCCGCGCGGCCTTCACCTTCACCCAGGGCGTCCGACGGACTGTCCGTAACGGTGGAGGGCGGCTCGCAGGATGCGGTGCGGCAGCTGCTGGACGTCCTTGCCGTCGATCCTTCATCCGACTCCGCCGCAGGGAGCGGAGCAGCCGGAGAGGTCCGATGGAACTGGCCGACCCCCAGGGTTCGTACGCCGTCCTCATAGGCTCGTTGACATGCGTGGACCCGACCCTGGAAGACCCGTCGGCGGTGGTCGGGAATCTCGCAGACCCCGGACAACTGCTGCAGGACCCGACCGTCTGGGGCCTTCCACCGGAGCATTGCATCCGCGTCTCCGATCCGTCCTCTCCCGCAGTGCTTCTCGATGCCGTGCGCACCGCGGTGCAGCGGGCCACCACACATTCCTCGTCTACTACGCTGGCCACGGCCTAGTTGTATTGACCCGCAGCGTTGTTGACGCGGCTGATGGGCGGGTGTCCGCCCAGTGCGGTGTGGCAGCGGTGGTGGTTGTAGGTGTGGAGGAAGTCTGCCAGGGCCTGGGTCCGCTCGTCGTTCGTTTGGTAGGGCCGCTGGTAGGCCCACTCGTCCAGCAGGGTGCGGTTGAAGCGTTCGACTTTGCCGTTGGTTTGCGGACGGTAGGGCCGGGTCCTCTTGTGGGTGATGCCGGCCGTGGCCAGCGTCTGGGTGAACAGCCTGGACTTGTAGCAGGACCCGTTGTCGGTCAGGACCCGTTCGACGGTGATGCCGTGGGCGGCGAAGAAGACGTTCGCCCGCTGCCAGAAGCCGGCGGCGGTTTCCTTGCGCTCGTCGGTGAGGACCTCGCTGTAGGCCAGGCGGGAGTGGTCGTGGACGGCGGAGTGGACGAACGAGTAGCCGATCACCGGCTTGCAGCTGCGGCGGCGGTCGGTGGCGGCGAGTTTGTTGTCCATCGCCTGGCGGCGGTCCATGACCTTGTGGCCGCCGCCGTCGGGGATGGTGCCGAGCTTTTTGATGTCGACGTGGACGAGTTCGCCCGGCCGGGCCCGTTCGTAGTGGCGGATGACCGCTCCGGTGGGCCGATCCAGCCAGGCCAGGCGGTTGAGACCATGGCGGGCCAGGATGCGGTGCACGGTCGAAGCAGGCAGGCCCAGAACCGGTCCGATGCGGGCTGGGCCGAGCTTGCGGTCGGTCCGCAGACGGCAGACCCGGGTCTCGACCGCGGGCGGTGTGCGGTGGGGTGTGGTTCGGGGTCTGCTGGAGCGGTCGTGCAGACCGGCCTCGCCCTCGGCCCGCCAGCGGCGGATCCACTTGTGGGCGGTGGGCCGCGATATGCCCATCTCGGCCGCCACATGCGCGACGGGACGGCCGGACAGGACGCGTTCGACCAGGATCCGTCTGCCGTGAACGGTCAGGCGGGCATTACGGTGGGACACGAAGACCTCCGTGTGCGGTGCAGCTTAGACACCTCCACCACACCGGAGGTCTTCGCCATGATCAAGACCCGGCCCTGTTAACAACGCTCGTGATCAATACACCTAGTGGGCCCGGAGGTCGACGGGCTGCTGCTGGCCCTGCCCTTGTCCGACCCCGAACGCCCCTATTCGTCGGTCGATTTCGCGAGCGTCCGCCGTGAGGTACTGGGCGCGGGCAGGAACGTCAACCGGATGGTGGTTCCTGGACTGCTGCTACAGCGGGCAGGCCCTTACCAGCGGCAGGGGCGGTGCGGGCGGCGCGGTGGCGATGGCGGAGCAGGCACGCATCTCGGGTACGTACCTGCTCACCGCCTGTGCCGCCAACCGGCAGGCCCTGTCGCCTCCCGGCGAGGTTCACACCGCCTTCACCGGTGAGCGGATCCGGGCGCTCGAACAGGGCCTGCCCGGTGCCGGAGCGCTGATCGGACCCTTCATGATCGCACTGGCGCCACCATCGGACTTGCGGGTCGATCCAGCTCGTAGACGCATCTGGATCGAATCGTAGCTCGTTCAGGAACAATCGATCCGTCCTCACTCCTCACGCCTTATAGCGATGTTGTACCGGCAGTGTGGATTCCGGGCCGGGCCGCCCCAATGTGCCGACATCTAGACCAGTTGATGTCAGACGTGGATGTCAGCGATGCCTCAACCGGCGCGCCTGCGGGGGGATCTGGTTGTCGAACGACTACCCCTTACAGCCCGGGATCGGAGCCGGGGCACAGTTGTTCGGGTGGTTGCGGCGCACTTTGGAATCGCGCAGTGTTGCGGCGCCCAGACTGTAGATACCGCCTCCATCGTTATAGGCGGTGTTCTGCTCAACCGTGGAACTACGCAATGTCAGGTTGCCGGGGCTGTCATTGTAGATTCCTCCGCCGTTTCGCCCTGCGATGTTACGGCTCACCGTGGACTCATTCAGCGTCGTAGTGCCGCGGTTGAAGATGCCGGCGCCATCGGTCCCTGCTGTGTTGTCGAGGACTCGGGAGCGGTACAGCGTAGCTGTTGTACCGGGCGTAATAAGGATGGCTCCGGAGTCTGTCTCTGAGGAGTTCTTACTTACCGTCGAATTGTCCAGCGTCAAGTTGGTGGGGACAGAGGTGTCGATGCCACCAACTTCACCAGAACTGTTGTCGCTTACCGTGGAGTAGTGCAGCGTCAGCGTCGTATGGGGGCCGTTTTCGAAGCCGCCGCCGATTTCGGTCGCGCTGTTGTTGCTAACCGTGGAACGGTTCAAGGTCACAGTGCTGCTGTTTTCGTTGTCGAAGCCGCCTCCGAAGCCGAAGGTGCCAGGAGCCGTGTTGTTGCGCACCGTCGAATCGTTCAACGTCATGGTGGCGTGATCATTTCCGATGCCGCCCCCGCCGCCGAAAGCGCCGGTGACGGTGTTGTTGCGCACTGTGGAGTGGATCAGCGTCACTGTGCCGCCGTCGTTGAAGATGCCGCCACCACGGGTTGTGGCTCTGCCGTGGATGATCGTCAGGCTGTTGAGACTGACTCGGAAGGCTCCGGTGATTGTCACGGTGGTGCCTGTGTCATGGCCGTCGAGGACGGCGCCTTCGAGCCCGACCAAGGTCAGGTTCTTGTCGATGGTGAAGTTGCCGAAGCAGACGCCTTTCACCCGCAGTGTCGCGCCTGAGGGGGCGTTGGCGATCGCGGGCTGCAGGGCGTTGGGGTCGCCGTTGCAATTCACCACGGTGTGATCGTGGGCGGCCGCGGCCGGTCCTGCCTGAACCAGGCAGACCGTCCCCGCAGTCATCGCGGCTGCCGCGCCCGTCCTCCACCGAAGGCGCACGCCTCTAGTTGTTCGCGTAAACATCGCGTCCTCCTGCGTCATTGCGGACGGGATTGGTACCCGTGGCCGTCTTGCTCTTTTGTCATGGGAGGTTGCCTGAAAGCATCCCGGCGCAGCGGCAGGCTTACCGGACGGGGCTATCACACCCCTCGGACGGGTGTGATCAGTGACCGGCGCGGACCATAAGCGACAGCGCCGGTGGTCACGCGAGGCCCGCCATTGCGGCTCGCCTCGGTGGTGGGCGGGGGAGCGGCCCGGCCGGTAACTGCCTCCTGCTGCCGGATAGTGGGGATGTACTCAACCCCACCAGTGCGCGTGAGAGTCGGGGCCGTCGACCGCAGGCTCGGGCTCGCGGCCTTCGAGGATCGCTACCGAGTACGGGAGCTGCGCAGAGTTCGAGGAACTTCAAGCAGGAAGACGCCAGTGTTATAGCGCTGTCGAATCCGCAGGAAGCTGGCTATTCGACTCTTGGCATGATCTACGAAGGCACGTCATGGAAGCGTGGATCGGACTCGTACTTACCGCCGGTGGGGTGATCTGTGCAGCACTGCCTTACGCACACATCTGATCAACTGCCAGACCTGCCAAAGAGACACGCTCTAGCTGGCGAGCATGCATGACGACCGTCCAGGCCGCCGCCCGGCCTAGCTCAGGCCGACTCGCTGGCGTCCTCCTGGTGGCAGCAGGCGTGGTCCACGACCTTCAGATGGGCAGCCGTCTTGCTCCCCGCTGCGCAGCAGGGGCCGTTCGCGGTGGTCGGCGACCGTGATGTCGAGGTGGCCGGTGCTCTCTGTGTCGATGCCCTGTGGTCCGCGTTGCGCGGTTTGGGTCGGGCCGCGGGTGAGTCCAGGGTGTGGATGGTGTCGCTGTCGGTGGTGTTGTGGGGAATACGGATGCGCGTTTGATCTTTGAACAGGGTGGCACGGTCGGTGTCGGCCCTGTGGCTCGCGGCGTGCCGAGCCTTGTCCGGACGAGAGAGTGCGGTGATCACGCGATGCGGGCGGTGCGGTTTCACGAGTACGGCGGGATCGATGTGCTGCGGGTGGAGGAGGTTCAGCGGCCGGTGCCGGGTGCTGGGCAGGTGCTGGTCGAGGTCCGCGCGGCCGGGATCCAGCCCGGCGAGGCGCACATCCGCACGGGTGCGCTGCACGATCGCTGGCCGGCGGTGTTTCCCTCCGGGCAGGGCAGCGATCTGGCCGGTGTCGTGGTGGAGGCCGGCCCGCGCGTGCGGGGATTCGCGGTGGGTGATGAGGTGTTGGGCTTCACTCACAGGCGGGCCAGCCATGCGCAGTTCGTCGTGGTCGACGACGTGCATCTGGTCTTTCGTCCGGCGGGGTTGGCCTGGGACGTGGCCGGGGCGTTGTACGTGGCCGGCACGACCGCCTATGCCACCGTGTTCGGTGTGGATGCCGGCCCGGGCGACAGGGTCGTCGTCTCCGGTGCGGCGGGCGGCGTCGGGTCGCTTGCCGTGCAGCTCGCGCGGCGGCGCGGTGCCACGGTGATCGGGCTGGCGAGCGAGCGGAACCACGCGTGGTTGAAGGATCGCGGTGTTCACCCGGTCGAGTACGGGCCAGGTGTGGCCGAGCGGATCCGTCAGGCGTCCGGCGGCAGGGTCGATGCGTTCATCGACACCTTCGGTGACGGTTACGTGGCACTGGCAGTGGAGTTGGGTGTGCGGCCTGAGCGGATCAACACGATCCGCGACTGGCAGGCGGCGGCCGAGGTCGGCGCGCGGACCTATGGAGAAGGGGCGGCGGCGTCCGCGGTCGTGCTCGGCGAGCTGGCCCGGGTTGCCGCGTGCGGGCAGTTGGAGGTGCCGATCGCCCGCACCTACCCGCTGGAACAGGTGCGGGACGCTTTCCGCGAGCTGGAACAGCAGCACACCCACGGCAAGATCGTGCTCCGGCCCTGAGCCCGTGAGGGACAGCCTGGGCCGGCCGTCGGTGTAGGGGAGGCACTCTCGACCACGTCGGTGCGGGTCGCTCTGGTGGTGCTGTCGAGCCCGGCGGGAATGCGACTGCCGGGGTGTAGCGGGGGTTTGTGTTGCTGTCGGGCTGCCTGTGTGGTCAGTCAGGTGCTCTCTTGGGCGGCGGGACGGGGGAAGGGTCTGGCGGTAGCGGGCGGCTTTTGCCGGCAGGTTGGCCGCGCTGGGCAGGAGCCGGTTTGTCGGCGTCGGCGGATGCGGGGACGGACCGGTTCGCGCAGCTGGTGGCGAACGTGCTGGACGTACCGGTGACGCTGGTGGCGCTCGCCGAGGACGGCCGGTAGGTCTTTCCGGGCATGGCCGGGGTGGCGAGCCGTGGGCCAGCGGACCTTCGCCACCAAGCCCGACCTGGCCAAGGCCATGGTGCTGCGGGCGATCGCCTCGCCGCTGCCGGACGCCGGCCAGGGGGACGACTTGGCTCGCAGGCGGCGGATGTTGTCCAGGTGCCGGCGGCCGTGGCCGCACGCACCCGCCAGGACGAGAGGGACGGTCAATCCCGCATGCTCTACAAGCTGCATGTCTGGCGGATTACGACGAGGTCGATCGCCAACTTCGTCGCAGCCGGCCTCAACAGCCTCACCCGCATCTCAAGCGCAAGCTCAAGAAGATCCAATACCGCCCCGAGCTGATCGACGGCTGCCTCGCCGAGACCGGGCTGATCACGGACGTGCCGAAGATCGAGTAACCGGGTGACTACGAGTCCAACCTGAGTAGGCCCAGGGGCATTCCTGACGGTTTCCGACGGATTGTTGCCGCGGCCCAGACAGAGTCGGGCCGTCCGAGTGGATGTGGGGCTGCCCCCGGAGTTTCTTGAGGCGCTACCAGGGATCTTCTGTTGACCTTACCTGCGGTTGATCACACCACCTCGTAGAAGGGACACAGTATGAGCGTCGATTCTCCTGATCCCAGGGTGGGGGCGACCCGGTCGACAGAGATTTCTCAGGTGGTCGCCGGGTCTTCCCCATGCGTTCTCCCCGAGCCGCCGAACGACCACGAGAAGTACTCCTATGTCAGACGGCACCACTGGGTGATCGTGACCGCCTCGCTCATCAGCTTGAGCTGCCTCGTTCTCAGTCAGTCCATGCTGATCCTGTCGTCGGCGTGGTTGACCCTTCTGCTGCCGTTCCTGGGGTTCACCGTCGTCTACTACCTCACCTCACTGCGTGTGTCCGTGTTCACGGCCGACTTTGATCTGAAGGCCCACCACCGGCTCGTCCAGGACTGGAATCCGAGGGTGTACCCGACGGTCGCCGTATTCCTGCCAGTCTGCGGAGAACCCGTCGATGTTCTGCGGAACACCTGGACGCATGTTCGTCGGCTCATCAACCGATATCCAGGTGCGGCCACCGCCTACGTCCTCGACGATTCGGCCGACCCGGAACTCGTCGGCATGGCGGAGGAATTCGGCATCGTCTACCTGAGTCGGCCCAACCGCGGCTGGTTCAAGAAGTCCGGCAACCTGCACTACGGCCTGAACGTCACCGACGAGGAGTACATCCTCATTCTTGACGCCGATTTTGCACCCCGGGCCGATCTGCTGGAGGAGCTGCTGCCGTACATGGATCACGATCCCAAGATCGGGATCGTCCAGTCACCGCAGTACTTCCGCGTGGTCCGGCGACAGACATGGGTCGAGCGGGGTGCGGGTGCCGTCCAGGAGCTGTTCTACCGGGCCGTCCAGGTTTCCCGGCAGCGCTACGGCGGTGCCATCTGCGTGGGCAGCTGCGCCGTGTACCGGCGGGCGGCGCTCGAGGCCAACGGCGGCACCACTCTGATCGAACACTCGGAGGACGTGCACACGGGGTTCGATCTGCGGCGACTGGGCTGGGACCTGCGCTACGTACCCATCCCGCTCGCCACCGGCAACTGCCCTGACAGCGTGAGTGCGTTTTTCCACCAGCAATACCGGTGGTGCTCGGGTTCCATGAATCTGCTGAGCAGCAGGAAGTTCTGGAGCACCAAGCTCAGGCCCAGCACCCGGCTCTGCTATGTATCCGGCTTCCTCTACTACATCCACACGGCGCTGTTCACCTTTGCGGCACCGCTGCTGCCGATCGTCCTGTTGTTGTGCACGCCGGAGAAGCTCAAGCTCCAGTACACTCCGCTGATTCTTCCCAGCATCATCTACTCGGTGCTGATCTTCCCCTGGTGGCACAGGTCCCCGTATCGGCTCGAAGCCTGGGCCGTGCGCCTGATGTACGGATGGGCCCACGCGTTCGCCATCTGGGACGCTGTCTTCGGCACGTGCCAGCCCTGGCGGCCCACCGGCTCGCCAGTCGCGGGCCGGAAAGGGATCCGGCGTTTCTGGCTCGGTGTCTGGGTCTGGAACAGCGCTACGGCCGTCGTGTGGGTGGGCGCCGCGATCTGGCGCATGGTCACCCTGTACCCGCCGCACTTCGTCCTGGTGCTGGCCTCCGGCCTGTTCTACGCCGTGATCGTGGGCCGTGTCCTCGTGCCACCGAGGAGCAGCGGAGCGCCCTGTTCGGTCACGGCGCAGCAGAAGTCGATGCAGCCGGCGGAGAATCTCAAGATCTGATGCGTTGCCGGATCCAGGCGCCGCTCCGTGTGAGAGCCCCGCTGGAGGAGAACGTGCCGGCCTTGCAGGTGCCCTCCTTGAAGACCGCGAGTTCCTTGTTGTTGTCGGAGAAGCTCCAGTTCGTCCAGCCGATCCTCCTCCGCGCCATCAGGTCTACCCACCTCTGCGACCTGGGAAGGTCACTTCCGTAGCCCGTCCACGACGGGAGACCCCACTCAGTGACGAAAACCGGTAGTTTCGCTGAGGCACGGTCCAGGATTCCCATGGACCTCTCCCTCTGATCCGCTGCCCCGGCGTAGAAGTGGAAGGTGTACATGATGTTGCTGGCGTGCACCGGACTTTCGACCACCGTTCGCTCCATGGACTGCGAGGGAGCGCTGAAGGTGGAGAAGTCAGGTGTCGGGACGAGGATCACGCTGTCGGGAGCCTGAGAGCGGATCACCGGGATGATCTGTTCGGCGTACCTCTTGATGACCGACCAGCGCACCTGGTTGGGCTCGTTCGCGATCTCGTAGATCACATTTGACCGGTTCCTGTGCCGTTGTGCGATCTCCCGGAAGAACGTCTTGGCTTTGTCCAGGTCCGCGTGGGGATCGCCCGGATGGATCGTGTGCCAGTCGACGATGACATACATGCCCCGGGCGCTCGCCTGCTCGATCAGACGGTGGACCAGGTCGGTGAACTTCCTCGGGTTGCTCTCGTATCCGCCCTCTCGTACGTACGTCGCGATACGCAGAACGCCGGCCTTCCAGTCGTAGGCGAGGGTGTCCAGGGCGCGGCCGGTCAGACAATGGGCGTACCACTGGATTCCGTGCGAACTCATTCCCCGAAGCTGGACCGGCTGGCCGGATTCGGAACACAGAAACGTTCCGCAGACCCGTACCTTGCCGTACGCCTGGACGGGAGTCACAGTCTTGGCCCTGAGCTCCGGCCGGGTTTCCACCCCGCGTGCCTCGGTCGCAGACAGAAGACCGAGCGTGGCCGTCAGGGCCAGGGTGGCCTTGATGACCCCCCGGCGGCGGATGAATGATGCGGGCACCACTGCCCCCTTTTCTCTGAGACTGCATAGGAGAGCAAATGTGGCGCGCAGTAGCGCCGTGAGCGATGCGGCGCCAACGGGTTGGTCCGAGAGACGGAGGATATTCACACTTACGCACCATCGGCACCCCGGGCGCTTCACGGTGGTCGGTCCAGTGCACGGGCATGCTCGATGCCGTCTGGGGTGCCGGTTCTGTGACGGCCGGGCCGGTACGGCTCTTGCTGCTGCGGCCGCTCGGTACAGCGGCCCCGCCGGCTCAGCGGGCCGACAGGCCAAGGGGGCGCCGCTCATACGACGCACCTTAACGGCGCCACCTCTTCGCCCTGATGTGCACTCCCCAGTGCGTTGGTGGGTCACCAGCCGCTGCGACCGTCCGCATGCGTGCTGCGTGCCGCTGCTTGTAGTCGTCCTTGTCGAACTTCGGTGGACGCCCGCCGCGCGAGCCGCGCTTGAGCCGGTTGCGGACACGGTCCGCCGGGACCGGAATGGTGGCCTTGATCCCGCGTCTGCGCGGGTATGAGCGGTTGCGGCGGGAGTCGTACGCCTTGTCGGCCCGCACCCGGTCCGGGCGCCCTCGCGGCCTGCCCTGTCCAAGCCTGGGGACTCGGATCGCTTCCAGAACCGGCTCGAACTGCGGGGAGTCACCCCTGTGACCAGCCGTGATCACCACCGACAGTGGCTTCTGCCCCTGCTCGACGGCGAGGTGGATCTTGCTGGTCAGACCGCCCCGGGAGCGTCCGAGTCCGTGGTCGGCCGGCTCGAGGGCGACTCCGCCGGGCGGCTCCTTCTGGAGGTCCCCCTTTTCGCCGCCCCGGCGGCGTGCTGGTGGGCCCGGCAGACGGTCGAGTCGACGTTCACCTCCCAGGTGATCAGGCCCTTCGCGTCCGCTTCTGCCTGGAGCCGGGTGAGGATCCGGGCCCAGGTTCCGTCCCGCTGCCAGCGTCGGAACAGGTCATAGACCCTGTCCCACGGGCCATACCGATCGGGCACGTCCCGCCACGGGGCACCGGTCCGGGTCCGCCACCGTATGCCGTCTATCAGCTGCCGCCGCGTCCACACCTGCGGACGGCCCGGCTTGATGCCCTGCGGCAACAACGCCTCCAGCCGGGCCCACTGGCCGTTCGTCAGATCACCACGTCCCACGAGAGGTGATCATCAACGAACAAGATCCACTTTCGCAACAGACCTTAGGCCTGCCCGGCGAGGGGATGCCTGCACGTCTCGGCGCGGCGGAACTTACGGTTTGTGGGTTACCCAGAGCAGTTCCGCCGGCCAGCGGTGTGCCCAGTCGGGTGGATCGGTTTCGTTGTAGCCGTTGGGTGTTCCGAGTTCGGGCCGCGGCTCGATGAGGTCGTCGATGATGAGACCCGCGCCGCGCAGGACCTTGACCCAGTCGCCGTAGGTGAGCTGATAGCTGGTCGCGCCGTCGCCTTCGGCGATGGTGTTCAGCCCGAAGTAGTCCTGCTGCAGCGTCGTGGTCACGCGGCTGGCGGCTTCGTCGTAGCAAGCTTCGAACCATGGGCTGGCGACGTTGAACACCAGGCGCCCGCCTCGGCCCAAGACGCGTGCGGCCTGCGGGACGGCCAGGTGCGGGGGCGCCCAGCTGAGCCCACCGAAGTCGCAGAACACCAGGTCGAAGCTGTCGGCGGCGAAGGGGAGTTGTTCGGCGGCGCCTTGCACCAGCGGGTAGCGGGCCGCTCCCATCGCGCGGGCCGCTGCGGCGAGTTGGGCTTCGGAGAGGTCGAGCCCGACCACGGTGGCGCCCTCGGCGGCGAGCGCCCTGGACCACTGGCCGGCGCCGCAGCCGAGTTCGAGGACGCGCTTGCCGGTGACGTCGCCCAGGGCGTGCAGGTGGGCGTCGGGGATGGAGTACATGCCCCACAGCCGGGGTGTGGCGCCGATTTGCGGGTCGTGCTCGTGCTGGTAGGCGCTGCTGATCTGGTTCCAGAGCCGCCGGTTCGCGGGGATGCTGTCCACGTGCCGACTCCAGCACTGCCTGCCGGGGGCGGTCAACACGATTAGGGCACTGGCCGGCCCTCGCCTCGGTCCGGCCCGGGTTCGGCCGCAGCAACAGCACCCCGTCGATCACCTGCCGCTGATCCCGTCACGGCCGCTACGCCGATCAATACCAGGCAGCAACGGAGCTACCTGTGCCCACGCCGCATCCGTCAACCCACTCCGGCTCAGCACACGAACTACCAGACAGATGACGCCTGCCTGCGACCTTCAACGCTTCACGGCGTGTTACCCCCGGCGTCCCGGAGAGACCCCGTACGAGGGGCCGCGCCCACGGAACAACTGGGCGGCAAGACCACGGTGCAGCTGACTACAGGGGCCAGGATCACGGCGCGTACGACCACCCCAGCCGCGTTGCGCCCGCCGCGGACGACTACCTGCTGAACGGCAAGATCCCCATGGACGGGGCGGGCTGCTCCTGAGTGATGACGGGGAATACACTCCTACGCCGGAGGGGATCACGGGGTGAGTGAGATGGACGAGGCGCCCGCGGAGCCTGGTTGGCTGCGCCAGGCGCTGCCGCACAGCACGCGCGGCCGGTTGCTGCTGATATCCGCGCTGGTGCTCGTGCTTGCGGGTACCGGGCTCGGTACGTGGGCGGCGGACACGTGGCCGTGGCCGAAGGATCGCTACTGCTGGGGCGCCTGGGAAGAGGACAGCGGTCCGGACTTCCTCGGCGACGAGGCCTTCGGCGATGATGACGACGGGTCACGCACCGGCAGGGAGACGGCGCCTACCCGCGAGCGTCCGATCGGCAGCTGTGAGGTCGCCATCGCCAGCGACTACAAGAGCAGTTACGACGGCGACAAGGTCACCACCGACCAGAAGGTGTCCGTCGAGTACGGCCCGGTGCCCAAGGCCGCGGAGGCCCGGCTCGCGATGGTCCAGGACGGTTTCCTGGGAGGTGACATGGTCCCGCTCCCGGACGGCCTGCCGGGCACGGTGAACGGGCGCGGTGGCCTGCTGGTGCTCCCGAAGTCCTGCGATACGCGGGATGGCCGGCCGACCGTCGTCACCATGCACGCGTCCGGCACGTACGCCAACGGCCCCTCGTACACCCAGAACGATCCGGCCGACCTGGGCGGCGCCCGACAGGCGGCGGTGCTGCTCGTCGCGGCGGCCAACCGCGGGATGGCGGCGGCCGGTTGCGCGCCACACGAGCCGCTGCGGGTCAGCTCGCCGCTCTACGACCTACCGGGCACGACGGAGCGCGTCTTCAGCACCTCTGACGACGTCTGCGGCATCCGCGGCCTGCGCCTCGACATGGAGGACATCGAGGACCAGATCGGCGCGGTCACCCGCGACCTGCAGACGTGCAGTGTTCGTGGCGATCGCGACGGCGTGCCATACCTGGACCTGGCGATGGTCGCGCAGCCCCGGCTGGCCGCGGTGTTCGACGGCATCGCGGGCGAGCGGCCGGCGGCCCGTGGCTGGCGCGGCACGGGCACCCTCGGCGGGGAGCACGCGATGGTACGGGCCGACTGCGCGGGCCGGCCCGTCATCTTCTTGATGGGCGTCTCCGCCGACCCCGGCCACCTCGCCGTCTTCGCCAACGCGGCCGCGGCCCGCCTGGGCTGCGCCCCCATCGCCCCCAAGGGAGCCGGCCGGTGAGCAGCACTGCGGACGAGCCGAACCGATACGAGCAGCCCTTGCTCGCCGAGCGGGAACTGCTCAGCGAACGGCGCCTGCGCCGGTGGCACTGGCGCCGGCTGCTGCGCGGCCGGGTCCGGCCGCTGCTGGCCGCGGGTCTCGCCGGGATGCTGCTCGGCGCCGGCGGCATGGCCTGGCAGACGCAGGCTGGGCCGTTCGCGCCGGACGAGGTGTGCTGGGGCGCCCTGTCCCGCGCCGACCTCTCCGCAACGTTCCGCAAGCCGGAGGACGTCAAGGCGGTCGAGGCTCCCGTGCTGCACGGTGGGCGGTCCATGGACGGCCCCACCGGCAGTTGCCAGTTGACGAACAGCGACGGCGACGCATGGGCGCTCACCGCCCGGGTGCACCGGCTGGACGACCGCACTGGCGACGACGGCAAGTGGGCCGACGAGTTCCTCTCCGCCCGTCTCACCCCGCTCGGCGGCGGCCTGCTGGGCATGGCCTCGGACAACCGCGCCTGGCTCGCCGTCCCGGACGGCTGCCTGGGGCGCCCCGGCGACTTCGACGGGCCGACCGTCGTGGACATCGCCCAGGGCAGCTGGATCACCGACATGGAGCCGCGTACCAAGGAGCGGGACGGGATGGCCCGCATGGTCGTGAAGCTTGTCAACATGGTCAGCGCGGACCTGGGCTGCACCGGCACGATCGCCGATCCGGTCGAACGCCTGCCGAAGGCCGCCCGCTACACCCGCACAGAGAAGCCCGACGCGCTCTGCGGCATCAAGGGGCTGGCCCTGGGCAAGAAGCGCCAGCCGCACCAGTACCCCATGATTACCGACGGACTCGGCCCGGTGCGCACCTGCGACCGGGACATCACCGGCTCACAGCCGAAGCAGCGCCTGATGACCGTCGAGGACCCGAGGTTGGCCGGGATCTTCACAAGAATGGCGCTATACGAGGGCGACCGGGTGCGCTCCACCGCCGGCTCCGGCGGACTCGGCCCCAACCTCGGCGTCTTCCGGGTCCGTTGCCAGGCGGGCGAGACGGTATTCGTCGTACAGGCCAAGGGGGACGGGGCGAGCGAGGACCTGCGCACCCTCTTCCCCCGCTACGTCGAGGCCGAGGCCGCCCGCCTCGGTTGCGGCCCGCTGAAGCTGAAACTGCCGCGGGGGGGGGGGGGGGGGGGGGGGGGGCGGGGGAGGGGGGGGGGGGGGGGGGGGCGGGGGAGGGGGGGGGGGGGGGGAGGG
>NZ_JBWKFL010000038.1:0-31822 GCF_056434305.1 Streptomyces sp. NPDC044061 | reverse complement strand
GCTACTCCGGGGCCGAGCCCCCCCCCCTGTGTCGCGCCCCGGGGAAGCGAAAACTGCCGCGGCGGGGAGAGGCTCGCGGACCCCCCCCCGCCCGCCGTGCCGTAGGTCGCCGCAGATCCTGTTGGCCGGGGCGAGGCGGTGGCGGGGAGCGACGGCGCTTCACCGTGCAAGCCGTACCGCAGCTGATTAGGCCAAATGCCGCCGATTAAGACACCGTAAAGCGTTGGAAGTCCCACGCCTGCCCGATTCGCGACCTTGTCTCGGCCGAAACGAGGTCGCCCAACTTCAGTTCGAACGAAGAGGAGTTGGGGATCGGTACCGACGTCACGAACATGCCGTACGTGTCTGAACAACTCGCTGATATGTGTCAGGCACTGGGCCCTGGTCGGCAACCGCTGGAGGGCCTTACTAGGGTCTGTCTTCAGTTGTGATCAGTGGGCTTCAGGAGGCTGCTGATCCAGATGGTGGCTGCGCGGAGGTGGAGTCCGGCGAGGTAGCTCGCGGGCTTCTTGTCGTAGCGAGTCGCGATGCCCCGCCAGTCCTTCATCCTGTTGATGGCCCGCTCGACCGTGTTGCGGTCGCGGTAGAGATCAGCGTTGTGGGTGACGGGCCTGCCGCCATGGCTGCCTTTCTTCCTGCGGTTGGCGGCTTGGTCCCTCTTCTCTGGGATGACCACCTTGATGCGTCGTTTGCGCAGGTGGATCTTGCTGGTCAGCCCGCCGCGGGACCGGCCGAGCAGGGCGGCCTTCAGCCGGGCCCGCCGTCTCAGGCGGATGCGTCGGCGTTCGGCGCGGGCCGGATCGCCTTCGCTGTCCTGCCCGCCTTGTTCCTCGGACGTTCCCCCTTTTGCGAGGCCGCCTCCTCCAGCGCCGCCAGGGTCTGTTCGCTGACCCGCATGCCGGCCGCATCATGATGAGCCCGTGTGGTGGTGGAGTCCACGCTGACCAGGGACATGTCGATCTCGTTCCTGCGGGCGGCCTCGGCGATCGCCTCTTCCAGCAGGGCCTCGAAGACGCCAGCGTCGCGCCATCGCATGAAGCGGTTGTAGACGGTCTGCCAGGCGCCGAACTGCTCGGGCATCTCCCGCCATTGGCTGCCGGTGCGGAACCGCCAGATCACCCCCTCGAACTGCTCGCGGAGCCGCTCGGGGTACGGGCCGAACCTGCCGACCGGCAGAAACGGCCCGATGAACTCCCATTCGCTGTCGGTGAGTTGCGCACGTGTCACGCCATAGTCCTATCGGACCGGCACCCGCCCCCGGGCTTGATCACAACTGAAGACGTCCCCTAGGGCGACGTCATCGGAGCGGGACACGCTCTGCAAACCGGGGACCAGTGTCCAGATGAGCTGCGATGCGCGTGATGGTCCGGGCGTTGTCCTCGAACAGATGCGCCTGCATGCCCGCCGCCTGGGCAGCCTCAACGTTGACTGCGACGTCGTCGATGAAGAGACAGCTCTCCGGCCGGACCTCCAGGCTGGCGCATGCGGCCTCGAACGCATGTGGGTCCGGCTTCTGGATGCCGATCTCGTGCGAGTACACGATCTGCTCGACCAGTTCGTCGAAGTGGTACAGCGCCGTCTCCCGCTCCCGGGCACCGACGAAGCTGTTGCTCAGGATGCCCAACCTGCAGTTTCCCCGCAGCCCTCGCACATAAGCGATGAGTTCCTCGTTAGGCGTTCCCAGGTATTCCGCCCAGAGATCAGCCATGAAGGCTTCCACCTGGGGCGTGTCGAGCCCCAAGCGGGCTGCTACCTCCCACTGCACGTCGTGTTCGCTGATGTGGCCGACGCTCCCGGCTTGCCACACCTCCCGCATCCGCTCATGCACAGTGCCCGGCGGCAGCGTCAGCCGCTCTTCCCACTGCTGCACCCACCCCGTTTTCGGCGTGATCTCCAGAACGCCGCCGATATCGAGAATGACGCAGGCCCCCGTCACTGGAACTCCCCCTCTTCGTTCTACCGGTTGGCGAGTAAACACCGCCCGCCCGCTCATGTGATCTATGGAGACACTGTTGCCCCTCCCTCTGGGGCAAGGTCAAGCGATCTCGGAACCTGGGTTGCTGGGACGAACTCTGTCACCAGCCGCAAACGGCGATTCGCCGGCTGTCGCATCACGCGTTCGGCTCAGCCTCGTCGCTGGCGTCGATTGCTGCCTGGCGGCCCAGCGGTCAGTGTCCGCCGCGTCCTCGTAAGCTCGGCAGAGCGGGGGATAGCGTGACGCGGTCAGCACCCCTGACGCCGCCCGTGAGAGTGGCCGACTGGTTCCGACGAACACCCTCTGCCGCCCGGTCAGCCTCCCCGGGCCACCGCCCCAATTCTCGCAGCGGTGGCCCCTTGGGGGGCCGCTACTCAGCCGGCGGAGGAATGCAGCAGCGGCGAACCGAAGTTGATGGCACGGTCGGCCTCCCTGACGATCCGCGTCGCCGCGGCGTTCACCTCGACCGGTACATCACCGCGTTCCTGGACGAGGCTGTCGTAGATCGGTGCATCACCCCAGGCATGCCGGGTGCCGTTCTGCTGGCTCACTGCCCTGTCCCTTTCTCGCCCGTACAAACGGCAGCCCACATCGAGCAGCCACCGGCCGTGCCGTACACACAGCTGCCTCCACCGCGGCCCGTACACCCACAACGGTCCCCTGTTACCGCCGCGTCGGGCCGCGCACAGCCGACATCCGAACACCACCGGCCCCCAGTGAAGCGCGCCCATCCACCACCGCTCCCTAGGCAGCGACTGCCCCCCGGGGGCCGGAGGAAGACGGGGCCGGTCTGGGGCAGCAAGAGGCTTCCTTTCAGGTTCGCTGCTCGCTGGCAGCCAGAAGTCCGGGCGACAGGCGGATTGGCTATTCGACCAGATGCCGATGCGCCTTGCTCCAGGCGATCCTGTTGTCGAGTTCGGTCAGGAACCCATCGGCAGCCCAGGTGGCCTGGGGCTCGTGCCCCTGCTCGGCCAGCCGGCGCACGAGGTCGGCGGTGTCCTGCTGTCTGGCGATGACGGCATCGACGATCTGCGCAGTCGAGTCGAGGCCGTACGCGCTGCAGAAGTCCTCCAGCCGTGAACGGCGGTCGGGCGGCGCCGGGTAGTGCAGCCAGCGCAGGCATGCGGCATCGTCGCGGAACGGGGCGGTGTACTCCAGGGCGTAGGCCACGTCGTGCATGCGTGATGCCGGGTGGGCGAAGTCCCAGTCGATGATTCCCACCGGCTGGGTACCCCGCCAGACGACGTTCCAGGGACCGAAGTCCCCATGGCAGATGACCTCGTCGTCGCCTGGGCTGCCTGCGTCTGTGGACCAGCTCGCGCCAGGCGGAGGTGAAAAGCTCCTGCAGGCATCGTGGTAGTCGCGCAACAGCCGGGCGAAGTTCCTCAGACCTTGGTCGTCCACGACCTTGGCCCAGACCGACGGACCGGAGTCACCGTCGATGTAGGTAATGACCTCACGCCCCTCGTCGTCGATCCCCAGCGGCCGCGGCGCATAGGTAAAGCCGACCTCCGCCAGGTGCCGCAGCAACGCATGGACGGTGGGCGTCCACGGCTGGACGGGCCTGCGGACAGTCCCACCGATCCGCACCACCCGACGATGGGCACCGTCCTGCATCACTTCCTCACTCGACACGCGGTTCACGTTACCCAGCCGGTCTGAAGGCGCGGCATCTCGATTGACCCCGCCCTCATGCGGACCGTCAGCGACGGACGGCCAGGACTTCCCTTCCGCCGCGTCGACGGGGCAGCGGGTGAAACGATCTGACCGTGGCTGGTGTGATCACGGCGTCGGAGCCGTCCCGGACAGCCCCGTTCATCGGATGAGCCCACGCTGCTTCCGCGAGCTGATCACCGCGTTACGCAGCGAGGGTGCGGACCCACTGCGCCAAGGTCGTCCCTGGCGCAGCATGAGGGGATCTTCGGCGCCTTCGACGGCCGGGCCGAGCCCGAGTGTGGGTGGGCGGCGACGAGGATGTTGATGCCGCTGGAGTCGATGAACGTGACCCGGTGTAGATCCACCCCCCAAGGCGCAACCTGCCAGAGATGTCCAACGCCTGGTGAAGCGCGGCTGACGTCCTGTTGTCCGGCTGGGACGCTGCCCTGGTCTATGGCGAAGTCGTCGTCGTAGCCGCCCCCGCGAAGTTACCGGGGCGCCTGGCGCGCCAGGAAGGGATCCCTGGAGGCTCATGGAAGCGCGAGAGTGCGTCACCATCCCGGTGCACGCCCATGCGCCCCCTGCAGAACGCCGAAAGGGCCCCAGGTCGATTCCCTCCGCCCTACCACAGTTCAACGGCACCATCATCGAGACCGGCACCGACCTCTACCGGCTCGCCACCCGCCCGAGCCGAAGCACCCGCGACGGCCGGCTGACCGCTGCAGACTCCAACGTGATGGTGCTCCGCCCTCAGCGAAGGGCCATCACGCGCCGTTCCAGGGGACATCCGGCGCGAGCATTTCGTGGATACAGCGGCGCAGTCCGCTGCTGTGGTCGACCGGGGGGATCCATGGCACCTGCTGGAACAGCTCGCCGAGTTGGTCGGTGCCGGGGTCGGTGAGGAGGGTACGGAGTTCGTCGGGGACGGGGTCATCGACCAGGCACAGCCAGGCGAGGGCGGCGCCCACGCGGGTCTCGAGCGGCTGGGCGGCGTCCGACCACAGGGCCCGGGCCCACGCAGGAGCGTGTTCGTCCTGGTCTTCGCGCGCGAGTTGGGCGATCGCGAGGATCAGGCTCACCCGGACCGCCGGATCATCTTCCACGGCCGTCCTGCTGTGCAGGGCGGAGGAGATAGGCGGCATCTCGCCTGTAGCCGTCGCCAGGACGAAGGCGGTCGCGGAGCGGACGTCGGAATCGGGGTCGGGGAGAAATGGGAACAGGAGGTGCAGGTCGGCGGTAATGGCGGCGCGAGCGGCCTGGATCGTCGAGTCCACCGGGCAGAACGTGGTGCCCTCCGCATCCTCTGGATCTTCGGCGATCTGGAGGAGGCCTTCGCGTCTACCGTCCCCGGAGGCCTGACATCGTCCGATCTCGGCGACCAGTCGGAGGGTCTCCGCGCGGAGCCGGGGGACCCAGTGGCCGCGATCCGGAGCAGGAACGGCACCGCCAGTGCTCCCACCACGGTCGTGCTGCCCTGGTGGTGGAGCCCCTCCCACAGTTGCCCCAAGGCCCGGCGGGCGGCTTCGGTGTCCCCGGAGGCGAGCGTCGCGAGGAGACCGGGGATCTCCGTGCCCGGGCCGTAGAAGGGCGGGAACCGCTGCCAAGGGATCTTGTCGTACCTGAACCCGTCCTTGACCTCCTGCGGGATCGCGCCCACGGCCGTCCGCATGTCGGCATCCATGCCCACCCACGGCTCCGGCCACCTGACCCAGCGGTCATCGTCCATGGCTTGGCATTCCGCTCCACCGACACCATCCGAACGCCGGGAGTGTAACGGCCGATGATCAAGAATGCCGTCCGCTACTGCCGTACCCCGGTGGCACCGCACCACGCGGTGACGTCGTTTCTCGTGAGCGTCTGCAGCAGTCAAGATCGCCAACTGCTGCCGAAACCGCTGGTCAATCGCTGCTACTTCACGTAGACGAAGCCAAGTGTTCGACAGAGTTGCGGCTTCGGCCGTCACCGTCGCCCTGACCGACCTTCGTCCGACCCGCCGTCGATCGGATCCCGAGGACACCTCGTCGTCGGCGACATGACGGAAACGGGGAGCGGACAGCCCGTAGCCCCCCGACGTCGGCTGCCGGTTCGCCCACCCGAGGTGGTGCGGCCTCGTTCTGTTCGCGAGGGGTAGGGCCGGCCTCACGGCCGACGGCGGCCCGAGGGCTGTGGCCGGCTTGGTAGGAATGCACAATCTCGATCAGCTGAGGGATAGCCACGAGTGGCTCACCGCGTCGTGGGGGTCGTGAAGAAGGGGAGGGTCGATGGAGGCCTTGAGCCACGATGAATTCCGGGAGTTCGTAGCGATGCGCTCCACCGCGCTGCTGCGGCTCGCGGTGCTGCTCACCGGCGGGGACCGGCATGCTGCGGAGGATCTGCTGCAGATCGCGCTGATGAAGGCCTACGGGCGTTGGGCTCGCATCGAACAGCCCGAGGCGTATGTCCGCCAGATCATGTACCGGCAGCAGGTCAACCGCTGGCGGCTGCGCAGACACCACGCCGAGACCATGGTGCCGGTGCTGCCCGAGTCCGGCGGACAGGCGGGCGCCGGGGCGGACCCGGAGCTGCGGATCGCGTTGTGGGCGGCGCTCGGCCGGCTGTCCAAGCGCCAGCGCGCCGTGGTCGTGCTGCGCTACTTCGAGGACCTGCCCGAGGCCGAGGTCGCGGAGCTGCTGGGCATCCCGGTGGGCACGGTGCGCAGCACGGCGCACCGGTCGCTCGCGAAGCTCAGGGCGCTCGTACCGGAGCTTGAGCCCGACGGGCCTGCGGAACAGCGGCGACCGCTCAGTTACACGGCGAAGGAGATCCAGGGATGACGACAGAGCGGGTGGAGGAGAAGGTCCGGGAGACGCTGCACGCGGTCGCCCTTGATCAGGTGCTAGCGCCGGGGGACCTGGCGCAGCAGGTGGTACGGCGGCGCAGCCGGCGTCGTTTCTCGCAGGCCGCAGGGGCTGCGGTGGCCGTCGCCGCGATCGCTGCGGGGGCGATGCTCGGCCCTTGGGGCGGCGGTGCGGCCGAACAGGGCCGGCCTGTGCGGCCGGCGGCGTCGCCGCAGGGCTGGCACCCGTGGCAGAGCGGCGTGGCGGGAGTCAGCGAGCGGGGCTGTCTGGTGGACGGTTCCGCACTGTATTGCAGCGGGTCGGAGTATGACGTCGCGAAGGTGGACGCCAACACCGGCGAGCGGCTGTGGACCGTCAAGGTCAATGGCGAAGGCGACGGGAACGACCACCCCTTCGCCGTGCGCGACGGCGTGGTCTACGCCTACCGCAACCACACGGCGAAGCACCTGCCCAACGGGGACTACGCCGGCGGCACCGATCTGATGGCAGTCGATGCCGCCACCGGCGAGCGACTGTGGTCGGTCGAGATGCCGCAGGACGACCGCACCGGCCAGGCTGCCATGCTCATCGACGGCGCGGTATGGGCGAACACCCCGTCCCTGCGGACGATGTCGGCCCTCGATCCACGGACCGGTGAAACGAAGTGGCGCCACACCTGGGCCAAGGATGATGTGTGCCAGCGGGCCGTGCTGAGCGGTGTGCCCTACCTCCTGTGTTCACAGGACAGCGAGGAAGTACACGACACCGACGTCTTCCGTCTCGATCCCGCCACCGGAGAGGCCCACAAGGTCACGACCCTTCCCGGCAGGCAGCAGCTGCTCGGGACCTCGGACGACCGGATGGTCCTGACCGGAGCCGCGGACACGGCAGGCGACGACTTTCAGCTGACCAGCGTCAGCGGCTCCGGGACGCGGACGTCACTGCCCGACCAGGTCAAGGGACACATCGCCAACTGGACCGTCGGCGGTGATCGCCTGATCTCCGTGTCCTGGAAAGGCCAGGCCTCCGCCTACTCGCTGACCACCGGAAAGACCGTGTGGACCGGCCCGGTGGGCGTCACGATGCCCGGCAAGGACACAATGGCGTCTCTCGCGTCTCCCGTGGTGTCGACGAGGCAGGCAACCGTGTACTTCTTCAGCCCGGCCGGAGAGCTGTCCGGACTTGACCTGCGCACGGGTAAGCAGCTCTGGCACGCTCACATCGACACCGGCAAACCGAAGCCCGGCTTCACGGACGCGCCCCAACTCCTGCTGTACCAGGATGTGCTGATCGCCAGGAACGGCAGCAAGATCTTCTCCCTCCTCCCACCGACCGGCCACTGACGCGAGCAACGACAGGCCGGGGCGGTCCTTGCGCCCCAGCCTGTCGTCCCTGCACGGAGCCGACCAGCGTCGTAGGAGGCGGCGGATGGCGGCTTCGTCGTCCCACTGGTTCTTGACGGCCTGGGTGGGTCGGTCGGCGGCAGTGTCCAGCTCCACGGGCGTCAGGCTTCGGCCCCGGTCGTGCTGGAGGGCCTTCCGGCTCAGGTAGGCGTGTTCGAACTCCTACCTGCACAAGCCGACGAACTCGTCAGGGCGTTCCTCCACAGCGAGGCGTTCCCCGACCACCTCGAACAGCTCACCTTCGCTCTCTACGACCACGCTGGCCCCCTGCCCACTGTCGCTATTGATGCCTGCGAACGCATCGTCCAGCACGCGGGCAGGGAACTCGGCGACCTCAGAACCCATCGCGCGGCGGACGGTCACACCTGGTCTCGGCAGTCCTCCGCCTCTATCGGCAAAGCCCGCAGCACGAACGGATCCGTTGCCTGGACATCATCGACAGGCTCTCGCAAGCAGGTGCCTACGGGTTGGCCGCTGCCTAGGGAAACGAGCGCTGACCACACCAAAAGGTGGCCCTGGCGTCGCCGAGACCCGCTTGTCTCAGTGGGAGACGGGCACAACCTGATCCCTGGTCAGAGTATGTAGGGGTAGAGACTGATCTTCTCGCGCTCGATGAAGAGCTCGACCCACGCATTGGCGACATCTTGGGGCAGCGGATCAGCAAGGTCCAGCAGGATATTGGTGCCGTCGAAGTCCAGCAGGGCGGCACCGTCCTCAGTGAGGCTCAGATGTCCCCGCAGGACTACGCAGTGCCCACCGGTCCGGATCCCAGGACCGGTACCAGCAGCAGGTTTGGCGTTCTGCCCCCAGACGATGTTTTTGTCGATCGTCCACTCGACGTGGTACTCGCCGGGCTCGGCGGCCCGATCCCCGCACCACCGGACCGCGGTGTGACCAAACGAGGTCCGGACATCTGCAAGCCAGAGACTTCCGGGAAATTTTGCGACCTTCACCAGTTCGATCAGCACCGCTCGATCATGCAGCATCTGCGTTGCTGCCGAAACATCACGGGTTCATCTTGCGGAAGTCTTGGTATTCGTCGCAGACCATGCCTTGGTTGACCCAGCGTTGGGGGTCTGCGGCGAGGGCACGCTGGGCCAGGTGCAAGGCTTCCTCGGGGGTGGGCAGGACGGCAATCTCCCGTCTCAACGTCTCTTCCTCGGGGTCCAGGGGCGGGAACTCGGTGATGTCAGGAAGTCGTCGGTGCCAACGTCTTCGACATCACTCAAATGGATCGTCACGCCCGAGGGGCCGGCGCTGAGGGCGATCCAGCGAAGCCCTGGGTGACCGTCGAGTTCGACCCTGCCGAGGAACTGCTCGATCTGTCTTCCGCGGCGGAGGGCAGCGAGAGCGAACGAGGGGATGAGGTGGCGCATGCAAGTTTCTCCACCAGTGCTGGTCGGGCAGACGTCCTGGGCCGATGTGATCAGCAAGATAGAGCTCTGCTCCAGACGCTAGGCGAACAACTGCGCATTGCGCTGTTGAAGACCCCTGCCGCCGCTGCGCCGCGGCACCACCGACCAGGGCCGCAGCCCTTCCCGGTCCGTCGGCCCGCCGCGCCCCGTCACACCCGCACTCTCCGCGACTCCACGGCCGGCACCCGCGCCGCCCTCCAGGACGCCGGCGCCGTGTGAGTCTGCCAGCAGGTGCAGGCCTGCGCCCACCTCCACCGGCCGGTGCACGCTGTGCACCCGCCACAGCCCCCACCGCGGCGGTGACGCATCCGCCGGACGGCGCCACTCACGCCTCACCGCCTGCACCCAGGCCCCCAACGGCCCCGAACCTTGGAGGGCTTGCAGCTCGCCCAGCCAATCCCGGCCAAGATGCCGGCCCAGCACGGCAGCGAGACGCTCACCGCCGTCCCGACTGCGCACCAGGCCACCGGCTCCGGCGTCAACACCTCATCCGGCTCCGTACCCGTCGCCACCGCGGCCCGCGCCACCCGTCCCCACCGGCGCCGCGCCCACCCCAACTCCTCTGTCAGAGCGCCAATGTCGAGGAACTCGATCGGATGCCCGTCGCCCACATCGAGCAGCCATCGGCCGTGCCGCACACACAGCCGCCTCCACCGCGGCCCGTATACCCACAACCGTCCCCCAGCGCCGTATCGGGCCGCACGCAGCCGGCACCCGAACACCACCGGCCCCCACTGAAGCGCGCCCATCCGCCACCGCACCATGCGGCCCCCCCGCATTGCCCCGGGCGACGGGGGCCACAGCCCGACACACCGGGACAAAGACTGCGTAGCCTCACGCCGGCGGTTGATCCAAAGGAGCCCGGACCATTTGGTCCGGGCCCTTCGCCATACCGGATGGGGCTATGTCCAGCGCATGGCGATCCGTGTGAGTTGGTCGATGCGTTCTGGCGACAAGGTTGCTGCTCTGCTCCTCTGGTTGCTGATCCATGCGCCCAGCTTCAGGTCCCGGACCTGCTGGTCCTCGCCGTTCTCACCGCCGTCCTCGTCGCGTTCGAGGGTGATGGTCTCGATGTGCCGTCTCGGGACGTTCAAGTGTCCTTCGCGGTGGTAGTACTGTTTCGCGGCCGCGTAGTTGGTGGCCCATTTGTCGGCCTGCGAACGACGTGGTTTCGGCCTCTCATCCTCGTCGGCGCGTTGGATGCCGAGGACGTGTTGGCACATCCACTGCTGCGCGGTCGTGAGCCGTTCCCAGCGCAGCCGCTGCGCTTGTACCCAGCGGCCGAGGTCTTCGCCCTGGTGCACGGTCACTGCAGCCGGTCGGTGACGTGGGGGAGGCCTGCTGCGAAGGCTTCGGCCTCCTTTCGAACGGCTGTACCCAGTTGACCAGCTCACCGATGTCCGTGGTGTTGGGGAAGGATGCCTCTGGCCCCCGAAGGGAGGAGACTCCGATCATCGGCGCGGTACGGCCTCCCGCGCGCCAGGCGGCCTCGGTCTGGGCGAGCAGGTCCAGCGAGGGCACGAGGACCAGAACACGGCCCGCCTGCAGCTCTTTTGCGCTGCGCACGGCGACGAGGGTCTCTCCGGAGCCGGTCGCCATGACCACCTGCGTCCGCAGACCTCGCTCGGGCACGGTCGACTGTGCGGGCAGTTCGAGGGCACGGAGCACCGCGTTGACGGCTTCTCGCTGGTGGGGTCGGAGTTCGCGCGCTGTCATACCGGTCAGCCTTCTGCTTCCTGCGGGGCCTGTGTCCGCCCGTGTCCCGGAGCTTGTCGTCCTCGGCCACGATGTCCTTGCCGTCTGGGCCATGACCCGTTCCTCGGACGCTGCAGCCGAAGCTGCTCAGCAGCCACGTCAGTATGATGCCCCGGAGCAGGCCCAGCCGAGCTTGATCTCGCTGCCATCGGGAAGTGGCCCTCGTGGCCGCCGTGGGCATTCCACATCCCTCCACTCCAGCACGTATCGGGCAACTACTGCCTTGCCGAGCCGGGCGGGAGGGCCTGCGCGATCACGGGTAGTGAGCGGCGGTCTCGAGTCGGCTGCTGCCGGCCGCGGAGTCGGGTGTCTCGGCTCGGGCGGGAAAGGTGCGCGATCACTGCCGGCAGCAGGCGCCGACTTCGTTGTGTCTGCCACGGCGTTTCGCCCTGGTGTTCTGCTCGTTCGGCCCCCTTGGAAACGGGGTGCCGGCGGAGGGCTGGTACGGGCACCAGCCGTATGCCGGTGAGCGCGGACGATGTGGAGTCGTCCGTGAACGGTGCAACGCCCCAGCGCTCCTTCGGCGACACGGCTTTCGCGGCGATCACCCGCTCGCCTGCGAGCCGCCTCTTCCGGCCGGGTGCCCGCAACCTCAGCAAAGCAGCATGGGCACCCTCAGGGACGCCCGCTCATGATGCTGCGCAGCAGGTCGATGATGGGCTGCACCGGGACGGTCGGGTCGAAGGCGCGCTGGACACCGAGCCCGATGCCGAGGCTGAGCAGGGTCAGGGCGGCGGTGTCGGCGGGCAGGGCAGGTGTGATGCCGAGTTCGTCCGCCTGCGCCCGGATCAGGTTCGCGAGCGCGTCGGTGACGGTGCGCCGGCGCTGGGCGAGCTGTTCGCACACCTGTGTGTCGCGGCGGTTGGCGGTGGCGAACTCGACTTCCAGCGAGGTCCACGAGCTGTCGCCGATGGTCTCGTCGGCCCAGCGGGCGAATCCCGCGATCCGGTCCTCGAAGCGGGGCGCGTCGCCCATCGCGGCGGTCAGCTGTGTCACCTGTTGTGCGGCGATGCGGTCGAGCACGGCCAGGCACAGCTCGTTCTTGGTGGCGAAGTTGGAGTACACCGCCCCCTTGGAGTAGCCCGCCGTCTCTGCGACACGCTCCATGGACGTCGCCGTGAAGCCGTCGCCCAGGAAGAGCGTGTAGGCGGTGTCGAGGATGTGTTCGCGGGTGCGGGCCTGGCTCTCGGCCCGGGTCAGTCTTGCCACCCCCGGAGGATACCGCTAGCTTTCGAATTCCCTTGGTATTCGAATACTGGGAGAATCTATGGTGGGATGTCAACGACGCGGGCTGGTCGTCGGGTGCGGCGGCACCCTCGGCTTCGCATGGGCGGTTGCGGCACTGGCCGCGGTCGAGGAGCAGCTCGACTGGGATGCCCGCACGGCCGAGGTACTGGTGGGGACGTCGGCGGGGGCGGAGGTCGTGTCCGCGCTCGCCTCCGGCCGGTCGGTCTTCGACCTGCTCGCGGCGCTGCAGGGCCGGCCAGACGCGGACCCGCTGCTCCTGCGGCACGTCGGCGCGCACCCGGGTGCCCTGCCACCGGTTCCGTGGCCGGGGCTGCCGGCCGCCGGGCTGACGGCGGCGGCAGTCCGGGGCCGCGTCCCGCTCGGGTCGGGGCTGCTCGGCCTCCTGCCGCGCGGCCGTGGGGATGCGGGGTGGCTGCGGGGCTTCGGCGCCGCGCTGGCGGACGGCCACACGTGGCTCGCCTCGTCACGTACGTGGCTGGTGGCGACCGAGACGCGCTCCGGCACACGGGTCGCGTTCGGATCGCCCGGCGCCCCGGTCGCCGACATCGGCAGCGCGATGGCCGCGTCGTGGGCGATCCCGGGCTGGTTCCCTCCCGTACGGATCGACGGGCGCGCCTACCTCGACGGCGGGATGGTGTCGCCGACGTCGGCCGACCTCGTTGCCCCGCTCGGCCTGGACGAGGTGGTGATCGTCGCCCCGATGGCGACGTCCGGGGGCGCGCCCGCCACCGGCCTGAGCCGCCTCGAGCGCGTCGCCAGGCGCTGGATGACCCGGACCCTCGACGCGGAGGAACACCTGCTTCGGGCAGCGGGGACCCGCGTCGTGCGGATCGAGCCCGGCGCCGAGGAACTGGCCGTCATGGGCTTCAACTTCATGGACGCCGCACGCCGCCCGGCCACCCTCGACGTCTCCCTGCGTACCGCGCCCGACCGTGTCAAGCGAGCCATCGACAGGAGCACCACATGAGCGCCCATTTCGAGGTCATCGTCATCGGCGCCGGCATCTCCGGGGTCGGCGCGGGGGTCCGGTTACGCGAGGCCGGGATCCGCAACTTCCTGATCATCGAGGCCGCCGACGACTTCGGCGGCACGTGGCGGGCCAACACCTATCCGGGCTGCCAGTGCGATGTGCCGTCCCGGCTCTACAGCTACTCGTTCGCGCCGAACCCGGACTGGACGAGGGCGTACGCGCGTCAGCCGGAGATCCTCGCCTACGTGAAAGGGGTCGCCGACCGGCACCGGCTGCGCGAGCACACCCGGTTCGGCGTGCGCATGACCGAGGCGCACTGGCAGCCCGACGCGGCACGGTGGCGGATCAGCACCAATGCCGGGGAGTTCACCGCCCGGTTCATGATCGCCGGTGCCGGGCCGTGGAACGAGCCTGTCATCCCCGATATCCCGGGCCTTGCGGAGTTTCCCGGCGAGGTGTTCCACTCCGCGCGCTGGAACCACGACTACGACCTGCGTGGCAAGCGGGTCGCGGTGCTCGGCACCGGGGCATCGGCCGTGCAGTTCGTCCCGGCCATCGCCCCGCAGGTCGACCGGCTCCACCTGTTCCAGCGCACTGCCCAGTGGGTGCTGCCCAAGCCGGACCACCGCATACCCAAGGCCGAGCGGTGGGTGATGCGGCACGTGCCCGGCGCCCGGGCCGCGATGGCCGCGATGGAGTACCGGGCCATGGAGATGCTGGGCCACGGACTGCGCAGGCCCTCGCTGCTGCGCGGCGTACAGGCCGTGGCCCGCGCACACCTGCGCGGCACCGTGCGGGACCGTGAACTGCGCCGCAAGCTGACCCCCGACTACACCATCGGCTGCAAGCGCATCCTGTTCTCCAACCACTACTACCCGGCCCTGACCCGCCGGAATGTGAACGTGCACGCCTGCGCCGTCCGCACGGTCGACGGCACCACCGTGCTCGGCGCCGACAACAGCAGCGCCGAAGTGGACGCGATCATCCTCGGCACGGGCTTCCACATCCTCGACATGCCCCTGTCCAACCTCATCCACGACGGCGCCGGACATTCCCTCGCCGACTACTGGCAAGGCTCCCCCGAGGCGTACCTCGGCACCGTCACCGCCGGGTTCCCCAACGCGTTTCTGCTTCTCGGTCCCGGCCTGGGCACCGGACACAGCTCCGCGTTCACCATCCTCGAAGCCCAACTCGATCTCGCCTTCCGCGCGATCCTCTCAGCCCGCGCCGAGGGCTGGGCGTCGCTCGAGGTACGCCGCGACGTGCAGAGCGCCTACAACACCGAACTGCAGGCCGCCCTCGCGAGCACCGTCTACAACACCGGCGGATGCCGGAGCTACTACCTCGACGCCAACGGCCGCAACAGCTTCAGCTGGCCCTGGTCCACCGGCCGGCTCCGCACACAGGTGGCCCGCTTCGACGCCCGCGACTTCACCGTCATCCACCCCACCGACCGGCAGGAGCTCAGCACATGAGATTGCCCGCCATCGACATGCGCGGCGCCGATATCGCGTGAGTGGCGCCGCACACGGCAGC
This sequence comes from Streptomyces sp. NPDC044061, assembly GCF_056434305.1. Taxonomy (NCBI): domain Bacteria; kingdom Bacillati; phylum Actinomycetota; class Actinomycetes; order Kitasatosporales; family Streptomycetaceae; genus Streptomyces; species Streptomyces sp. NPDC044061. The sequence continues at coordinate 17,048 of NZ_JBWKFL010000038.1, read as the reverse complement.
CGCCACCGCGTCGCCTGCAAGGGCATCGAGTCCTCACACGATCTCGGCCAGCACTGTTGGGTCGTCGAGAGAACGGTGTCCTGGCTGGCGGGCCGCCGTTGGCTCCACCGCCCCTACGAGCGAAAGACTGAGCACTTCCTCGCCTTCGTCGGGATCACGGCAGCCCTGATCTGTCACCGGCGTCTAATCAATGGAGCAGCGTCTCGTGCATGACGCGCCTACCCGGCCGGGGCGAGGCAGAGTGAGGAGCTGGTCGCGCAGGTCGAGGATGAGACCGGCCGGCAGGAAGGCGGCCTGCGGACTGCGCAGACCACGCGGTTCGTGGGCGACACCGGCTGGTGATTACCCGTAGAGCGAGCGGGCTCCCGGGCTGGTGCCCTTGAAGCGCTGGCCCGCGGCAATCTCCTCGCCGACCATCGACCAGACGGTCTCGTCGTCCTGGAAGGGAAGCGGGTCAATGCTGCTCGTCTCCTGACGGATACGCTCGACCTCGCGCTCCAGGCGCTCGAAGTCGGCTTCCTCGTCGCCGTCGTCGCCGCTGAAGGTGAACTCCTCGAGCAGGCGCTGGAACCGGAGGGTGACCTGGATGAGGGAGGAGACGTCCGTATGGAGTTCCTGCACGGTCTCCTCATCGGCGTCGAAGGCGTGCACCTTGCCGGAACCGGGGTCGAGGGCGAGGTGGGTGTTGAGCAGCCAGGCGATGACGGGCCATTCGCCCGCGTCCGCCGAGGTGTCCTCGAAGTCCTCGGCGTCGACGACGCCCTGGACGAGGGGCAGCCGGCCGGTGTCCTCGTCGGGCTCACGCAGCCGGAGCATCCCGGTGGGGACGCCGACTGTCTGCAGGAGGCGGGCGCCCTCAGTGTCCGTGGTGGAGGGCGGGAAGGCGGTGGCGGGCAGGGTCGCGATCGGGCCCTCGCCGAAAGTGTCGGCGAGTTCGCTGCGGGTGACGTCGAAAAGCACTGCCGGAACTCCGAACTCTGCGGCGGCACGGGCACCGTAGGACTCTCGGTGGATGGATGGAGTCACAACAACAGCATTGCGGATCGAATGCTGTGCCGTGCCCGACAGGCCAGGCCAGTGTCCGCGTGGTTCAGGGGCCGTGACCGCTATACCACCTCATAGCCGGCTCGCCGGCCCTGCGCTCGCCCAGCGGCTGGCCTGGGCGCACTTCAAGACTTACAAGCTGGGGAACGGTCGGCGGACCGCGACGGCGCAGGGCCTGCGGGCGTGGGATGACGGGGTGGGCCGGCCCGCCGCTTTCGCGGAACTCAGCGCCCGTCTGAAGGGCTTCGAGTCGCGCATCCGTTCAAGGCGCCGCCGGTCACAGCCCCATTCGGGACCACTGGAACCTGGGGGTATCCCGAGGCAGAGCGCCGGGGGATGGGGTGGAAGGTTCCGCTGGTGCGTCTAGCGGAGGAGAGTCCTGTAGACGTCGGGCGGAGAGGATCCTGCACGAGGAGAGGCTTGCTCCGATCCTGCGGATGTGTCGTTGTGGACTGCCGGGAAAAAAATGGTCGGGGCGGATGGCCCGTGTTGCCTGTGCCGGCGGCTCGGCTCGTCGAACGGGGTGGTGGCCTTTTGGGCCGGGTGGGCTGGGCGTGAGAGGTTATGGAGGGGGATTCGTGGTCTTCAATCTGGTGTCGCTGTTTCTGTCGATAGTGGCTGTGGTGGCGTCCACGTGGGGGATCTTCCGCCAGGTGGCGCGTGCCAGAGCAGACAGCGATCTGTCCATGACCACCGATCTGCTGCTCACCCATGTCAGGGATGCGGCTTTCCAGAGGGACCAGTTGTGGGTGCTGACCGAACTTCCGCTTGAGCACGGTCCTGAAAACGGGATCGAGGGATTGCCGTATCCGGCGAACTACCGACTGTGGAACGTGGGCATCGTCTATGAGTCAGTGGCGATCATGCTGCGGTTCGATCTCACCAATCCCGTTATCCTGCTGAGCCTTGCGCAACATCGTCTGATCAAGACGTGGGAGACGATGCAGCCTTACATCGAGGCCGAACGCGCCAAGCGCGGTCGTATCATCTTCCCTTTCTTCGAAGACGCGTACGTCTTCGCCAAAGAGGTGGACGCCAATGTCCTCTATCGAGAGATCGCGCTTCGACGCGCAGATGGAACCCTGCGTTCTGCGATGCCCGGTGCAAGGGGGCCGGAGCGGCAGTTCGCCCGGCAGTGGCGTCGGTGGGCAGGCCGACGTGAGCCACGCATGGCGCGCGCCGTGCGCAGGCTCCGCGCGATCGACCCTCGGCCCTGAGCTGCCGGGTGCGGTCGGAGTCTGTATCCGGGGGGCTGGTGCTCTCGGGCGGCCTGGTTGAGGGGGAGGGGGCGGGTCCACCGCTGAGTGATGTCGACGGTGCGGGACAGCGAGTGGTGGGGAGTCGATCAGTGCCTGTGTCAGAGCCTTCGTTAGTTCTGCCTCGCGTGGCGGAGCACTGCCCGCTTCCGTTGGAGTGAAGAACTCGATGAGCCGCTGCCTTCCACGCCTCAACGCGTCATGGTTCCTTTTGGGGCCATCAGGGTCGAAGGGAGCAGGGTTGTGCATGTGAGGCGTATCGGAACCATCCTGAGCGCTGCCGCGCTCACCATGCTGGCCGTTCCGGCGAACGCTCACGCCGCAGCCGTCGCCTGCGGCGGTGGTGTGTCGACCGGCCGGGTGGCCGTCAACGGCTGCATCAGCGCCCAACGCGGAAGGGAAGGCCGCATCTACACGCGGGAGATCACGGCGTACGTCAAGGCACGCAACACGGGGCCTAGGGCGGTGAACGTCTCCTACGAGGCGTTCTTTCGGGTCGTCGACGGTGGTTACTGGGTGAAGTTGGGGAGCGGTCGCACCTATGTCCCGGCCGGTGGGACCGTCGGGCCCACGGAGGTGGGAAGCTCGACCCGGGTGTGTGGGCCCGTGAAGGTCGAGATTCGTGTACACGCCCGTGCCGACGGGGCCACCTGGAGCGGGTGGTCTGCCGCAGGCACGGCGCAGTGCCAAACCTGAGCGGCCAACACTGCGACCGCTGCACTGTATACGGCAACTCCCAGCTCGTGCTGTGACCGCGTTGGTTCGCCGGGTTCAGTCTTCTGCGAGGCTGGACCGGCGCCATGCGACCTTGGACAGCCATCCCGAAAGGAAGATCGCGATACCTGTCTTCTGGCGGTCAGGGACAGGCACCACGAGATGGTCTTCCTATGGCAGATGTGATCTTCTTCGATCTGGACGGCACCCTGGTCGATCATCGAAGCGCGGTCTTGGAAACGATCGGCCATATCGTCCAGGCCGCGCCGAACGCGACGGCTCCACCGGAGGAGCTGGTGACGTTGTGGTGGACGCTGGAGTCGCGCCACATGCGGGAATACCTGGCCGGTCAGTGCTCCTTCGCTGAGCACCACCGACGCAGGCTCCGTTCCTTCCTGCCGATGCTCGGCGAGCCGGTTCCTGAAAGTCCCGGCCTTCTGGACGCCTGGATCGCCGAGCGCTACCTCACAGTCTTCGAGGAGTCCTGGCGGTGCTATCCCGATGTCCAGCCATGCCTGGAGACCCTGAAACGGCTTCCCCGAGGACCGCGTCTGGCTGTTCTCACCAACGGGGACCCCGAGCAGCAGCGCGCCAAACTCGCCCGCTTCGACCTCCTCGAATACTTCGAAGCCGTCCTGACCCCGACCGAGCTCGGTGCGGCCAAGCCCGTCGCCTATGCCACCGCTTGCCGGCGGATGCGGACGGACCCCGCGCAGGCGGTCAACGTGGGCGACATGCTGGAAAGCGACGTAAACGCGGCCGCCCTCGCCGGGCTCACCGGCATCTGGCTGGACCGCGGCATCGACTTCGTCACCGGTGGACCATCGCCGACGGCAGACGAGACGGTGCTCCGCATCGAACGGCTCACCGACCTCCCCGACCACCTGTCACGCGCGAACGCCTGACCGGCTCTCACGGCCGTCGTGAGTGATCGGGCCTGGCTTCAGGCCGCCAGCGGCTGTTCGTGCCGGCTTGCTGGGATCCGGTCTCGCCGGAGGCGGACCCAGTCAAGGTCGCCCGCCGCCAGCGCTGCCAGATCCCCGCCGGGGCGGGACATGTGGAGAAGTGGCAGCTGGCCCTGGACATGAGCGACGAGGCCCGCAGCTGGGGCGTCGGCGTCCCCCTGGTCGCCGCCGACGCTGGATACGGCGATGCCGCCGCCTTCCGCCTGGCCTGGAGGAACGGAAACTGGCCTACACCGTCGGCATGTCCTCCCGGCTCACTGCTCACCCCGGACATGCGCAGCCGATCACCCCGCCCTATCAGGGCACATGGGCCGCCCGCCGGTGGCAACGTATCCGGACAAGCCGACGACGGTGAAGGAACTGGTCATGCAGGCCGGCCGGCAGGCGGCCCGGCCGGTGTCCTGGCGCGAGGGTTCCCGGCTGGGAAAGGGCCGCAGCGGCTTCAAACGCATGTACTCGCGCTTCGTCGCCCTGCGCATCCGGCCCGCCGGACGCGAGACCCGCCAGGCCGCCAGGGTGCGGAACTGCCCGATCGGTGGCGGCTGGCCGAATGGCCCGTCACCGAGAGCGAGTCGGTGCAGTTCTGGCTGTCCTGCCTGCCCTCCGGCATGGCCCTGGCCTCGCTGGTCCGACTGGCCAAGCTCCGCTGGCGCATCGAACACGACTACCGCGAGATGAAACAAGCCCTCGGACCGACCCACTTCGAAGGCCGCACCTGGAACGGCTGGCACCACCACGTCCCCCTCGTCTCGGCCGCTCACGCCTTCTGCACCCTGCAGCGGCTGGTACAGGACCCAAAGGCCGCCGCGCAGGACTGAGCCTTTATCAAGTAGTCCGCGAGATGCCGACGCTCCTCGCTCTCTGGGCCGGCACCTGCCCCACCTGCCACCGCGACATACCCACCCCAATACGAACCTGACCAAGCCCTACTAGAGTCTCGGGTTCCACGGGGGGCGACCGGGCTCGGGTGCGACCAGGTCGTTTAGGAACGGGTCTTCTTTTGTGAGGGCGCGGATGAGCAGGGCGACCATACCCACGTCGTAGCGGCGCCAGTCCGCCTTGTCCCACACCACGACCGGCCAGGCATCCGGGTCCGGGGCTTCGGTCAGCCAGAAACACTGCTCTCCGCCGACACCGCTGGCCCAGCCGAGCAGACCGCCGGGCTCGGGATGGAAGGCGTACGGGAACAGGGCCGGGAACTCCTCGCGCAAGCCGCGCAGGAGGGTGCCGGTCTCGGCCGCGTCGTTCAGCATCGCGCGCAGGGCAGTGATTCCAGCTTCGGCGTCGTGCAGGGGCCACGGGGTGGACAGCGTGAGTCGGCTGCCTACCGTCCCGGCCCCGAAGCCGTCGATGAACGCCCGGTAGTCGGCGGGCAGTTCCAGACCGAACGCGGTCCGGGACTCCTCCCAGGGCAGCGCCGACACCGCCCCGGGCGCGACTCCAGCGATCCGGGCGAACGCGGCGATGTCGTCCCGCACCATTGCCTCACCACCTCTCTCAGGGATTGAGATAGTGCCCGTCCTTGACGTTCTGCACCGTGCCACCGCCGGGAACCGCGAGCGGATACGGATTGCCGCGGGAGTCCCAGGTGATGATGTTGAACGTGAACGCGTGCGGGATCACTTCGCCATTCTTGTACTTGGCCAGCACCGTCATCTTCACGATGCCTCCCTTGGCGAGGAAACCGGTGACCAAGGACTGGATGCGGGTCATGGCGCCGACGTTCACGGGTGTGGCCCAGCACGGCGTGAGGTTGCGCTGAATGCCGCGGCCTCCGAGCGCCTTGGGTATCAGGTGGCAGCTGTTGACCAGCTTCCCCTCGTCCGCGTTTGGGTACAGGGCCTTCGCGCGCTTCCGTGCCTCGTCCATGCCGGGACTGTCGGCGTTGGAACCGGTGCCTTTGCCCACCGGGTTCTTCAGGCACGCGGTGGCCGCAGTGGCACGCTTGTGCGACCCGGTCGGGGCGTAGTAGATCCAGCCTGCGCCGCTGGACTCTACGACACCGTTCGGCGGACGCTGCGTCAGGCAGGTCGGTTTGTCGTCTGGCTTGTCACTGCTCGATGCGCTGGGTGAGGCCGGAGCCCCGCCGGAGCCGGCGCAGTGCGCGCCGAGCCTGCGCAGGTCCGTCCACTGGTGGGTGCCCGCCTCGTTGACGATGACGAGGCGGTCGACGCGGGGGCCGGCGCCGTTCGGCTCGCACAGGCTCTCCCGCGCCTGCCGGAACTGCGCTCCCGTCGACAGGAGTTGCTCCAGGCGGGTCGTGGTGGCCAGCGCCAAGAGTGGGCCCACGCCCGGCTCGAGGTGGATCTGCAGAACACGTTCGAAGCCGGGCGGTGCCTTCTCGCTCCCGGCGTTCGTGGAACCCTGGCGTTCACCGTTGAGCTGCTCGGCGCCGAGACTCATCTGCGCCCCGAGTTGCTCCGGGCTCTGCACGGTCTTCGCCCGCACGGCGCGCTTGCTCTCCTGGCCCTGGCGGGTAGTCGTGTAGATGTAGTCGGCCCGGTACGTCTTTCCGTCGACCTTGTACGGCCCGGCCCAGGTGACCTTCGCGAGCGGATCGGTCCGCAGCAGTTGCGCAACTTGCTGCAGTACATGCCGGTTGTCGACTTGCTCCGTGGTGTCGACTTGGCCGGTGGTGGGGAGGATCTCGCGCAGGTCCTCGGGGTTCTCGAGGCGGCCGGAGTCGACGATCGCCGACAGATCGGGCAACTCGCCCTGGTTGTTGGCCCCCTCGAGCGCATCGAGTGCCTTGTCACCGGCTCCCGTGTCGCTGGTCGGCCTGTCCTTCGTCATCAGGTCCAGCAGCTTCGCCACAGTGGGTTTCAGGGGAGTCCCGACGCGGACATCGTCCGGCCGCAGGTTCCGTGCGTGCAGACGGCTTCCCACCTTGGGGTCCGATCCGTACTCGGCGGACGAGTACACCCAGGCGTAGTCGGTGTGTTTCACGGTCCGCCCGGTGCCGACGGCGATGTTGGGGCGTGTGCCACTGACCTGCTTGGACTGCTTGGGTTGCAGAACGCCGAGGGGGTGGGGCTGATCGGGCACGGCAGGAAGGCTGAGATAAAGGGTTGCCGCTCCCGCCTCGTCCCCGCTGTTCGTGACCGTGAAGGAGTACGAGCACGGGTTGGTCGTACACAGGTACCCACTGTTGTTGGTGATGGTGAAGTCCGGCCCCATGGACGTGGAGACCACTTCGGATGATGTGGCAGGAGGGACAGCGGCGGACGCGGCCGCAGCGACGGTCGAACGGACCGCGGTCGTCTGCTCGTTGGTGGCGGGCTTCGGAACCATCAAGAGGTACGAGCTGTAGTCACCGTCCGCGTAGTCGGCGGGCGTGGCCGTGGCGCGGTAATCGGCCGACTCCGCCCTGCCCTTGTTGCGCCGAGGCGCGTGCCAGGCAGCGGGCTTGACCGGGCTTTCGTGGCTGGGATCCCCGCCGATGGCGAGCACGGTGTAGGGCGATTCGTCGGCGAGGACGACGGTCCAGCCCTGCGCCGTGTACGAGACCGCCTTGTGCCCCTCGATCGTTCCCGCATTCTGCTGCACGGCGTCGGGATCGGAGGTGACTTGCGTGACCACCGCGGCAAGTGACTTCGGCGTCAGGGAACCGGCGTTCACGGCGAAGTTGTCGAGCATGTAGTAGCCGGAGCGCTTCTTCGGCGCGATCCAGCGGCCGCTGCTGGTCAGGTCCGTGCCGTACAACGGGTCTTGCTGCGCCCAGAACTCCGCGTCGCCTTTCAGATAGAGCTGGTCACCGGACCACGCAAGCGCGGATTTGCCGGCCACGGGTTCGCTCAGAGTTCCCGACGCCTGTCCCGACGCTGTGACTGTCAGCGTTGCGTGGGTCACGGGCATGTGCACGACCGGGGCATAGGCTGTCGACAGAGTCACGGCTGGAAGGGCACTCAGTGTCCGGGCGGCCAACACCCCCCGGTGGGCCGGCGGGACATGAGGGGCTGAGGCTTCCCGCTGGGAGTGGCTGGTACTACTCGGCAACAGTACGTACACGAGGCTCACGAGCACCGCCAAGGCGACGCCTATGGCGGTCAACGGCAGTGCACGCCCTTGTCGGAGCCATGCGCTGGCCGATCCCGCCGGCCGTGGCAGCTGCACAGCAGGCGGTTGGGTCGGTAGCGGAGGCACCACAGGAGGCTCGCGTGGCGTCGGGGTGGGCCGCACTGATGCACCGGAGGAGAGCGGGGCCAACGGGGGCGGGCTAGGCGGAGCGGGGGGCGCTTGCGGTGCCAGCCTCGCCCTTCTCCCCTTCTGTGCTAACCATCCCGATATCCCATTACTTCTCACGTAAACTCCGTTTCTTGTTGAGGCATTGAAAGCTGGAGCCTGGCATCCGCCCCTCGTGGCCCTTGTGTGCGCGTGTTGGGGCTGCCGTCTTCCGCGGCAGGCCCCTCGTACGACATTTCGAAACCCGGTGCGGGCACGCGGCCACGGCCAACGGGGCAGCTGGCAGCTCCACTTCAGCCACCTGGCATTCCGCTTCAGTGGACGTCGGTCGCGTCTGCAACCATGACCGGGCATGCTGAAATCCCGATGAAATTGCGACGATGTGCGAGAGCTGGGGCTGAGAGGTGGGTGGTGGATCTGCTCAGGGGTTGCGGGTCGCGGTACTCGGGCCAGTGCGCGCCTGGCGGGACGAGACCGCGTCGCCACATGCGTCATGCTGAAAGGCCGTACCACAGCGTGGCGTCGCTCTAGACGAGGTGTGCTGATCAGTGAATTCCGGTAAGTCGACCCTTGCAGCGTGGCTGCACCGCCTCGATGCCGCACACCTTAAGGGGGTGCTCGCGGCGCGCCTGGACGTCGTGTCCCCGCCGGAGCCCCGCTCGGTGAGCGAACTGGCCGAACGCCTGCAACGCCCGGGCTCGGTGGCCCTGGCGCTGCCCCGGTTGACGCTTCCCGCCCTGCAGGCGGCCGAGGCACTGGCGGCACTGACTGCACCGGTGTCGCGCGACGTCCTGGCGGACCTGCTCCACGCAACCGAGGGTGAGGCCGCACGCGGCCTGGAAGCGGCACTCCAGACGCTGGCCGCACATGCACTGGTCTGGCCGGACAATGGGGGAGCACTGCGTATGGCGGCGCCCCTGCGGCAGGCGTGGGACACACCGCTCGGACTGGACCAGCCGCTGGCGACGCTGCTGAAGGACACGACCTCCGAGGAACTGCGCCGGATGCTGACGGCTCTGGGCATGCGGCCTGCCGTGACCAAGCCGCAGCGCCTCGCGGCGCTCCTAGAGCACCACAGCGACCCGACGCGTGTCGCCGCCGTGGTCGCGCTGGCCCCGGCCGACGCCCGGGACCTGCTGGAGCGCCGGGCGGAGGCCGGGTACCGACCGGAGCCGCTTACCACCTTCGGGGGCCCAGCAGCCCCCGAACCGGGTGCGCGCTGGGCGCTGGACCGGGGCCTGCTGGTTAAGGGCCGATACAGCTACGGCCCCCCGCGGATGCCCGCCGAGGTGACGCTCGCGTTGCGCGGGCCCGGCCGGCATGCTCCGTTCGATCCCGCGCCGCCCGCCACGCCTCTGGTACCCGTCACCCCGGCGGAGGTGGACGGGGAGGCGTCCGCAGCGGCCACGGCGTTCGCCGGCCACGCTGCCTCGGTCCTTTCGGTCTGTGCGACTGCTCCGCCCGCCCGGCTGAAGTCCGGCGGAGTCGGCGCCCGCGAACTGGCCAGGATCGGCAAGGTGGCACGCTGCGAGGAGGCCATCGTGCGCCTCACCCTGGAGACGGCGTACGAGGCCGGTCTGATGGCCCGTGACGGTGACCGGGTGGCGACAACGGACGCCTACGACACCTGGGCGGAGTTCGAGCCCTCACAGCGGCTTCATGTGCTGGTGCACGCCTGGTGGTCCCTTGCGCTCACCCCCTCACAGACCCGCAACGAGGACGACAAGGCGCTGCCCGCCCTGGCCGGAGCCCCGCCCTGCGGCGGCTGCCTGCAGGCCCGGCACGGGCTGCTCACCGCCGCTTCCCGGATCCCACCTGGTCAAGCCGCGCAGAGGGTGGAGGAGTTGGGGTCCGTGACCGCCTGGTCCCGTCCGCTGGCCGAGGTACTACCGCAGGACGCGACACCGTTCGCCACCGTGACCCGGGAAGCGGAGCTGCTCGGCGTCCTCGCCCGCGGCGCCCTTTCCCCGATCGGCGCCGCGCTGCTGGCCGAAGACCCCGAGGGCTTGTCCGAGGTCTGCCGTCGCCTGCTGCCCGAGGCCGCCACGACGGCCCGCTTCGGCGCCGACCTGACCGCCGTCGTCACCGGCACGCCCGCTGCGCGGCTGGTCACGCTGCTGGACTCGGTCGCCGACCGGGAGGCCGGCGGCACAGCCTCGGTGTGGCGCTTCAGCCCGAGGAGCGTTCGCCGCGCCCTGGACGCCGGCCGCTGCCCCGACGCCATCGAGACGGACCTGGCCGCCGTCGCCACCGGCCCGCTGCCGCAGCCGCTGGCGTACCTGATCAACGACACGGCACGCGGCCACGGACGGATCCGCATCGCCCCGGCCGCCTGCGTGATCCACGGCGAGGAACCCGCCCTTCTCGCCGAACTCGCCGCCCACCGCAGACTCTCCAAGCTGGGCGTGCGGCAGCTCGCCCCGACGGTTCTTGTCAGTCGCTCATCACTGGAGAAGACGCTCGCGGCACTGCGGGCCGAGGGCTACGCGCCGGTCGCGGAGTCGGCCGACGGCACCGTACGCATCGAGCGGCCCCGCAGCCACCGGGCGACCGCGCCGGTTCCGCCGCCACGCAAGCCGACCGGTGCGCCCGGCGCCCGGGCCCTGACGACCACCGCACCCGCGTCTGCCGAGCTGACCGCGCTGGCCGCCCGGCTCGCCACCGCCCCGCTCACCGGTCCCGCCCCCGACCCGCACAACGGCGTTTCCTTCACCACCGACACCGAAGAAATCATCGCCGAATACGCCAGGCGCCTGTCCTACACCGATGTCCGTCAACTCGCCCACGCCGTCGACGACGGCACGGCGGTCACGATCGAGTACGTCGCCACCACGGGCAAGCGCACGATCCGCACGCTCAGCGACCTGGCCCTCGACCCGCCGTACCTGTACGCGTGGTGCCAACTGCGCGACGAGGAACGGATGTTCACCCTGTCGCGGATTCACGGGGTGATGCCGACTTGACGCGGAAACGGCGGACCAGGGCGTACGCCGGCCGCCGTGCAGGCTCTGGCGGGCCCCGGCCCGTGCAGCGGCCCTCCTATTTGCACGGCCCCGGCCTACGAGGTCCTCGAATCGCAGCTGAAGAAGAGCCCGTTGGCCCGAACTCGAACCGTGTGACTGTCGGCGAGATCCCACAACGTCACGGCGACGGATGAGGGAGTCGGTGACCAGTCCTTCCTTGAGGACCGTGCCGAACTCCAGCCAGAACGCGGCGCAGCGGTTTGGACCCTGGGTCATCATGTACTTGCCCATCCGTTACGGGCTTGTGTGTAGATGTCTTCCTTGGCTGGCCGACCCCCCGGCTGGCTCCAGGGCATCGCGTATGGCGACGCGCTGAGCCTCATACCCGGCGTGGTCCAGCCGCCTCCGGCGCCTCCACCACACAGCTGACTGCCTACCGCCTCCTGGACTGCGTAACCGTGGATAGGGCACTGCGCAGCCTGAACAACAGACCCTCGTCCCGGGTACTGCGCAGCGCTGTGACGTGCGTGGTCGGGGCTGTGGTCGGGTCACAGCGGGGGTGGTCGTGTTGGGGACTTTTGAAAACGGCTCCGTCCGCAGTTCCGTGAACGATCTTGAGCGTGGTGCAATGCCAGCGTGATGCTGAGTGCCGAGAATCAGGGCGGCTCGGTGTGTGGGCGGGGACGGGTGGCGAGACGGTGGCAGCAGAGCTTCGGGGTGCCGTGAAGGGGTCGCCGCGGTTGGACTGGGAGCTGATGTCCCTGGAAGGCGTCGGGCCGCTGTGTTTCGGCATGCGTATCACTGAGGTCGCCGCAGCACTGCTGGGCATGACCGAGCTGCGTCGGTTCCAGGCTGACCCCTTGTTTTGGGAGACCCTCGGCGTGGAGTTCGGCAGATGGCCTGCAGAGCCTGCCGTGTATGCCTACTTCGTCGACGGCCGGTTGTTCTGCGTCGCGGTCGATGCGGTCCACGGACCCCAGGTGAAGCTCTGGGGACGGGAGTTGACCGCCTGCGTCCCAGCCGATCTGGAACGGTACTTCTTGCACGCTCACCGTTGTGGGGTGCTCGATGTGTCCTACGGTCCGCGGGGGAACCCTGGGGTCAACGGGCTCGGTCTGGTGGTGCGGGTGCAGGACGTCGCCAGCGGCGTGGTGACCCGGCCGGTCATGGTGGGCCGGACTTGGGCCGACCGGTGCACCGACGACTGGGAAGGCGCGATCCCGGAGTGCGAATGGGTGGGCCGCCTGTGGGCCGACCCCGATGGAACGGCATCCTGGCCCCCGCCCGGCCACAAGACGCACTGGGGCGGATGGCAACCACCCCTCTAGCCTGGTCCCTTCCTACGGCGAGCTTCCGGCGCATGCGGCGTTCCCTGGAGGCCGCCATGCGGAGTCACGGAACTCCGACGAACGCGAGCGCCGGACCCTGCTGCGCCCCTCTCGCACCGATGCACGTGCGACGTATGAGAGTATTTCGTACAGTTTTACTGCCCGGCTCTGACAGGCAGCAGGGCTTGGCGGTCCCGCGCCCCGTTCGCACGTCGCGCGGGACCGCCACCAACCCTCCTCTGCGCTCACGTGCCTCCCCAGCCGGCGTCTTGGTGTCAGGCCCGTAGGCTGGACATGCCGATGCCAGGTACTCCTGGCCCTGTGGGGCCCGCCGTGAGATCGGGCCCCACGCTTCTTCCTTCTGTTTTTGTGCATCGTGTTGACCACCTCACCGACACCGAGGAGCGCATCCTCCGCTGTATCCGCGAGCACATCGTCGAGCACGGCGAAGCGCCGACGACGGTGCAGATCGGCGAAGCGGTGCGCTACCAACTGGGAGAGTTGGAGGCCAAGCGCGGGATCGTCCGCGAGCCGGGACGGTGGAGAGGGATCCACTGGCATGAGCGCCGGTGCAGCACGGCTGGTGGGGGAGCGAGGAGAGCAGCCGCGGGAAGTTTCGTAACTGGCTCGGCGAGTACGGCAATCTACGACGAAAGTCCCTGAAGGGCGTCTAGGAGGAAGCCGGGGCTGGTGATCAACGGAGTCGAGTTCCGGATCCCGACTGTTGTTCTGTGATGGCGTGAGGTGTGCTCACCGATGTCTCGCAATGCAGTGCCGCAGCCACTGCCACCATCGTGGGTGACTCGATTAGCTGAGTGGCGATCGAATCCAGGATCACTGCCAAGCAACGATTCGACCTGGACCCAACCTATCGGCCGCCAGCGCTCGTCAGGTATCTCGATGGCGGGCAAGTGCGGCTTGAGCCTCCGCCCCCCGATCCATCCTGAGTTCCTGGTACTGCTCTGTCGGCGGGGCGGTGAACAAAACCAGCGGCCCCAACCCGGGTCAAGCCCGGCATCGCCTCGATGCCACGTCTGGAACGCCGCCTCACGGGACGGCCGTCCACGGAGAGACCAGCCCGGAATCCGTCCCATCGGTTCCGCCGCCCAGCCTGGCCGCAGGTGACGGACTGGCACGGGCGTGCTTGCGCGGCTTCCTGGACCGCGAAGATGGTCTATGCGTCGGTCAGCTCGAACAGCGTGTCCCCCCGCACGATCAGGCAGTCGAAGAAGTCGTCGCGGAAGCGTGACGCTACGGCGAACGCTTCCCGCTAGACGCCAGGTTGCAGCAGACTCATTCCCCCACGGCCTTCGTGCTGGTCAAGTGCCTCTTTGGTCGGAGCACAGGATCAGACGTTGGCCGTGTTCACGTCCCCGGAATCCTCGTACGGGCGACCACGTTCGGGACATCGTTCGAGGCCAGACCATGAAGAAGCTGAGAACCCGTTCCCAGTCAGGTCCCGGCGGGTCGAGCCTTCGAACGGCCGCAGCCGTCGTTCCGCAATCCGGGGCCGGTTCCGGCTTGCGGTTTCCGCTACGTCAACTCCTACCGTCTTAGGTGTGGCCGGAGAGACCGGCCCGGCAATGGGAGGCGGGGAAATGGCCTGGTCGATCGCGCATGTGGCCCGGATGTCCGGGGTGACGTCCCGGACGCTGCGGCATTACGACGAGATCGGCCTGCTGCCGCCGGCGTGGATCGGGAGCAACGGGCACCGGTACTACGAGGAGGCCGATCTGTTGCGGCTGCAGCAGATCCTGCTGATGCGGGAGCTGGACCTGGGGCTGCGCGAGATCCAGGCGGTCCTGGACAGCCAGGTAGATCAGCTGGCTGCACTCCGCGAGCACCACCGACGACTGCTTGCGGAACGCGACCGGCTGGAGACGCTCGCCCGCACGGTCGGCCGCACCATCGCCGAACTGGAGGAAGGCAAGGACAACAGCGACATGGCAAAGATCAACAGGCCGGAGAACCTGTTCGAGGGATTCGAGCCCGGCCGCCACGAGGCGGAGGCGCGCGAGCGGTGGCCGGAGCACTGGGAGCAGTCCCAGCGAGCCATCGCGGGGATGACCGCCGAGGGCATGGAGCAGTGGCAGCGTGAGGTGACGGCTCAGATGATCCGCATGGCGGAGTTCATGGTGGCCGGCACACCCGTCGCCGATCCTGCGGTGCAGGCCGAGGTGGACGCCCACTACCAGGGCGTGTGCCGGTTCTGGACCCCGTGCGCGGCCGCGTACAAGGGACTGGCCCAGACCTACGTCGACGGCCCTCAGTTCCGTACGAACTTCGACCGGATCGCCGACGGACTGGCCGTCTACCAGCGCGACGCGATGGCCGTCTACGCCGACGCACGGCTGAGCTGACCGACGGCTCACACTGCCGGGGGGCTGCAGACCCCCGGCGGCAGGCAACCAGCAGATACCACCTGCACAACCCGGCCACCGAAGCTCCTGGCACCGTGCCGAGAAGAATTCCGGGTGACCCGGTGCGGACACACCACGGGGGTGTGGGTCCGGACCGGTCGGCACCGACGCCGTCTCGGGGGCTCCCTGCCGGTGCCAGTGCCACCACCGGTGATTTTCCCCGAGCCGACCTCGCACCTCCCGGCAGGTTAGAGAACAAGCTCAGCAGTGGGACCGGGTGTGGGCGGGCGGTGTACCACCGGCGGCGGTCCACCAGGCGGCCACGGCCGCGCGCTGCGCGGGGTGGGTGGCGTGGGCTTTCTGTTCGTAGCGGGGGGCCTGGTGGTCGGCTGGCGCCCAGGTGAAAAAGCGTAGCAGGGCGGGGGTGTCGCGCTGCCGTGAGGCGTTCAGGGGGCGTGGGCAGGTCGTTGTGCTGTGCGACATGGCCGGCGCAGACGCGCAGGACCGGGGTGAGCGTCGCCCGCCGTGGCTCTGGTCCTATGGGAGGTGATTTCCTCAGGAATCCGAGCACCGGCCGTTGTGTGGCGCACCTGGTGCCGGGGCCGGCGATTCGACGCTCTGTGCGGTCCGGGGGGGACTGGTCGCGCTCGAGTGCGCGGCATTCTTGCCACCTGTCGGAGGTCCGGTTCTGGTACCCGGGTTCTGCTCCGTCCAGATGTTGGGTGTGCGCGCTGAGGGTTGCCAGGTGGGTGAATGTCCGATTGTGGTGTGGCGTGGTACGTCCAGCGGCCCATTGTCGCTGGATAGGCATGTTGCATGATCGCACTTCGTACGCAGCGGCGGGTCGCTGTCTCGATGCTGGCAGCCGCGGCACTCCTGCCCGCCTGCCTCCTGGTGACGGCCGCCCCTGCGTTGGCCGATCACGGTGGAGCCAGTGCTGATGCGGATGCAGGCGATTCGGACATTGAGGCACAGCGGCTTTTGGCCCAGCCGCCCTTCCCGCCCGCCGATGTGGGCCTGCTCACCACCCAGGCGTACCCGCAGGCGCCGCTCATGGTTCCCGCCCCACCGCGGCAGATCACTGATCAGGAGCTGATCCGCGAACTCAAAGTCACACTTGAGCCCCGTGGGCGGCGCGCGGTCGAGGAGGGGCTGGACATCTTCTCCAGCCAGCAGATTGCGGCTGTGGTACCCGATCTGAACCTGCGTGCCGCCCTCGCCTCCCTGGCCGGTAGCTCCGCGCGGGGCAGCATTCGGGCGGTCCGCGATGGTGTCGTCAGACGTGTTTCTTTCGGTACCACGCCAGCTCAGGACGCGGTCGCCCAGAGCTTCACGGCCCCGAATCATCAGTCCGACATCGTTTTCAACCAGCGGTATCGCTATGAGGACTTCCGGCTCCTCGGGGTGATTTTCTCGCACGAGACCATGCACCAGGACCCCCAGGACAACAACAACGAAGAACTGATCAACACCGCGCTGCACACCGCTTATTACGGGCAGTTGCTCCTCGAGCAGCCGCGGTTGGCGGCCAGCCGTACCGAGCTGTCCCGTAGAATCAACACAGGGCTGATGGCGCTGCTGAACACCCGTGATGCACTGGGTCGGCAACGGCTGAGCCACTCCACCGGCAACGTGCTGCCCGATGCGGCGACTTCGCTGCCCAGCTTTGGCGCTGCTTTCCTCGGCATCACCCCTGACGGCGGCACGGCCACCGATCCCACCAGCACGTCGGGCAACGCGAACCTGGATTTCTATCTCAGCGCCATCACCGGCACCCGGCAAACCGGCGCCGCGTTCAATACCGCCACCGTCGAACTCCTCGACCATCACCAGGCCTGGGCGACGCCCAGCCAACGCATTCGGCTTGCCCGACTGCTCAAACTGCGCATCTCCCACCTTGGTAAGCCCTCGCGTACCGGCTCAAGGCCCGCGTTCGCAGGGAACCTGAACACATGGGGCATCGGCGCTGATGTATCACCTGTACCTCCGGCGCTGATCTGATCGCAGCGGCCAGTGAACGCCAAGCCGTGAGCGGCGATGGAATGGTCAGGCTGGCCGGCGGGCCTGTGCGAGGCGTAGTGAGGGTCAGGAGGTAACTTGAGGCATTAGTGCGGTGCCTGGCCGGCGTCCTGGCCGTCTTTAGACCGTGTCCTACGTGGTGAGGCGGACGAGGCGTTTGTAGCAACAGAGGGCGGCGGCGAGTCCGAGAAAGGCCAGGTAGTTACGGGGATTGCGC
>NZ_JBWKFL010000037.1:0-86174 GCF_056434305.1 Streptomyces sp. NPDC044061 | reverse complement strand
GGGGCTGAGACGAGACGCGCGGGGCCGCGCCCCCCCCCCCCTCGCCCCCCCCCCCCCCCCCCCCCCCCCCCCCCCCCCCCCCCCCCCCCCCCCCCCCCCCCCCCCCCCGCCCCTCCTCAGCTGTCGAAGTCGACGGTCAGGGTCTCGGAGACGGGGTAGGTCTGGCAGGTCAGGACGTATCCGGCGTCCACCTCGGCGGGTTCCAGCGCGTAGTTGCGGCGCATGTCCGCCTTGCCCTCGGTGATGTGCGCGCGGCAGGTGCCGCAGACGCCGCCCTTGCAGGCGAAGGGCAGGTCGGGGCGGACCCGGGCCGCGGAGTCGAGGATGGTGGCCTCGCGGGAGAGCGGGGAGGTGGTGGAGCGTCCGTCCAGGACGACGGTCACCTCGCTGACCGGTCCGTCGGCTCGGGGCTCCTCGTGGCGGACGGTGGCGACGGGCTCGTCCCCGGCGAAGAAGAGCTCCTGGTGGATCCGGTCGTCCGGCACACCCAGCCCGGCCAGCACCCGCTGGGCGTCGAGGACCATGCCGTGCGGGCCGCACAGCCACCAGTGGCCGGCCTCGAAGACGTCGACCAGGCCGTCGACGAGCGCGGCCAGCCGGTCGGCGTCCAGGCGGCCGGTCAGCAGTTCGGCCTCGCGGGGCTCGCGGGACAGCACGTGCGCGAGCTGGAACCGGGCCGGATAGAGGTCCTTCAGGTCGGCCAGTTCGTCGGCGAACATCACCGAGTCGGTGCGGCGGTTGCCGTAGAAGAGGGTGACCCGAGAGGTCTCGTCGGCGGCGAGGACCGACTCGGCGATGGAGACCATGGGCGTGATGCCCGAGCCGGCCGCGATGAGCACGTGGTGCCCGGGTGTGGTCAGGTCGGGGGTGAAGGCACCCACCGGGCCCATCACCTCGACGGTGTCGCCCGGGCCGACCTCGTTCACCAGCCAGGAGGAGAACAGACCGCCGGGGACCACCCGGACGCCGATGCGGGGCCGGGAACCCACGGGAGAACAGATCGAGTACGAGCGCCGCTCGTCGCGTCCGTCCACCTGGCGGCGGAGGGTGAGCGACTGGCCGGGTTCGAAGGCGAACTCCTGCGCCAGCTCGTCGGGGATGTCGAAGCTCACCGCGACCGCGTCCTCGCACAGCCGCTCCACCGCTGCCACGCGCAACGTGTGGAAGGCGGGGCGGCGGCGCGTGCGCCGCACCGGGGCGGGGGCCGCGTCGGCGGGGGCCAACAGGTCCTCCATCAGATCTCCTTGACGTACTCGAACGGTTCGCGGCAGGCGCGGCAGCGCCACAGCGCCTTGCAGGAGGTGGCGCCGAAGCGGGAGGTCTCCTCCGTGTCCGTCGTCCCGCAGCGCGGACAGGGCACCACCCGGCGGGTCGCGGCCAGCACCAGCGGCACGGGTCCGGGCGCCGGGCGCGGCGCGGGTCCGGGGGGTGCGATGCCGTGCTCGGCGAGCTTGCGGCGGCCCTCGGGGGTGATCCAGTCGGTGGTCCACGGCGGGTCCAGGACCGTGCGCACCTCCACGCGGTCGTAGCCGGCGGCGTTGAGCCGCGCGGCCACCCCGGCCCGCATCTCGGACATGGCCGGGCAGCCGGAGTAGGTCGGTGTGAGGTCGGCGACGACCGTGCCCTCGGATGTCACCCGCACGTCACGCAGCACGCCGAGGTCGGCCAGGGTGAGCATCGGCAGCTCGGGGTCGGGCACCTGCTCGGCGACGTGCCGGGCGCGCCGGGCGTCGGTGAGGACGGTCACCATGTCGCCTCCGGGTGGGCTCGGGCCACGCTCTGCAGCTCCGCCAGCAGCGGGGCCAGGTGCTCGGTGTGCCCGCCCTCGCGTCCGGAGCCGGCCGCCGACGGAGGCACGTCCCGCAGGGCCAGGCCGGCCGCTTCGGCGACCTGCCCCAGCACGGCGAGGACCGCCGTCCCGGCGTCATGGGCCGCGAACAACTCGCTCAGATACGGGGCCACCTGGTCGAGGCCGGCCTGCATGCGCCGGTGCGACTCCTCGGTGCCGTCGCCGAGCCGGACGACCCACTCGGCGGCGTACTGCCGGTGATAGGTCAGTTCCTTCACGCCCTTGGCGGCGATGGCGGCGAGCACCGGGTCGGCGGAGGCGGCGAGCCGCTCGAAGTGGGCCAGGCGCCAGCTGGAGAGGACCAGCAGCCGTGCCATGGAGAACGCGAAGTCCCCGTTGGGCAGTTCGGCCAGACGTACGTTGCGGAACTCGTCCGGGTCGCGGAAGTAGGCGTACGCGTCCTCGCCGCGCTCGGTGCCGTCGACCTGCCCGCAGCGGGCGTACAGCAGACGGGCCTGGCCGAGCAGGTCGAGCCCGATGTTGGCCAGCGCCACCTCCTCCTCCAGCTCCGGGGCGCGCGTGGTCCACTCCGCCAGCCGCTGGGCCGTGACGAGGGCGTCGTCGCCGAGTGCCAGGCAGCTCGCGGCCAGTTCGGCCCGGTCGACGCCCTCGGGGACGGCCGTGCTCACGCCGTACAGCGGGTCCTCGAAGCCGGTGCCGAAGGCCCAGCGGGCGTCGCTGTCCTCGTGTCCCTCGGCCAGGGACAGGTAGACGTGGTCGTCGCTCATGACCTGCTCCTAGATGTGCGGGACGTCGTCGGGGATGTCGTAGAAGGTGGGGTGCCGGTAGACCTTGTCGGCGCTCGGGTCGAAGAAGGGGTCCTTCTCGTCTCTGGTGGAGGCGGTGATGTGCTCGGAGCGCACCACCCAGATGCTCACGCCCTCGTTGCGCCGGGTGTACAGGTCGCGGGCGTGGGTGAGGGCCATGCGGTCGTCGGCTGCGTGCAGGGAGCCGACGTGGACGTGGTTGAGTCCGCGCTTGCCCCGCACGAACACCTCGTACAGCGGCCAGCCGTCCCTCTTCGTCTGCTGCTCGCTCATGCCGCTGCTCCGTCCTTCGTCCTGGTGGCCTGCTTGGCGGCGTGCGCGGCTGCCGCCTCGCGCACCCAGGCGCCTTCCTCGTGCGCGGCCCGGCGCCGCGCCGTCCGCTCGGTGTTGCACGGCCCGTCGCCGCTGATCACTCGCTTCAGTTCGGACCAGTCGGGGGTGCCGAAGTCGTGCCGGCCGCGCTCCTCGTTCCAGCGCAGCTCGGGGTCGGGCAGGGTGACGCCGAGCTTCTCGGCCTGCGGCACGGTCATGTCCACGAACCGCTGGCGCAGCTCGTCGTTGCTGTGCCGCTTGATCTTCCAGGCCATGGAGCGCGCCGAGTTGGGCGAGTCGTCGTCGGGCGGGCCGAACATCATCAGCGACGGCCACCACCAGCGGTTCACCGCGTCCTGGACCATCTCCCGCTGGGCCTCGGTGCCGCGCATCATCGTCATCAGCAGCTCGTAGCCCTGCCGCTGGTGGAAGGACTCCTCCTTGCAGATGCGCACCATGGCACGCGCGTACGGCCCGTAGGAGCTGCGGCACAGCGGCACCTGGTTGCAGATGGCGGCGCCGTCCACGAACCAGCCGATGACGCCGACGTCGGCGAAGGTCAGGGTCGGGTAGTTGAAGATCGAGGAGTACTTCTGGCGGCCTTCGAGCAGCCGCTCGGTGAGGTCGGCACGGTCGGCGCCCAGGGTCTCGGCCGCGGAGTACAGGTACAGCCCGTGGCCGGCCTCGTCCTGGACCTTGGCGAACAGGATCGCCTTGCGGCGCAGCGACGGCGCGCGGGTGATCCACTCGCCCTCGGGCTGCATGCCGATGATCTCCGAGTGCGCGTGCTGGGCCACCTGCCGGATCAGCGTGTTGCGGTAGCCGTCCGGCATCCAGTCGCGCGGCTCGATCCGCTGGTCGCGCGCGATGGTGTCGTCGAAGCGCTCCTGCAACCCGGGCGGCGCGTCCTCCGCCGGCGAGGGCCCGGCCTGTCGTGCAGTCATCCCTACCACCAATCCCAACCGACCGTTCGTTCGGTCCATGATATGACGAGACTCCTTGAATCCGGAAGGGGCGCTCACCGCCATGTGTAGAACCCTTGTCCGGTCTTCCGTCCCAGTTCCCCGCGGGCGACCTTGTCGCGGAGCAGCTGCGGCGGGGCGAAGCGTTCGCCGAGGGTGGCGTGCAGGTGCTCCGCGATGGCCAGGCGTACGTCCAGTCCGACGAGGTCGGTCAGCCGGAGCGGGCCCATCGGGTGCTTGTAGCCCAGCCGCATGGCGTCGTCGATGGCCTCCGGCTCGGCGACCCCGGACTCGACCATGCGAATCGCCTCCAGTCCCAGTGCCACACCGAGACGGCTGCTGGCGAAGCCCGGGGAGTCGTTGACGACGACGTCCTTCTTCCCGAGGCAGCGGGTCCAGTCGAGGGCGCTCCGCAGGGTGTCGGCGCTCGTGGCCGGGGCGACGACGATCTCGACCAGTTCGGAGGCCGGCACGGGGTTGAAGAAGTGCATGCCGAGGAAACGGGCGGGCTCGGCGAGCGCCGAGGCGAGCTCGGTGACCGAGAGGGAGCTGGTGTTGCTGGCGAGAACCGTCCGGGTGTCCACGAACTTCTCCGCCTCGGCGAGCAGGCTCGCCTTGAGACCCGCGTCCTCGAAGACCGCCTCGACGACGAGGTCGGCATGCGGGGGCAGGTCCGCGAACGACGCGACGCTCGTGACGCGGCCGAGCACCTGGTCCGCCGGTTCGGCGAGCCGGTCGCGTTCGGCGGCCCGCTTCAACCCGGTGGCCACCCGCTCGTGCGCCTGGGCGGCCGAGGGCTCGTCGCTCTCGACGATCGTCACGGCCGATCCCGCCGTCGCGAAGGACTGCGCGATCCCGGCGCCCATGCGGCCACCGCCGATCACGCCCACGACTGCCGGTGCCGACGTCATGCTCGGCTCCTCTTCTTCTCCAGGAATCGGGTCATGCGGTCCTTCTTGTCCTCACCCTCGAAGAGCACCGCCTGAGCGAGGTCGTCGGCGACGGGGTGGGCACCGGGCGAGTCGACGACGAGTTTCGTCAGCCGCAGGGCCGTACGGGACGAGCGGGCCATGCGGTCGAGCACCGCGTGCGCCGCGTCCAGCAGCTTCTCCGCCGGTACGACGTCCATGACCAGACCTGCCGCCAGGGCCGCCCGCGCGTCGAGGTCGCGTCCCGCGAGCAGCACCTGCTTGGCGACGGACTCGCCCACCAGCTCCGGAAGACGCCAGCAGGCGCCGGCGGCGGCGAGGATGCCGAGGCCCGGCTCGGGGTTGCCGAAGACCGCGTCGGGCCCGGCGATGCGGATGTCGCACGCGTAGGACAGTTCCGCTCCACCGCCCAGGGCCCAGCCGTCGACGGCCGCGACCGTCGGCATCGGCAGCCGCCGAACGCGCTCGAACAGGCGGCTGTTGATGCCCTGCAGCGCTTCGTCGCGACCGCGCCGCAACAGTTCCGCGATGTCGGCGCCGCCGGCGAAGACACCGCCGTGGCCGGTCAACAGGAGCAGCTTCGGTTCACGCTCCAGCCGTGCGCAGACGTCGTGCAGCTCTTCGATCATGCGCGCGTTGATGGCGTTGCGGGCGTCCGGGCGGTGCAGGCAGACGACGAGCCGGTCCTCGCGCTCGTCCACCAGGATCGTCTCGTACGAGGTCGCGTTCATGCCCGCTCCACCAGCATCGCCACGCCCTGCCCCACTCCCACGCACAGCGTGGCCAGCCCCCGGCGTGCGTCCTCCCGCTCCATGCGTCCGAGCAGGGTGAGCAGGATGCGGGAACCGGAGCAGCCCAGCGGATGTCCCAGGGCGATCGCGCCGCCGTCTGCGTTGACCTTGTCCTCGTCCAGCTTCAGCCGGCGGATCACGGCCAGGGCCTGCACCGCGAACGCCTCGTTCAGCTCGACGGCGTCCAGGTCCGCCGTCTCCCAGCCCGCGCGGGCCAGTGCCTTCTGAGTCGCGGGCACCGGGCCGAGTCCCATCACGTTGGGCTGCACGCCGGCGGAGGCCGAGGTGACGATGCGGGCCCGGGGAGTGAGGCCGTACCGCTTCACGGCCGCGGCACTCGCCACGACCAGCGCGGAGGCGCCGTCCGAGAGCGGCGAGGAGGAACCGGCCGTCACGATGCCGTCCGGCCGGAAGATCGTGCGCAGCGCGCCCAGCTTCTCCAGGGTGGTGCCGGGCCGGGGCCCCTCGTCGCGGGTGACCTCGCCGCCCTTCACCTCGACCGGCACGATCTCGCGGTCGAAGTGCCCGGCTTCCTGCGCCGCGACGGCCCGCTGATGACTGCGCAGCGCGAACGCGTCGGACTCGTCCCGGCCTATGCCGTCGAGGGCCGCGATCTCCTCCGCCGTCTCACCCATGGACAGGGTGACCTTCACCGTTTCCGGGCCAGCCCCCATCGGGATCTCATGGTCCGCCGCCGCGAAGCGTGGGTTGGTGAAGCGCCAGCCCAGGGCGGTGTCGTGGACCGCACCCGGCTTCGCCCACGGGGTTCCGGGCTTCTCCGTCACCCAGGGCGCCCGGGTCATGGACTCCACTCCGCCGGCGACGACCAGGTCGGCCTCTCCCGCGCGGATCGCCTGGGCCGCCGAGGCGACCGCCGTCAGACCGGAGGCGCACAGCCGGTTCACGGTGTAGCCGGGCACGGTGTGCGGAAGACCCGCCAGTAGCACCGCCATCCTGGCCACGTCGCGGTTGTCCTCGCCCGCCTGGTTGGCGGCGCCGAGGATCACCTCGTCCACCGCGTCCGCCGGGACGCCGGAGCGCCGAACGGCCTCGCCGACCACCAGGGCCGCCAGGTCGTCGGGGCGCACCGAGGCCAGGGCGCCGCCGTAACGGCCCTGCGGGGTGCGGGCGCCGTCGATCAGAAAGACCTCGTCAGGCACGGGTGGCCTCCTCGGAGGACGTAGGGGTGGTGTGCGGTCGACGCGACTGCAGTACGGCGAAGCGGCCGGTGACGAAGGCGGCGTCGGAGAGCGTGGCACTGGCCGCCGGATTGGCGGCGCTGCCGTGGAAGTCGCTGAAGGCGGCGGACTGGTTGACGAAGACACCGCCGGTGAGGTTCTCGGAGAGGTGCACCCCGGCGTCCAGGGCGGCCTCCTCGGCGGCCGCCAGCACGTTCTCGTCCGTGGAGTGGACCGCGGCGGTCAGGGCGCCGTGCTCGCGCACCGTCTCACGCAGCACGCGCAGGCTGTGCTCGGTGGAGTCGGTGCCGATGACGAAGGAGACGGGGCCGAACCACTCCTTGGTGTAGACGGCCCGGTCGGCAGCCGCGTCGAGCCGGGCGATCAGCGGCGTGCGGACGTCCGCCTCGGGGTGTTCGGGGTGGGCGATCCTTGTCGAGGCGTGCACGGTGCGCCCGGCCTCGGCCGCCTGTTCCAGCCGCTCACGGACGCCGTCGTTGACGAGGGCGCCGAGCGTGCCGGCGGCACGGTCCGGGTCGGCGAGCAGCCGGTCGAGGGCGGCGGCGAGGTCCGAGGCGAACTCGTCCGCCGTGCGCGTGCCCTGGTCCGTGCCGATGCCGTCGCGCGGGATCAGCAGATTCTGCGGAGTGGTGCACATCTGCCCGCTGTACAGCGAGAGCGAGAAGGCGAGGTTGCCCAGCAGCCCGCGGTAGTC
The DNA here is from genome assembly GCF_056434305.1 of Streptomyces sp. NPDC044061. Lineage (NCBI taxonomy): Bacteria > Bacillati > Actinomycetota > Actinomycetes > Kitasatosporales > Streptomycetaceae > Streptomyces > Streptomyces sp. NPDC044061. The sequence goes on along the minus strand of NZ_JBWKFL010000037.1, from coordinate 78,671 downwards.
GTCCGTCGAGTCCAGCACGACGGTGTTGAGGCCCGCCTTCTCCGTGTACACCACGGCCTGACGTGCGTTGTCCTCCAGCCAGGTGCCGAACTCGGTGGACCCGGTGAAGTCGATGATCCGCACGTCCGGATGCGTGGCGAGAGCGCCGGCGATGCGGTCACCCGGCTGCTCGACCGCCAGCACGACGAGGTCGGGATCGAATCCTGCCTCGGCCAGCACCTCCCGCGCGACACGGACGGTGATCGCCAGCGGCAGCACGGCACCGGGATGCGGCTTGACGATCACCGGGTTGCCGGTGACGAGGGAGGCGAACAGACCCGGGTAGCCGTTCCACGTGGGGAAGGTGTTGCAGGCGACGAGCAACGAGACGCCCCGGCCCACGGGCGTGAACGTCTTGTCGAGCACCTCCGGGTCGCCCTTGCGCCGCGGCTTGCTCCAGCGGGCGGTGGCCGCGTACCTCTTCTGCTCCCCCCAGGCGAGGGCCACGGCCTCCAGGCCGCGGTCCTGCGCGTGCGGACCACCGGCCTGGAAGGCCATGACGAAGGCCTGCCCGGTGGTGTGCTGCACGGCGTGCGCGATCTCGAAGCTCGCGGCGTTCAGCCGGCCGAGGATCTCGGCCGCGACGCCGGCGCGGACGTCCGGGCCGGCCTTGCGCCAGGCGACGGCCGCGGCCTCCGCGACGGCCGGCAGCCCGGCCGGTGCCACCCGGGGGTAGCTGATGCCCAGGTCGAAGCCGTAGGGGGACCGCTCGCCGGGGGCGACGCGTCCGTCTCCCGGATGTCCGGGGAGGTCGAAGGGGGCGCCGAGCTGCTCCCGGAAGGCCTTCTCCGCGAGTCGCGCGGCGTCCTCGCCGTAGAAGGTCTTGCTCGGTGACTCGGGGTAGGGGGTCCAGTGCTCGCGGCTCTCGACGGCAGCCAGCGCCTGGTCCAGCAGTGGGCGATGACGGGTGAAGAAGTCGATGCGTTCCGGAGTCGTCTGCGGCATACGGTCCACCTCTTGACAGGCACGGATACGGCTGGATTACTTGGCCGTACCGCACACTAACCGAATGTTCGGTCGGGATACAAGATGGTAGATACACCTATTAGGTCCACGTATAGTGCTAAAGGTCCGGTTGAGGCGATGTTCGCCGCGGACGAGGCGTCCCGGCGCCTGGGAATCGAGCTCCTGGAGCACGGCGAAGGGACGGCCGTGCTCCGCATGACCGTGACCCCTGCCATGGTCAACGGCCACCGGATCGCCCACGGGGGCTACCTCTTCCTCTTCGCCGACACCGCCTTCGCCTGCGCGTGCAACAGCCACGGCCCGACGACGGTGGCCGCCGGAGCCGACATCGACTTCGTGGCCCCGGTGCACGAGGGCGACGTGCTGGTCGCCACCGCCCAGGAACGGACCCGGTTCGGGCGCAACGGCATCTACGACGTCACGGTGACGCGCGGTGATGAGGTCGTCGCGGAGTTCCGTGGCCGCAGCCGCATCTTCAGGGGCAGTACATCCAAGGAGTCGCGATGAGCATCGAACCGAAGACGACGTCGGCCGCCGGGGCCCGCCGGGGCGAACCGTGCCCCGGACACCTCCTGGACGCCGCCGAGAACCTGGCACGCGCGGAACTGCTGGACCTCCAGCTCAGCCGTCTCAAGTCGACGCTGCGACATGCCTACGACAACGTGGAGCTGTACCGGAAGAAGTTCGACGAGGCCGGCGTCAAACCCGAGGACTGCCACTCGCTCGAGGACCTGGCCCGCTTCCCCTTCACCACCAAGGCCGACCTGCGGGACACCTACCCCTTCGGCATGTTCGCCGTCCCCATGTCCGACGTCCGCCGCATCCACGCCTCCAGCGGCACGACCGGACGTCCCACCGTCGTCGGCTACACGGACAACGACCTGTCCGTCTGGGCCGATCTGATCGCCCGTTCGATCCGCGCGGCCGGCGGTCGCCCGGGCCACAAGGTCCACATCAGTTACGGGTACGGCCTGTTCACCGGTGGACTCGGAGCGCACTACGGCGCCGAGCGGGCCGGGTGCACCGTCATCCCCGCCTCCGGAGGCATGACGGCCCGCCAGGTCCAGATCATCCAGGACTTCCAGCCCGAGATCATCATGGTCACGCCGTCCTACATGCTCACCCTGCTCGACGAGTTCGAGCGCCAGGGAGTGGACCCCCGTTCCACGTCGCTGAGGATCGGCATCTTCGGAGCCGAGCCGTGGACCGAGGAGATGCGCCGCGAGATCGAGGAGCGCATGGACATCGACGCCGTCGACATCTACGGCCTGTCCGAGGTGATGGGGCCGGGCGTCGCCCAGGAGTGCGTGGACACCAAGGACGGCCTGCACGTGTGGGAGGACCACTTCCGCCCGGAGGTCGTCGACCCGATCACGGGCGAGGTGCTGGCCGACGGGGAGGCGGGCGAACTGGTCTTCACCTCGCTCACCAAGGAGGCGCTGCCCGTCATCCGCTACCGCACGCGCGACCTGACCCGCCTCCTGCCCGGGACGGCACGCCCGGCGTTCCGCCGCATCGAGAAGATCACGGGGCGCTGCGACGACATGATCATCCTGCGCGGGGTGAACGTCTTCCCCAGCCAGATCGAGGAGGTCGTCCTGCGCACCCCGGGCGTCGCTCCGCACTTCCAGCTCCAGCTCAGCCGGAAGGGACGCATGGACCACATGACGGTGCGGGTGGAGGCTCGCCCCGACTGCGCGCCCGAGCAGCGCGAGGCCGCCGCGCGGTTGATCGCCAAGGGAGTCAAGGACGGCGTCGGCGTCACCGTGGAGGTGGCGATCGTGGAGCCCGAGACGCTGGAGCGCTCGCTGGGCAAGCTCCGTCGTGTGAAGGATCTGCGCGGGGCCTGATCGTCGAGCTGCCCGGTGCTGTGGTGAGCCGAGAGCTTCTCGGTCCGAGTCGGTGTGCGGGGTGCGATGGACGTCCTGGGAATCGACGCCTGCGGCAAGCAGGGGTGGGTGGGCATCCTGCTCGCCGACGGCGCGTACGCGGGCAGCCTGGTGGCCGTGTCTCTCGGCGAGCTGATCGAACGCGCCGGTGCGGTACGGGCGATCGCCGTGGACATGCCCCTGGGCCTGGTGGAGAAGGGCTGGCGTGCCGCTGATCTCGGGGCCAGGGCGCTGCTGGGGACACGCCGCAGCAGCGTCTTTCTCATCGCGCCCAGGCCGGCCTGGCAGGAAGCCGACTACCCGGCGGCCGCGAGCCGGTGCCGGGAGCTCACCGGCGGCGGGCTGAGCCGGCAGGCGTGGGCGCTGGCACCGAAGCTTCTCGAGGCCCGGGTGTGCCGGCAGGCCGATGAGCGCATCCACGAGGTGCACCCCGAGCTGACCTTCCGTGCGCTGGCGGGCCGGGTGCCACTGGCGTACGCCAAGAAGACCTGGCGCGGCCAGAATCAGCGCCGCGCACTGCTGGCCGAGGCGGGAGTCGTGCTCCCGGACGAACTGGGAGAGGCCGACCGGATCCCCGTGGACGACGTGCTCGACGCCGCCGCGGCCGCCTGGTCGGCGTACCGGATCGCGCTCGGGACCGCGGAGCGGGTGCCCACGGCACCCGAGCGGGACGCGGAGGGGCGCCTCATCGAGATCCGGTACTGACGTACGGTCAGAGGGCCTGTTCCTCCCGGTCGGCCCGCCGGTCCTGCCTCAGCGGTCGCAGGACCGCCTCGCCCGCGCGCACGAGTGCGGACAGCTGCTGTCCGGCCCAGGAGGTGAGGTCGCGCGCACCTGCGGTGTCCAGTTCGACGGTCACCTTGACGTAGCGGGTGTCCAGTGGCGTGACCTTGGTCGGAGCGTAAGTGGAAGCGGGAGCGGGGGCCGTGGGGCCCGTCGTCTCCGGTCGACGCCGCAGTGCGGCGCGATAGGTGTCCTTGCGCTGGTTCATACCGCGTCCTGACGGTTGATGAGTTCCTCGGCGAGGTCCATGTACGCGGTGCCCTTCACCTCGACGGGGCTGCCGAAGGACTGGGAGTACAGGTCTAGCCGCGGGACATGCGTGGACAACACGTGGAAACCCCGCTCGGTGAGGGCTTCGCGGGCGTCGGCATCGGGACCGGTACGCGTGGCGTCCGGACGATTCGTGCGGTTCAGCAGGACCGCGGCGCGGGCCGGGTGGGAGCGCAGCGACTGCATGTCGTCCATTTCCCGGTCGATGGGCGCCATCCGGTCCAGCTCGATCGGGGCCGGGGTCACGGGCACGATCCACTCGCTCGCGTACCGCATGACGCCCCGGGCGATCTGGGCGTGGTCCTCCAGCTGCGGGGCGTCGAACACCACTGCCTGCCGGTTGTCGAGGAAGTCGTTCACCCGCCGGTGTACGTCACCCACCGGAAGGGCGAGCACGGGAAACGGGAAACCGCCCGCCAGCTCGCTCCACCGCAGCGCCGAGGACGCGGGGTCGCTGTCCACGAGCAACGGCGCCAGGCCGCGTTCGTGCAGAGCATGGGTCAACCAGACGGCGCTGGTGGTCTTCCCCACCCCGGGTTTCAGGTTCACGAACGCATAGCTCAGCGGCACGGAAGCCGACGTTAACGGGCGGGTACCGAAGACTGCCGTGGACGCGGAACCGCCGTGCCCGGTTCACCCTGCGGAGCCGGTGAATCATCCCCGTGGGCTAACGCGTGACAACCGCCGGGGCGGGCACGCGTCTTCCGGTTACGGCGTGGACGGCGCCGCCGGAAAATCAGGTGCCCCGGCCGAGCGATCTCTCGTACCGTCGTCGCGTACCGAGCGCCGCGACTTCACGTCGGCGCGCGTCGACCAACGTCGACCAACGTCGACCAACGTCGACCACACGTCGAGAACACAGAGACACCGAGGGGAGCGGGCCGTGCGTGACCGTACCGCCGTCGTCGTTCCCCCTTCGCGGTCCGAGGTGATTCTGGTGTCCTCGTCCGCCCGGTGCCCGCTGCGCGGCCGGCACCGGACGCCCTGACGAGTCCCTGACCCGGTTCACCACCACCTCCCGCCCATCGGCGGGCCGGTGAGTGCCGGCCTGTCCTCGTCCGGGTGATCGCGCTGCCCCTTTTTCTCTGATCACCAGAAAGGCCATGGGCCGTGCGCACCAACCTCGGCGACCTCGCCACCGTCCGCAACCTCGGCATCCTCGCCCACGTCGACGCCGGCAAGACCACCGTCACCGAGCGGATCCTCTATGCGACGGGCACCACCCACAAGCGCGGCGAGGTCCACGACGGCACCACCGTCACCGACTTCGACCCTCAGGAACGCGACCGCGGTATCACCATCTTCGCCGCGGCCGTCACCTGCGCCTGGGCCGGCCACCGCATCAACCTCATCGACACCCCCGGCCACGTCGACTTCGCCGACGAGGTCGAACGCTCGCTGCGCGTCCTCGACGGCGCGGTCGCCGTCTTCGACGCCGTCGCCGGGGTCGAGCCGCAGAGCGAGTCGGTGTGGCGGCAGGCCGACCGGCACGGCGTACCGAGGATCGCGTTCGTCAACAAGCTGGACCGCGCGGGCGCCGACCTCGACCGGGCCGTCGACTCCATCCGGGAGCGGCTGCACCCCACCCCGCTCGTCGTGCAGCTGCCCATCGGCACCGAGAACGCCTTCACCGGCGTCGTGGACCTGGTCCGCCTGCGCGCCCTGGTATGGGACGGCGGCGACGGTACGGCGGTGGAGGGGCCCGTTCCCGAGAGCCTGCTGGAGGAGGCCCTGCGGCGGCGCAGGGTGCTGGAGGAGACGGTGGCCGAGCTGCACCCGGCCGCCCTGGAGGAGTTCTGCGACCGGGAGACGCTCTCCGCCGCCACCCTCGCCACCACCCTGCGCGACCTCACCCGCACCGGCGACGGCGTCGTCGTGCTGTGCGGCTCCGCCTACCGCAACCGCGGCATCGAACCGCTGCTGGACGCGGTGGTGGACTACCTGCCGTCACCGCTCGACGTACCCGCCGTACGCGGCGTCCACGAGGACGCCGAACAGCGGCGGGCCGCCGACCCGCAGGCGCCGTTCGCGGCGCTCGCGTTCAAGGTGAACGCGACCGGCACCGGACGCCTGACCTATGTGCGCGTCTACTCGGGCACGATTCGGAAGGGAGACACCGTGTGGGACCCCGGCACCGGCCGCACCGAACGGGTGGCGCGGATCCTCAGGGTCACGGCGGACCGGCATGCCCAGCTGGACCGGGCGGTGGCCGGCGACATCGTCGCGGTGGCGGGCCTGAAGGCGGCCCGGGTGGGCTCCACCCTCTGCGATCCCGGCGCCCCGCTGCTCCTGGAGCCGCCCGTGGTCGCCGAGCCCGTGGTGTCCGTGGCCGTGGAGGCGCGGCGCGGCACCGACACCGGACGGCTGGCGACGGCGCTGGCGCGGCTCGCCGAGGAGGACCCCTCGCTGGTGGTGCGCACCGACGGCGAGACCGGGCAGACGGTGCTGTCCGGGATGGGCGAACTGCACCTGGAGGTGGCGGTGGAGAAGATCCGCCGTGACGGCGGCCCGGAGGTCACCGTGGGCCGTCCGAGGGTCGCGTACCGGGAGACCGTCGTGCGCGGCGTCGGCGGGCTGGTCTACCGGCACGTCAAACAGGACGGCGGGGCGGGGCAGTTCGCCCATGTCGTCCTGGACGTGGAGCCCCTCGGGCCCGAAGTCGGGGTCACCGGCTTCGAGTTCCGTTCCTCCGTGGTCGGCGGGCGGGTGCCGCAGGAGTACGTGCGTGCCGTGGAGGCCGGCTGCCGGGACGCCCTCGCCGAGGGCCCGCTCGGCGGTCACCCGGTGACCGGGCTGCGGGTCACCCTGACCGACGGCTCGACCCACGTGAAGGACTCCTCCGACACCGCCTTCCGCACCGCCGGCCGGCTCGGCCTGCGCGAGGCGCTGCGCACCTGCGCGACGGCCCTGCTGGAACCGGTGGCCGAGGTGACGGTCACCGTGCCCGAGGACGCGGTCGGCGGGGTGCTCGGCGACCTGGCCGCCCGACGCGGCCGGGTCACCGGATCCGAGAGTCGGGGCGGCGCGGCGGTGCTGACCGCCACCGTGCCGCTGGCCGAACTCTTCGGCTACGCGACCCGGTTGCGCAGCCGCACCCAGGGCCGGGGCACCTTCACCACCCGCCCGGCGGGCTACGCACCGGCACCGCAGCAGGCGGCGGTCCGGTAGCCGTCGGAGTTCTCGCCTCGTCACGTGAGCGGGCCCCCTGGTTCTCGTTGTCGCCAGGGGGCCCGTGAGCGGTTCTGTGCTCCACGCCGACCGAACCACTTGTCGTACGCCGAACGACGGCACGAGGTTCGGGCGCCCCCGGGGAGCGAAGCCGGATGCCGCCTGTTTTGCAGGCATCGCTTTCACCGCATGCCTGCCGCATGATTCGGCATCGTCCGAGACGGGACACTTCGAGTGGCCGCCTGCGTTGTCAATACACGGACCCCGGCGGACGAGAGTGAACAGGCGTACTCGCGGGCTTTCGGCACTGGAGTGACTTGAGTTCTCCGTGTGAGATTTTCCGGACGTTGACGCGCTGTGGACGCCACGAGTAGAAGTAATCCCTCGAAGACTCCGGCTCGCCGCGACCGAGAGAATCACGGGTATTTCACGGTGACCTCACGCCGGCGGAGCAATGAACGCGAAGGAGAAAAGATGTCCGTGGAAATCTACGACCTCTTACCGGAATCGGCTCCCCAACCTCCGAGCCCCCGGATGTCCCGTGTGCGGCGGCCCCTTCGGGAAAGCACCAAGTTCACCGATGAACGCGCCACCACCAATCCCGAGGTGGCCATCAAGGAGCAGCTGGCGGGGGACAGCCGGTACACGGCGATGCGCGTCGAGAAGGCCCAGGAGTTCATCGACGACCTGGTGCTGCCGAACGAGGGTCCCCTCGTGGCCCCGGGCTTCCGCCTCGTTCCCACGGCCGCGGCCCGGAGCCTGAACCTGGACGCGGCGGCGGACAACGCCGACGACTCCCTCGACGACATCGTGCTGGACCAGCCGACCACCGCACCCGCCGCCGCGGTGGACGGCAACATCGTCGCGACCTTCGTCGACGGAATCAGGGGACAGAACATCTTCGACGTGCTGGACTCCTGCCTTCTGGCCCAGCTCGTCGCGAACGGCAAGTACGACCGCGAGAACCAGCCCATCGAGTGGACCAGGTATTACGGCCGGGTGCTCGAGCAGGTGGCCTGGGTCGTGCCGGCATTCGATTTCTTCGGGCTCCGCTCCCAGTCGGGCCAATTGAGCATGAGCGCGGCCCTCCTCAAGGTGATCTCCGGCATCATGACCGCCCAGCAGGTGGACCTGGTCTCGGGAGCGATAGAGCTGATGCAGGGCCTTCCGGTCGACGACCGCCGCCTGCAGATATTCCGGTCCAACTCGGTGGAAGCGAACGCGGGGAACTTCCAGGTGGACTCCGTCGGCGAGTCCGAGAACGGGCTGGTCTCGCTCAAGCTCTGCGCCTTCAACTTCCGCACCAGCGAGAACGTGACGGACGTACTGTGGTGGCGCTTCAACAGCCAGACCACCCTGCTTCAGGCGACTCGGACGACCTTCGTGCTCAACACGCACATCTATGACCGGATCCGCGACGCCGTCGGCGCCAAACTCGGCAATCGCGCCCAGAAGTTCATCGCCGGCCTCCCCGACTTCTCGGACGAGGAGGGTGGGGGCGACCACTGATGCCGGACCCGCAGGGGCAGGGAGGCCCACCCGGCGCGGTCCGTGTCGAGCAGGCGGTCGAAGGGGAAGGGCGGGTCGACGAAAAGCGCATATCCGAGACCCTGAGCACCCTCCGCGATCTCGATGTGGGCCCTGAACCGGCGCGATTCGAGGGCCACGGCGAGGAGGAGTCGGCCGCCGCGGTCGCCGCCTCCATCGTCTCCGTCACCTCAGGGGTTTCCGCGCAGCACGCCCAGGACGTCTTCCACAGCCTGCTCCTGGCTCAACTCGCGGCCACCGCGAAAGCCGACCGCTTCACCGACCCCGCCGCCTGGTACAAGCACCACCAGTCGGCACTCGAGCAGATCGGATGGGTGACCTCACAGAGCGCCGCATTCACGGATTACGACCCGTCGACGGTCCCGTACACCATCACCACCGTAGTGACGGACCTGATGGAGCCGGTGGCGACAGCGGACGAGTCGGCGCTCGTCCGCCGCACTCTGCGCTCCTTCACCGACTCGAGCGAACCCGCACAGTTCGTATGGGAATGCCCGAGCCATGCGGGCGGCAGGGGGAACTTCCAATTCGCCCTGGCGTCCGAGGAATCGGACGGGCCCGGCTTGATGCTTCGCGTGGGCCGGTTCTCCTTCGGCACCAAGAAGTACGTGACCCGCCTCGGAAAGGAACTCTTCGAGTCGGACGCGCACTTCCAGAAATCCCTCGTCACCCTGTTGCTCAACGAACGGGTGCACGCTCGGCTGCGAGAGGCCATAGCGGCGAAACTCGGGAACCGAGCGGAGGGAATGGTCGCCGGCATCAGCCTCGAAGGACTCCAAGACGCCCACCCGGGGCGGGACGACGCCTGGCCGGAGCGCATGTGAGGGCACACTCCGGGGCCGAGTCCGACTCGGGGCGCCGCCCACCGCCGTACCGCTGTTGTCCTCCCTGATCACCACTGACCGGGGACCCGGACCGCGCTCGTGGTCCGGTCGTCGCACCAGCCGGCAGACGCCGCACCGCGCACAGACGGACCACGTGGTGCGGCGTCTGCTTGCCCGGGCGTCACGGTTGCCGCGCCTGCCGGGCCGCCCGCGGCAGGGCAGGCCCGGCGGCCCGCGGTCGGAGGCGCCCGGTGGTGGGAACCGTGACCGAGTGGCCCGTGCCGCCTTCGGCCGGCCGGGAGGTCGCCTTCGCGGGCCGCGCTCGGCCGCACGGGAAATCACCCTCACCGGGCGATGCGCCCACCCCGGGGAGCCGGATGAGCTGGAAGGCGACGACACCGCTGGCCCCGGCCCGGAAGGCGTGAGGCGAAGATGACCGAGGACATCACCGGCGCGAGTGGCGTGGCCGCTCTCGCCGAGGCAGACGCTCCTGTGTTCGAAACGATCGTCCGGATGACGCTCGACACCTTCGAGCGGTCCGGACTCGATGCGGAGACCTACCTGCTCGCCCGCATCGCCGCCCTGGTGGCCCTGGACGCCGCACCGGCCTCCTACCTGCTCAACATCGGCTCGGCAGCTGAGCTCGGCGTCCCGTTCGAGAAGATCCAGGGCACGCTCGTGGCCGTCGCCCCCGTCGTCGGCAGCGCCCGTGTGGTGTCGGCCGCCCAGAGCATCGGGGTGGCCTTCGGGCTGGACCTGCCGGGAACGGACGCGGCATGACCGCCCGCCGCCGCGACCCCCTGCGGAGGGCGTGAGCCATGTGCCGCTGGCTTGCCTACTCGGGAACGCCCCTGGTCATGGACGAGGTCCTGTACCGCCCGAAACACTCGCTGATCGACCAGAGCCTGCACGCGCGGATGGGCGTCGAGACGACCAACGGCGACGGATTCGGCGTCGGCTGGTACCAGGGACACGCCCGCACCCCGGCCGTGTTCCACGACATCGGCCCGGCCTGGAGCAACCGCAACCTGCGGGAGATCGCCGGGCACGTCCGCGCCCCCCTGTTCTTCGCGCACGTCCGGGCCTCCACCGGTACGGCGGTACAGGCGACCAACTGCCACCCGTTCCGGTACGACCGCTGGATGTGGATGCACAACGGCGCCATCGCCGACTTCCACGTACTCCGCCGGGACATCCTCCTCGCCGTCGAACCTGAGCTCTTCGCGTCGATCGAGGGCACCACGGACTCCGAGGCGATGTTCTACCTGGCGCTCACGTTCGGACTGGAGGAGGACCCGGCCGGTGCCGTCGCCCGCATGACCGGCTTCATCGAGCGGCTCGCCCGGGAGCACGGGGTGCCGGCCCCGCTGCAGATGACGCTCGCGGTGGCCGACGGGGAACGGCTCCTGGCCTTCCGGTACGCCAGCGAGGGAACACCGAGGTCGCTGTACTACAGCGCCGGCGTCGAGGACCTGCGGGCCCTGCACCCGGAGACCGACTTCTTGAAGGACGTCTCGGACGAGACCCGCCTGGTGGTGTCGGAACCCCTCGGCGACCTGCCCGGCGCCTGGATCGAGGTCCCGGCGAACAGCTACGGAATCGTCCAGCCGGGCGGAGACGTTCTGCAGGACTTCCGGCCCGAGCTGCCCTGACGGCTGCCCTGTGGGGTGCGCACAGCGGACCGTGCGGAGGGCTTCGCATCGGCCGGCTCGCGCGGCCGGCGCGCTTGACACCGCGTTACGGGTGCCACAGTCCGGGGCGGTTGTCCGGGACGGCTGTGCGAGAGGCTGGTGCCGGAATGGCGCCGACGGTCTGGTGAACCGCGTCCGGGCGGCGGCGCGGCCAACTCGCCGGTGCGGCGGTGCGGCGGTGCGGCGGTGCGGCGGTCCGTTTGTCCGGTCGGCACTGCGGCCGGCCGTTGGTCCGGTCGGCGCCGCGCCCAACGACTCACACGCTCGGGCGGCGCGAGTCCGGCGCTGCCTTGCTGCCGCCCGGGCCTCACCGGTACCGGCTGAGCCGGCCACCACTCCCGGTTGGCCGTCCATCAGTACCGGCACGGCTGCGTGCTCGTCCGCCCGGGCCGCACCGTTACCGACGGGGCCGCCCATCAGTGCCGGATGGGTCTGCCGGCGGTACCCGGTACCGGCTGAGCCGGCCACCACTCCCGGTTGGCTGTCCATCGGTACCGGCACGGCTGCGTGCTCGTCCGCCCGGGCCGCACCGTTACCGACGGGGCCGCCCACCAGTGCCGGATGGGCCGGCCGGCGGTACCGGCAGGGTTGCGCGCCCACACCGACAAGGCCGCACCTCTACCGAACGGGTCGCCCAGCGGTGCCGGATGGGCCGCCCACCAGCTCAGACGGGCCGCTCACCAGAAATGCCCCGGCCGCGTCACCTTCACAGCCGCCACGTCAGCCGCGACCGGTGCCACCCCAGCCGGCGACATCCGCCCAACCCCCGGAGGGACCCCTCACGCCAGACGTCCGTCCAGTGCCGCCCGCCACGCAGGCGACGGCACCACGCGCGTCGCGGTACGCGGCCGGCTGCCGCCGCGGGCGAAGAACGCGGCCAGGGGCAGGACCGCCGCGCCCACGGTGACCGCGTCCGGGCCGAGGCGGCCCAGTTCGATGCCGACCCGGCCCGCGGGGAAGCGCAGGGCGTGTGCGAGGGCATGGGCCCGGACCTCGTCCAGGAAGGCGCCGCCGAGCTGGAGGCCCGCCCAGCCGCCGATCAGGAGGCGTTCGGGCTGGAAGAGGTTGATCAGGTCGGACAACCCCGCGCCCAGGTACTCGGCGGTCTCGGCGAGGACGGCCGCCGCCACCGGGTCGGGGGCGCGGCCGTCCGTCGGGCGGGCCGCGGCGAGCAGTTCGGTAAGGGCGGTCTCCTCTCCCGCTCCGGCCGACGGCCGGCCACCCGCCTCCCGCCAGCGTGCCACCAGCGCCTCCGCGCCCGCGTACGCCTCCAGGCAGCCGAGGGCGCCGCACCGGCAGCGGCGCCCACCGACCCGTACCGTCAGGTGCCCCCATTCCACCGCCCGTCCCTGTGCGGCCTCCTCGGTGACGACACAGGCGCCGACGCCGGAGCCGAACAGGACGACGACGGCGTTGCGGGCCCCGCGTCCGGCGCCGAACCACATCTCGGCCTGGCCCAGCGTCTTGGCCCCGTTGTCGATGAAGTACGGCACCTCCGAGGGGAGTTGACCGGACAGGCGCAGCAGTCGCTCGAGCGGGACCGCGTCCCAGCCGACCGTCTGGCCGTGGACGACCGCGCCCTCCTCCCCGGCGTCCTCGATGATGCCGGGCACGCCGATGCCCACGCCGAGCAGGTCGGTCGGGGCGAGCCGGGCCGTGCGGAGCACCTCGGCGACGGCCTCGTGCACATGGCCGACGACCGAGTCGACGTCGTATCCGCGTGGCCCCAACGGCCGTTCCGCACGTGCGAGTTCGGTGAGGTCGAGGTCCAGCAGCTCCACGCGGACGCGGGTTTCGCCGACGTCGACCCCGATCAGCCGGCCGCTGTCCGGCCGTATCCGCAGCAGTCGGCGCGGCCGGCCGGCGTCGGAGCCGACGCTGCCCGCCTCCTCCACGAGGCCGTCGGCCAGTAGTTCGGCCACGACGTTGCTGACGGAACCCGAACTCAGCCCGGTCGCCGGGCCGAGGGCGTGCCGGCTCATCGGGCCGTCGAAATACAACCGTTGCAGAACGGCACTCCGGCTCTCCCGCCGCAGGTCACGCACCGTACGGCCGCTCAGCCCTGCCACCCGACCTCCCTGGTTCGCGTACTTCTGGGGCCCGCCCGCCCGGATGCCGCTGCCGGATCCCTTGACGAGCGTTTCTCTTGAGGTTTAACTCACATCCTAAATTAAGCCATGAGGGGCTTCGAGGGCCGAACGGGGTGTCGGCTCCCGCCAAAGCTCCTCGGGGTTCTCGACTCCCGGAAAGGGACACCAGGAGCCATGCGCAGCATCCGAGCCGCGGCCGTAGGCGCCGTCACCATGTCTCTCGCCCTCGCGGCTACGGCCTGCGGAGGCGGTTCGTCCAGCGGCGGCGGGTCCAACGACTCGCCCAAGACGCTCACGTACTGGGCCTCCAACCAGGGCGCCAGCATCGCGGTCGACAAGAAGGTCCTGCAGCCCGAACTCGACAAGTTCCAGAAGCAGACGGGCATCAAGGTGAAGCTGGAGGTCGTGCCCTGGTCCGACCTGCTGAACCGGATCCTCACCGCGACCACCTCCGGCCAGGGCCCGGACGTGCTGAACATCGGCAACACCTGGAGCGCCTCCCTGCAGGCCACCGGCGCGCTGCTGCCGTGGGACGCGAAGAACTTCGACAAGATCGGCGGGAAGGACCGGTTCGTCGACTCCGCGCTGGGCTCGACGGGGGCGCAGGGCAAGGACCCGGCCGCCGTCCCGCTGTACTCGATGGCGTACGCCCTCTACTACAACAAGCAGATCTTCGCCGACGCCGGCATCTCCAAGCCCCCGGCCACCTGGGACGAACTCGTGGCCGACGGCAAGAAGATCAAGGCGAAGGGCAAGTCCGTCCTGGGCGCCGAGGGTTCGAACGTGTCGGAGAACATCCACCACGTCTTCGTCTTCGCCAAGCAGCACGGCGCCGACTTCTTCACCGCCGACGGCAAGCCGGACTTCACCAACCCCAAGGTGGTCGACGCGGTCAAGCAGTACGTCGACCTGATGGCCAAGGACAAGGTCATACCGACCGGCGACGCCGAGTACGCCCAGAACCAGTCGGTGAGCGACTTCGCCAAGGGCAAGCAGGCGATCCTGCTGTGGCAGTCCGCCGCCGCCAACCTCAAGTCCCAGGGCATGAGCGAGGACGCGTACGGCATCGCCCCCGTCCCCGTGCAGTCCGGCACCCCCGGCACCGGCGCCCAGACCAACTCGATGGTCGCGGGCATCAACATCGCCGTCTTCAAGAACAGCCACAACCTCGACGGCGCCGCGAAGTTCGTGAAGTTCATGACCAGCGACGGCGAGCAGAAGATCCTCAACACGGCCTACACCTCCATCCCGCCGGTCAAGGCCGCCCAGGACGACGCCGCCTTCAACTCCCCCTCCACCGCGGTGCTGAAGCAGACCCTCGCCACCAGCACCGCCGCGCTCCCGCAGGTCGCGTCGGAGTCGCAGTTCGAGACGGTCGTCGGTACGGCCGTCAAGGAGCTCTTCGCCGACGCCGCCGCCGGACGCGCGGTGACCACCGACTCCGTCAAGGCGAAGCTGGAGAAGGCCCAGCAGCAGATGCCGGCGGCCTGAGAACCATGACCACCACCGCTCTCAAGGAGCCGGTGCGTGACACCTCCCCCGGTGCGGCGCGCGAACCCCGCCGCCGCACCGGGCGGATCCGCCGCATCGGACTGCCCTACCTGCTGCTCCTGCCCGCCCTGATCCTCGAACTCCTCGTCCACCTCGTGCCGATGGTCATCGGCATCGTGATGAGCTTCAAGGAACTCACCCAGTTCTACATCCGCGACTGGGGCAGCGCCCCCTGGTCCGGCCTCGGCAACTACAAGATGTCGGTGGACTTCGACGCGCCGGTGGGCGAGGCACTGCTGCACTCGTTCCTCGTCACCGTCGGCTTCACCCTGCTCTCGGTCGGCCTGTGCTGGCTGATCGGCACCGCCGCCGCCGTCTTCATGCAGGACACCTTCCGCGGCCGCGGCCTGCTGCGCGCCCTGTTCCTGGTGCCGTACGCGCTGCCCGTCTACGCGGCGGTCATCACCTGGGTGTTCATGTTCCAGCAGGACAACGGCCTGGTGAACCACGTCCTGCACGACCAGCTGCACCTCACCGACAAGCCCTCCTTCTGGCTCATCGGCGACAACAGCTTCTACGCCCTGCTGACCGTGTCGGTGTGGAAGGGCTGGCCGTTCGCCTTCCTCATCGTGATGGCCGGCCTGCAGAACATCCCCAGGGAGCTGTACGAGGCGGCCGCGCTGGACGGCGCCGGCATGTGGCAGCAGATCCGCCGCATCACGCTGCCCTCGCTGCGCCCGGTCAACCAGGTCCTGATCCTGGTGCTCTTCCTCTGGACGTTCAACGACTTCAACACGCCGTACGTGCTGTTCGGCAAGGCCGCCCCCGAGGCCGCCGACCTCATCTCCGTCCACATCTACCAAGCGTCGTTCGTCACCTGGAACTTCGGCACCGGCTCCGCCATGTCCGTCCTGCTGCTGCTCTTCCTGCTGGTCGTGACCGGCGTGTACCTCCTGCTCACCTCGCGCGGACGGAGGGCCGCCGATGTCTGACACCAGTTCCCCGATGGCGCCGCCCCGCTCGTTCCTGTGGTCCCGGCGGATCTTCCTCACCCTGGTCACCGGCTTCGTCCTGGTGCCGGTGTACGTCATGGTCTCCAGCTCGCTGAAGCCCCTCGCCGACGTCACGGGCAAGTTCCGCTGGCTGCCGAGCGGCCTGACGCTCCGGCCGTACATCGACATCTGGTCGACGGTCCCGCTCGCCAAGTACTTCGTGAACTCACTCGTCGTGGCGGGCGCGGCGACGGTCTGCTCGGTCGTCATCGCCGTGTTCGCCGCATACGCCGTCAGCCGCTACGACTTCCGCGGCAAACGTGTCTTCACGGTGACGGTGCTGTCGACGCAGATGTTCCCGGGCATCCTCTTCCTCCTCCCGCTGTTCCTGATCTACGTCAACATCGGCAACGCCACCGGCATCGCCCTGTTCGGCTCCCGCGGCGGCCTGATCCTCACCTACCTCACCTTCTCCCTCCCCTTCTCCATCTGGATGCTCATCGGGTACTTCGACTCGGTGCCGCGCGATCTGGACGAGGCGGCGCTGGTGGACGGGTGCGGCCCGCTCGGCGCGCTGCTCAGGATCGTCGTACCGGCCGCGATCCCCGGCATCGTCGCGGTAGCCGTCTACGCCTTCATGACCGCGTGGGGCGAGGTGCTCTTCGCGTCCGTCATGACCAACGACACCACCCGCACCCTCGCCGTCGGTCTCCAGGGCTACTCCACCCTCAACGACGTCTACTGGAACCAGATCATGGCCGCCTCGCTGGTGGTCAGCGTGCCCGTGGTGGCCGGTTTCCTCCTTCTGCAGCGCTATCTCGTCGCCGGTCTGACGGCGGGTGCCGTCAAGTGACCAACACCCCGTATTTCGAAGGGACTTCCGTGTCCGAACGCATCGACCTCGCCGCACTCCCGCACGACTTCCTGTGGGGCACGGCCACGGCGGCGTACCAGATCGAAGGGGCCGTCGCCGAGGACGGCCGTTCACCGTCGATCTGGGACACCTTCTCGCACACCCCGGGGAAGATCGCGAACGACGACAACGGCGACGTCGCGTGCGACCACTACCACCGCTGGCGCGAGGACATCGCCCTGATGCGGCAACTCGGTACCAACGCCTACCGGTTGTCCGTCGCCTGGCCAAGGGTGATCCCGGGCGGGACGGGCGCGACCAACCCCAAGGGGCTGGCCTTCTACGACGAGTTGGTGGACGCCCTGCTGGAGGCGGGCATCACCCCGTCCGTCACCCTCTACCACTGGGACCTGCCCCAGGTGCTCCAGGACCGCGGCGGCTGGCCGGGGCGGCAGACGGCCTTCGCCTTCGCCGAGTACGCCGCCATTGTGGCCGAGCGTCTCGGCGACCGCGTCAAGCTCTGGACGACCCTCAACGAGCCCTCCTGCTCGGCCTGGATCGGCCACCTGGAGGGCAAGATGGCCCCCGGCTGGACCGACCTGACCGCCGCCGTACGCGCCTCCTGCCACCTGCTCCTCGGCCACGGCCTCGCCACGCAGGCGATCCGAGCGGCCGCCCCCGACGCTCAGGTCGGCATCGTCAACAACCTTTCCACCGTGCACGCCGCCACCGACCGCCCCGAGGACCTGGCGGCTGCCCACCGCCACGACGGCCACGTCAACCGCTGGTGGCTCGACCCGGTGCACGGCCGCGGCTTCCCCGCCGACATGCTGGAGGCGTACGGAGTGGAACTGCCCCTTGCCGAGGGCGACTTGGAGACGATTGCGACCCCCCTGGACTGGCTGGGCCTGAACTACTACTTCCCGGCGTACGTCGCCGACGACCCCGATGGCCCGGCCCCCCGCGTCCGCGCCGTGCGCCGCCCCGACGTCCCGCGCACCGGCATGGACTGGGAGATCGACGCGAGTGGCATCGAGGCGCTGCTGCTGCGCCTCACCGAGGAGTACGGCGCACGGAAGATCTACGTCACCGAGAACGGCTCGGCCTACCCGGACGTGGTCCACCCCTACGGCACCGTCGACGACCCCCAGCGCCAGGACTACCTGGAGCAGCACCTCGCCGCCTGCGCCTCCGCGGCCCGCAAGGGCGCACCGCTGGCCGGCTACTTCGCCTGGTCCCTGCTGGACAACTTCGAGTGGGCGTACGGCTACGCCAAGCGCTTCGGCCTCGTCCACGTCGACTACCGCACCCAGGTGCGCACGATCAAGGGCAGCGGACACCGGTACGCGGACATCGTCCGCGTCCACCGCGGCCAGGCACGCCGGGCCGCCTGAGTCCGGCCCGGACGACCGGTGGGCGCGGGTGCGGGAGCCCGCGCCCACCGGTTCCGCACGGACTGCACAGCTACCGCACCTGGACTGTCATGCACGCGCCAAGCCGGCGATGCGCTTCTACGTCGACGACCGCCTGGTCCAGGAGACGACGCGCAACGTCCTCGAACCGACCCGCGGCCAGTGGGTTTACGACCACAACCAGTACTTGATCCTCAACCTCGCGCTGGGCGGGGCGTATCCGGCCGGGTGGAGCAAGGTGACCAGTCCTTAGTGGGGGTTGCCGCAGCCGAGCGTCGACAAGATCGCGGGCGGGGGAGTGCGGGCGGAGGTGGATTGGGTGCGGGTGGAGCAGAAGGGCTGACTGACGGCTGCGCGGGCCGGGAGTCAGCCGCCCGGTCCGCCTCCGTCACACTTCGTAAACCAAGCCATCCGTTGAGTGTGTTGTTGACCCTGTCAACAACACACATCGTTGTCTGTCAGGCAAATCGCTGTGTACGGTTGCGGCCATGGCAGACAAATCCGCGGCACCGGCCGGGCCCCTGGTCACCGGTTCCGAGATCGCCCGGATCGCGGGCGTGACCCGTGCCGCGGTCTCCAACTGGAGAAGGCGGTACGACGACTTCCCCGCCCCAGTCGGCGGAGGGGCGAACAGCCCGCTCTTCGACCTCGCCGAGGTGCAGACCTGGCTGGACGGACAGCGCAAGGGGCAGGACGTCACGCAGGAGGTCCAGCTGTGGCAGACGCTGCGCGCAGCCTACGGTGACGACATGGTCGGTGGTCTCGCGGATGTCGCGCAGCTGCTCACCGACGCCGCGGGCGAGCCGTCCGACGCGCTACCGGAGGACGCCCGGCGCCTGGCGCGAGACCTGGCCGACGGCGGATCGGCGGGCGAGGTGGTGAACGCTCTCGCGGAACGTTTCACCGACTCCGTCCGCCGGGCCGGATCGGATCAGGTCACCTCCCCACACATCGTCCGGGCCGTACGGCACTTCGCCGGAGAGGTGACACCCGGAGCCACCGTCTTCGACCCGGCCTGCGGTATCGGCACGCTGCTGCTAGCCGTCGGACCCGAGCACGGACCCAAGAGGTGCGGCCAGGAATCCGACCCACGGAGTGCGCGCTTCGCCCAACTACGGGCCGACCTCACGGACCGCGCGGACGCGGACATCGTCACCGGAGACTCCCTGCGCCACGACCGGTGGCCGGAGCTGAAGGCCGATCTCGTCGTCAGCGATCCGCCGGTCAGCGACACCGACTGGGGCCGTGAGGACCTGCTCCTCGACCCCCGCTGGGAGTTCGGTACACCCTCCAAGGCCGAGAGCGAGCTGGCCTGGCTGCAGCACGCCTACGCGCACACCGCGCCCGGCGGCAGAGTCCTCATGGTCATGCCCGCCTCTGTCGCCTACCGCAAGGCAGGTCGCCGTATCCGGGCCGACCTCGTACGGCGCGGCGTCCTGACCCAGATCACCGCCCTGCCGCCGGGCGTCGCGGCATCGCACGCCCTCCCCGTGCACCTCTGGGAGCTGCGCCGCCCGTGCTCCGTCGGTGACGCCGCCACCAGTGTCCGGATGGTCGATCTGACGGCGAACGACCCGGACGGGTCACTGGAGGCGCAGCCCGACCAGGTCGCGGAGGTGTCCCTGATCGACCTGCTCGACGACGCCGTCGACCTCACTCCGGGACGCCGTGTCTCCGAGTCGCACCGGGACTACGTGGCGGAATACCGGGCCCTGAGCCAGGAGCTGACCGAACAGGTGCGGCGGCTCGCCGAGTTGCTGCCGGCTCTGACCGCCGGCGCGGGCGCCAGTGCTCTGGACGGGCCGTCCGTCAGCGTCGCCGACCTCGCGCGTGCCGGGCTGGTCCGGTACGGCGACCCGGAGCCGGTTTCGGTCAGCGACCAGCTCGACACCGACTTCCTCCAGGGGTTCCTGCGCAGCGCGGCGAACGCCCGCAGATCCACGAGTGCCAGCGGCACCTTCCGGCTCGACGGCAAGGGCGCTCGTATCCCGCAGATGGACATCGCCGAACAGCGACGGTACGGGGCCGTGTTCCGCGCCTTGCAGGAGTTCGAAGAACTGTCGCGTCGCGTCGCCGAGTTGAGCAAGCAGACGTCCGTGCTGGCGCGGGACGGTCTGGGCAACGGAGCTTTGGCACCCACGGAGTAGGGGCTGAAACGTTCGCTCCGGTCTCCGAGTCAGCCCTGAGGCACGAACGGACTGGCCGCCCCGCTCCACGACACCGCCAGCGCCTCCCGCGCCCGTGTGCACGCCACGAAGAGCAGGCACCGCTCGCGCAGCAGGTCCGAGTCGTGCTGCAGCGTGTCCACGGAGGCCGGTGTGACCTCCCGTGTGAAGGGCACCGCACTCGCCGTCACCCCGAGGACGGCCACGCAGCGGAACTCCAGCCCCTTCATGGCGTGCATGGTGGCGAGCCGCACGCCGTCCACGTCCGGACCCGGGTTGTCCTTGACCCTGACCACCGGGACACCGGCCGCGGCCAGCTTGTCGTAGGCCTTGTCCAGCAGCACGTTGAAGCGGGCACAGGCACCGATCTCGGACGGCCGGATGCCCTGGGCGATCCAGCCCTGGACGCGTTCGACGAGCGAGGCCACCTCGGCGTGCTCCGAGCCGTACCCCTCCACATGCGGTCTGCGGCCGTGCAGAAGCGAGCGGTAGCCCGCCAGGGTGTCGCTGCCCTCGCCGCCCAGATCGTCCACGGAGACGGGGGTGAGTATGTGCGTCGACCAGGTCAGGATCTCTTCCGTACTGCGGTAGTTGATCCGCAGCCGATGCGTACGGCCGGTCACCGCTATGCCCAGCGAACCGAGCGAGACCTTTGAGTCGTAGATCCGCTGATGCGGGTCACCAGTGATGAACAGGTCGTCGCTGCCGGATGCCACCGCGCGGCGGAGCACCCGCCACTGCGCGGGGTGCAGGTCCTGTGCCTCGTCGACCACGACGTGGTCGTGCGTCGGCGAGGCGGTCGCCAGGAGATCGGCCGCACGCGCGCACACCTTGAGGTGTGTGGTGGCCTTACGTTCCCGGAGCAGGGACTCGAACAGCTCGACACCCGACCACAGTTGCTCCCGCCGTGCGGGCGACAGCGCGCTGCCACGACCACGCCGGGAGGCGGCGCGATAGGCGTCGAGGGTGCGCAGGTCCTGGGCGAGGACCACGTGCCGGTACTCCTGAGCCAGGAACTGCTCCGTCCAAGGCAGCCCGAGCTGCTTCACCACCCTTTGCCACAGCTGCCGTTCGTCACGATCGTTGACGGGGGAGAGGGCCTTGCCGTCGTGGCGCGTCACCACGGCGTGCGCGTACGCATTGACCGTCGTCACGTCGACCCGGTCGAGGAGCGACGGGTCCCCGTCCAGCAGCACGGACAGGTTCTCGCGCAGCGAGGCGGCGAGGGCATTGGTGTAGGTGGTCAGCAGCACCCGGGCGTCGGCCGAGCGGGTGAGGAGATGCTTGACGCGGTGCAGGGCGGCGACCGTCTTGCCCGTGCCCGGGCCACCGGTCACCTGTACCGGGCCGCCGTACGAGACGCGGTAGGCGACCCGCCGCTGCGAGGGGTGCAGGAAGACGCGCCAGGCCGCGAACGGCTTTTCCAGGATGTCCGCGAGTTCCTCCGGCCCGGTGACCAGGGTGATACGGCTCGCGGTGTTGGCGATGACGACGGCCAGGCTCTCGTCCGGGTCCGGCCCCGCGTCGACGGGCCGGCGTACGGCGACCACGTCCCGGTACACCTCGTCGGGACTGAACCCTTCGGCAAGGTACTGGAGCACCTCGCACTGGTCCTCGGGCAGCAGGGTCTCGAAGGCCTGGAGCTGGGGCTTGTCGACGATGGTCCGCACCGCGCGCAGCACTTGGCTGTCGATGCCGAGTTCGCGCAGCACTTTGTCCGAGTACTTGGCGAACAGCAGCGAGCCGGCGGTGGCGGCCGCCTTCTCCAGGGCCGGTGTCAGCTGCTCGATGGCGACGACGTTGCGCACCTCGAGGCCGCGGGTGGCGGAGTTGGTGGTGTACAGCCGCTTGGCGGCCCAGGTGTAGGCGTCGTCATGCGGTACGACGTTCACCAGGAGGAAGACGTCGCTGCCGTCGTCGGGAGCCAGCACGACGCCCCGCCAGAAGTCGTTGATGCGGATGGTGCGCATCCGCGGATCACGTGCCTTGTCGACGGACTCCAGGTGCAGCCCCTTGTCGGCGTGCAGCTCGGCCACGGTCAGCCGCTGGAACTTCTCCATTGCCTTGCGCACGCCGGCTTTGACGGGCTTCTCCAGGACGTCGTAGCTCTCCCAGAAACTGCTGGCGAACGCGAGCTGTGGCACGTGACGCTCTCCCACCCCTGAACGGACCCCTCCGCGTCGATCATACGCGCAGGTCGGGCACCATCTGCCTGGCTACGGCGGCGATGTCACCGAGCAGCCCGGCGGGTTGCTGGTCCAAGTCGAGTGCGTGCTCGTGGATGAGGATGCCGGCGTGCCGCACCCGGTGCGCGGCGTGGGACGCGTTGCCCTTCGCGTACACCAGATGGCCCTCCCGCAGCCCGAGCGCCGTGCAGTACGCCAGCATCTGGTACAGGTCGGCCTCGGGGAAGCCGCCGCGCTTCTCCGCCTTGTACTTGGCGTCCACCACCGCGGCCGGAGCCCCGTCCGCTCCGTACAGCACGAAGTCGGGACGCATCCGGACCGCTGCTGCCTCGTCGAGGTGGTGCACGTCCTGAAGCCGCGAGGTCCGCCCCGAGCCGCGCAGGGCCTCCCGCAGCGCGACCGTCACGAAGTCCTCGAAGAGCTTGTTCATGTCGAACAGAAACCCGTCGATGCGGAGCCCGCCGTGGGCGTGTTCCGCTGACGCGTTCTCCAGGACGACACGCGCGAGGCGCAGGGCCGTGTGGTAACGGGCGTTGAGACGCGTGGGCCGCCAGTCAGGGAGAGGCTGTCCGCGCACGACGGCGGTCACATCGGCCAGCCGCCCACGCTGATGCAGCAGCCTGCGGCGTACGTCGCGCGGTACGCCGGGCAGCCGCAGCAGGCGGTCGACGGCCGCCCGCAGAAGACGGTTCTCCGCGATGTCGGTGGTGAACTCGTCGTACGTCACCTCCACCGGCAAGGTGGCACCGAAGTGGCGCCGGATCTGCTCGGCCTCACGGATCCGCCCGCGGACGACGAGGGCGGACTCCTCCGTGACCCGGTATCCCTGCAACAGACCCTGGCGCAGTGCCCGGTCCACCTGCCGCTCCACGGTGTGGGCCAGCGCAGGCAATAGATCGCGGTGCTCGGCCACCTCGACTTCGCCGTCCCGCCAGGCACCCTTCGGGTCGAGGCTGTAGCCGAGGAGGAAGAAGAGCCGGGCGATCGGCGTCTTGGGGATGATCCGGACGGTGACTGCCTCATCCACGCCCGGCACTCCGACGGCCACCGAGCCCACCTTGCTTCCGGCCCGCAACGACCAGCGCCCCGCCGCGTACGGGTCGGGGGCCGCGTCGAGGATGCCCCCGGCGGCCAGTGCACGGCCGACCGCGTCCGGCAGAGCGAGGCTGACCGCGGGCGCGTGTTCGACGAGATCGACGACCGACCTCACCCGAGCGACTCCCGCAGCGCGGCCAGCCCGTACCGTTTCTCGACGTCCACGCCCTCGCCGTAGTGGTGCTCCTCCAGGAGCGGCAGGATCTTGGTCCGCCAGGTCCGCTCGAGACCACCTTCCCGGTAGACGCCCTTCTTCATCAGGTACGAGGGCCCGATCCGGAAGTCGGGTTCGTCGATACGGGAGTTGAGCGCGTCGAGGATATCGGCGGGCTCGGCGTCCTTGCCCTCCCTGGCCAGCCATCGGCGCAGCAGCCCGCTCGTCGGCTCGGTGCGGGGCGACAGCTCCACGAAAGCGAACCGCCGCCGCATGGCCGCGTCGACGAGCGCGATGGACCGGTCCGCCGTATTCATGGTGCCGATCACGAACAGGTTCGGCGGCAGCGCGAAGTCGTCGCCCGAGTACGTCAGCCGGACCGACTTGTTCCTGTACTCCAGCAGGAAGTACAGCTCGCCGAACACCTTGGCGAGGTTGGCCCGGTTGATCTCGTCGATGATCAGGAAGTGCGGGATGTGCCGGTTGCCCTCGCGGGAGGCGAGGTCGGCCAGCTCGCGCAGCGGTCCGGCGGTGAGCCGGAAAGCGACCTCCCGGGTCTGCGGGTCCTCTTGGGGCCGAAAGCCCTCGAAGAAGTCCTCGTAGGCGTAGGAGGGATGGAACTGCACGAGCTTGACCTGCTCGGGGCCGCCGCCGAGGAACTCGGCGAGTTTGAGGGCGAGATAGGTCTTTCCGGTGCCGGGCGGGCCGTAGAACACCAACTGCCGTTCGTCCCACAGCAGGTCGCGTACCTCGTGAAGCCATTCGACATCGTGCGCGAGGAGTTCGGCAGCCAGCTCGTCGGTCGGCTCGGGCAGTTCGAGCTCGCGGCGGGCGGCCACGACCTGGAACTCCACGCTAGGGTCGCGCTCTGTGGCCTGCGCTTCCTCGGCGAGTTCTTCGTCGCTGAGACCGAGGCCATCCACCAGGGCCTGGATGGAGGACAGATCGACCACGTCGTGCTGGACGGACAGCTTCTGCTGCAACTCTTCCGGTAGTTCGTCGTACGGGTAGCCGTCAGGCTGCCATTCCACGGGCCGCTGCAGATTGGACCGCCCGCCCTCGGACTCGGTCTGCTCAGCTCCTCCGGTGATCTCACCTACGTACAGCTGACCACCGGAAATGGTGCAGACGGTGTCACCAGGCTTCATGCGAGAAAGAAACGCATGTATTTCTTCCGCCAGTTGCTGCTTCTGGCTGTAGGTGGCGGAGGATTCATAGTCCTCTTGGATCAAGATCCGCAACTGGTCCTTGCTGGTCCCCTGCTCCACACCCTGGCGCAGCCGGGAGGCGGCAAGCGTCAGGCGTCCCTCGGGCAGCCACATCCGCTGCACCAGGTCCAGGCCGCTCACGTTCGAACCGCGAACCAGCCAGGGGCGGTTGGGTCCAGGCCACATGCCGGGCATGAAATCGCCAAGGGGACGGCCATCTTCCGTCTTCCAGTTGACCCAGCCATTGGCACTGTGACCTTTCAGTACCGCCGCGGCCCTGGAGGAGGAGTCGAAGGTGATGGCTTCTGCCGTCTCGAGCCAGCCGGGCCACTTCTCCGACGGCTTGATCCGCCCCTGCCGGATCAACTCCTCCCGCTCCAAGTGCGCACCGATGACCCGGGTGGAGAACGACGGCACAACGTCTGGCCGCACGGGTTCGCCGGCATAAACGACGAATCTGCGGCTCCCGTTGTCACCCAGCCTCTTCGCAGGGCGCCCATGCGCGACCGGCCCCCCGTTCGGCAGGCGGAGCCGGAATTCAGGGTACTGCGTGTCCTCGTCGTTCATACTGATCGCTTCCCCCAGCAGAAGGCCCGGATGCAAAGGTTAGAGTCTCGGACTGACACGCGCCCGGCGCTGGGGGAGCGCCAGACGTCTCACTACTGCCCAGGTGCTCGCAGGGTGATGGGGGTTCGGACCCGCGCCCCGTCCAAGACCGTATGGTCGATGGCGGGCCGAGGCCTCGGCGCGGCCGCGGTCAGCGTGATCGTGCCGCGGTCGCTCAACGCGGTCTGCCACTCGCTCGGCCGGGGACGGGTCCCGCGCTCACCGGCGGCCTGTGCGAAGAGTCGCCGTACTCCGGCATCCTGCCGGTCGTTCAGGCACCCGGCGACGAGCTTCAACTCCTGTCCCGGTGTGAGATAGGGCTCCTGAGTGAGGATGCGTCCCACCACGAGGGCAGTCTTGTACGCGTCCGTGTCCACCGACGCCTCGGTCGACGGCACCAGCGGATCGTTCCAGTCGGGAGTGCCGGCCTGGGCCTGCACGGGCGCACGCCCCACCCGGCGGAAGCCGTCGCAGTCCAGGAAGTGCACGGCGGTTTCCGGAGCGAGTGACCACAGGACGTTGGCCTGCGAGATGTCCCCGATCACGAGCCCGGCGCTGTGGAACCAGCCGATGGCCTCCGCACAGGCCACAGCCAGCGCCCTGCGCTGCTCCGGCGTCGGCTGGACCACCTCCTGCCAGGCCACCTTGGGTTGCCTGATCAGATACTGCAGTTCGAGCAGCTTCGTGGACCCGACAGCGGTCCGCCAGGTCATGTCGGCCGGGGCCCGCCGCATCAGGAAGCCGAGCACCCGGTTGCCCTCGACCACCCGGCACAGCGGCCAGGCGGCAAGGGAATCCAGTCGGCCCCGGTCGGACTGGCCGAGGCTCTGACGGAACGCGACCAGATCGGCGAGGGCGCCGCCGTTCACCTTGGACGGGTCTTTGTACTCCTTGAAGAGCAGTGGTCCGTCGGTCAGAGCGTGCACGTCACCCTGGCCGCCACTGCCGACCCGGTCCGTCAGAGCGAGCGACGCGCGGGCGATGTCCGCCCCGTCCTCCGCGCTCATGCTCCCTCCTCCCACACGCAGATGACGGTGCGGTCGTCGTCGTAGGACTTGGCCCGGGTCTGCGCCTGCCAAAGGAAGTCGGACAGCGATGGAACCTCAGGGCCGCCCCAGGCGTGCGCGAGGTGGTTGGCGAACTCGGGGTCCTTCTGGGTCAGGGGGTTGGTGATGCCGTCGCTGCCGAGGAGCAGGACCTCGCCCGGGACCGTCCGCAGCATCATGGACTTGACGCTGCGGTAGGCGTGCGGAAGTGCCTCGGTGCGAGTGTCCAGGAGGCTGCTGTCCCCGGCCGGGTTGCCGTGTTCCCAGTGAGCGCCCCGCAGGACGAACAGGCCGCCGTCGCCGACGCTGAACACGACGCGCTCGCGGATGCCGGGGTCCGTCGGAACCAGCAGGACGTGCAGCGTGGTGGCGTGCTCCGGGCCGAGACGCGATGCGCTGACTGCGCCGGCGATCGCCTTGTTGGCGCTTGCGCGGAGCTCCCCTTCGTCCTGGGCGCTCAGGGCCGCATGAATGCTTTCCGCCTCCCGGTCCAGGTGCATGGCCGCTTGGCGAGTGATGCGGAAGGAACCGATGTGCGACGACTTCGCGGAACCCACCCCGTCTGCGACC
Organism: Streptomyces sp. NPDC044061; assembly: GCF_056434305.1. Taxonomy (NCBI): domain Bacteria; kingdom Bacillati; phylum Actinomycetota; class Actinomycetes; order Kitasatosporales; family Streptomycetaceae; genus Streptomyces; species Streptomyces sp. NPDC044061. The sequence continues at coordinate 51,625 of NZ_JBWKFL010000037.1, read as the reverse complement.
GTCAGCAGAAGCAGCTCGGCTTCCGGAGGGCCGATACGTACCACGGCCATGGCGTCCTGGCGGCAACTGCCCTCCCAGTTGTGGGAGTCCCCGCGCACCGAAGCGGCCCGCACGGTGATGCGTCCTACCTGGGCTCCGTCCACTTGAACCGCAGGGGTGAACGCCGCGAACTCGTCCCCGTCCCTGAGGGTCGGACGTGACAAGGGATGCGGCGGATAGCTGGGAGGACGGTGACCGACGTGTTCGGGTGCTCCGCGCAGGATGCCGGCCCCCGCATCCGGAGTCGTCACAAGGCGATCCGGGGCCTGGGGCGCAGGCCACTCATGCGCCTCCACCCGGGACATTGTCTCGTGTGCGACGAGCCCGGGCGGCAGGGTCGCATAGTACGCGTCGACGTCGTTGCCGTGGGGAAGCCGGCCTGCGTTCCCGGCACCCTGCGCCGCGTCGCCCGACTTCTCGAAACTCACCGGGCCGCTCACAGCTTGTCCAGGGAGAGGCTGGTGAAGCCGGGGATCTGCTCCTCGACCTGGAGCTCGAAGCCCTCGCCGCCCTGAGCTGCCATGCTGGTCGCCGAGCTGACGATGGAACGGGTGAGGCTCGAGGCGAACTCCCGGATGGCCATGGCCGGGGAGATGGAATCGTCCTGCTGAATGAACGCCTTGAAGTTGGCCACCTCCGTGATGGTGGACCGTTCGGCGTCGCTGATACCGAAGGCGATGATCTTCGGAGCGTAGCGGAACGAGTTCAGTTCCTTCAGGTCCGTGCGCCAGCCCTCGTCCGTGGGGATGCCGTCGGAGAGGAAGAAGACCACCGGCCGGTACACGTCGTGGCCGTCGGCCTTCAGTTCCGCGACGTCCTTCTCGATGGTGTTCTTCAGCAGGCGGAAGGCGGCCCCGAAGGAGGTGACTCCGCCGGCTGACAGGGACGGCAGTTGCGTCAGCTCGCTCAGGTCGGCGAGCGGCTGAAGCACGGAGGCCTGCGTCGAGAAACCGATCAGCGCGAAACGGGTCTTGTCCGCGACGCTCGGATTGGTGCTGATCTCATGGTGCAGGTCGGGCAGCGCCGAGTTGATGGCGTCCACACCACCTCCGGCCATGGAACCGGACTCGTCACACACCATGTAGAAGGGAAGGATCTGCATGGACTCTCCTGAGCTCAAAAAGACGGCGTGGAGACGGCGTGGCCGTCACCGGGTGTAGAAGTAGATCTCCAGGTCGGCCGCGCCGGAGACGCCGCCGTTCCAGAAGTCCCGCGTCGTGGCGTCGATGAACATGTCCGGTCGTGCCTTGTGCAGGGACTTGTTGATCTCGCGGGCGTAAGCCTGACCGGTGCCGGGTTCCGGTGCCTTGCCGAAGGTCAGCACGAAGGCCGCGTCGCGCGCCTTGTACCGGGCGGTGGCTGCACGCAGCTCCTTCACCATCCGCGAGGTGTCACCCGGGCCGGCCGTCACATGGAGCTTCACCGGCTTGCGCTCCACCGACCGCGGTCCCGCCGGCGTCGGGCTCGGCGTGGGCGACGGCTTGGCGTCCGCCGACGGGGAAGGGTGGGCGGCGGCTTGGGCCGCCAGCGGATCCCCTCGGTCGCCCATGGACACCAGAGCGAGGACGAGCAGCATGTCGGCGAAGAGCCACCCGGCAAGGTGCAGGGGGTTGAACCTGAAGCTCGGCTTGCGAGGGCTCACCGTGCCGATCCGATCCCGGCCTGCAGCTCCCTCGCCTGCCGCAGCTCCTCCTCCGCGCGCCGCAGTTCATCCTCGGCACGCCGCTGAGCTGCCTCGGCGCCGACCCGCGCTGCCTCGGCTTCGGCCCGCGCAGCCTCCGCGTCCGCTCGTGCCGAAGCCACGTCGGCCCGCGCGGATTCCGTCTCGCTGAGCGCCCGCGCCAAGGCGTCGCTGACGCTCGCGAAGCGGTCGGCAGCGTCGTGCAGTGCACGGCTGCGGGCCTCGATACCGAGCAGCGCCTCGCGGGAGGCCTCCGCGGCCTCGCTGGAGCGCTCGGCCACCGTGCCGAGGTCGTCCAGCAGCCGGCCGTTGACGTCCGAGACCACCTCGATGCCGGTGGTGAACCCACGCTGCGAGGCGGCCAGTACGGTCAGCGACTCCTCGACCTGCTGAGCCGCGTCGGACAGCGCGGTGCGAACAAGGTCGCCGTTGCCCCCGACCGCCGACTCCAGCCGGTCCGCGGCACGAGCGAGGACGTCGCGCATGGCGTCGCCGGCCGCTCGCAGGTCTTCCACCGCCTTGTCGAGTACGCCGGTCTGCCCGCTGACCGCGTCGGCCAACTGCCGTCCCGCCTGCGTCACCGGGTCGGCGAGATCCTGAACGGCGGTCTGGATGGCCGTACCGCTGTCCCGGACGGTCACCTCGATCTGCCTCACCACTTGCTCGATCGGCCGCACGTACGACTCGGCCTGGGAGAGGCGCTGCTCCGCCTTGTCCATGGCCTCCCCCACCAGTTCGGCGGCGCGGGTGAGTTCCTCCTGCGTGGCGATGGCCTTGGAGTGCATCCGCTGGAGTCGCCCGGCCGCCGAGTTGAGCTCTGCCGCGAACCGCTGAGGAGAGGCGACACGATGGCGGTTGAGGCAGAGCTGCGAACGCGTCAGGACCGGGGTGAGGCGCGCGAGAACCGCCCGGGTGAGGTGGCGCGCCTGCTCCTCGCTGCGTTCGGCGGCGGTGCGACGGTAACCGTGGACCGCTGTGAGGACGAACAACATCCCCAGCGCAATGCATCCGGTCACGGCGACGTGCCCGAACCGGAACACGTTGCCCAGGTGCCCGTCGAACCCGGACTGCCACAGCTGGAGGAACGGCCGGCCCGCCGCCTTGGGGTCGTCCCCGGTGAGTGCTCCGTACGCGCTCGAGGCCTGCCAGAGACCGAACCACGTGAAGAGCAGGGGCAAGAAGACGAGGGCGCCGAGAACCCAGTCGAGCAGGGAGTTGAACCGCGTCCGGCGGCTCTCCTCCGAGGTCTCGGCGATGCTCTCGGGCCGTGCGAAATGCCCCATCAGATCAAGGTCGGCCCACGGGTCGAGGGCCTCCGGGTCGTCGGAGTCCAGTGCCTGGGCCAGTGCGCGCAGTTCGTCGGCGCGCGGCGCGAGCAACGGTTCCTGCGCCATGTCGTCGAGATGACGTGCCGCCACCCCGTTGTCGATTTGAGTCCCCGCGAACATTCCCTACCCCTGCCCGGCGGTACCGGGCCGTCTGTGCAGATACAAGTGCACGCAGCGTGGCGGTGCCTTGCCGTTCACGCCTGCGTGTGGACAAACATGGTGCCTACAATGTTCACATCTTCTTCACTGCCTGCGCAACAATAGGCGAGAATCACATGGTTGGTGCGGCGTGTCAGGAACCATTGATACCGATCAGTGATGTAGGGGGAGGGCTGCGTTGAGCGGTGACGGAAGGCAGCGGGGTGTCATCCAGCTGGGCCGAGGAGCGGCGCCTGTCCAACCGGAGCTTGAGACGCGGCGCTCGCGAGATCCGCAGACGCGCACGGTGGACCTCACCAAGCAGACGCCGCGCGCCCAGATCACCGGCCGAGGCATCGTGCAGGTGAACCTCAACTGGTCGGTCGCCTCGGAGGCCGACCTCGATCTGGGCTGCATGGTCCTCACCCGCGACGGAATGGGCGCCGCGGTGCAGCCCCTCGGTGAGGAGTGGGGGAGCCTGGACGCCTGGCCGTACGTCAGCATCGACCAGGACGACCGGACCGGCGAGACCTCCGACGGGGAAACCCTCCGCATCAGCCTCGAGCATCGCCGCGAGTTCACCAAACTCCTCGTCTACGTGTACATCTACGAGGGCGCGGCCGACTTCCGGACACTCGGAGGGGTCGTCACCGTCGGCGCCCCGAGCGGCACCTGGCGCATCCATCTCGACGACTCCCCGGCAGGCGCCACCGCGTGTGCCATCGCGCTCCTGTCCCCGGGGCGCGACACGCTCGACCTGCGGCGCGAGGTCCGGTGGTTCACCGCGAAGCCGTGGCTGCCGAACCAGCAGCTCATCGACCAGGCGTACGGATTCGGCTTCGACTGGGTGCCGGGAAGCAAGCCCGCCCTGTGAGGCGAGGCTGCTCCGGAGCGTACTCGCGACGAGCCGACTCCAGCGGCTTCGTCACAGCAACGCGTCTCGTAGCCACGCGCGCGCTCGGTCCGGGCGGGCACGAGTGTCGACGCCGAGAAGATGAATGACCCCCAGACTGCCCTGTGGGCTGCCGACTTGGAGGGTGCGTCGGGCGTACCCGAGTGGGTGGGGGTGGACGATCACCGCGCACCGCACGTTGGCAGGCGTGTATCCGGCGCTGTAGGTCAGGAGTTGGTGGAGGTCACCGGCGCCGACACTGTGCCGGTCGTACCGTTTGTACTTGGCGTCGACGGGCAGCAGGAAGCGGCTGTCCGCCTGGGGGCCGGGCAGGCTGAGCAGCAGGTCCGGGCGGAATGTCGACATGTTTCCCAGGTCGCCTCGTACGGTGATGCCGGACATGCCGCTACTGGACACGGGCCGGCCGCCGTGCGGAGCGGCGGCCTCGGTGGCGAGACGCCGGACAACGACCTCCCAGAGCGCGGGCATGGCCAACAGCAGGCCGCCCGCGGTGGTGCCGTGATCGGTGAGCAGGTCCGTCACACCACCGCCACGCAACAGCAGCCCGGCCCACGTGTGGGCGGGACGGTAGCGGGCGTTGAGGCGCGTGTACCGGGTGCGGTCGAGTGCGCGCAGGGCGGCGTTCGGGGTGGCGGCGTGTGGGAAGGCGGCTGAAATGCCATGCAGATCGCGAGACAACGCGGAGTCGTCGGTCAAGGCGCGCGCCTGCCGAAGTGCGGACCCGAGGACGCGGTTGTCGGAGATGTTCGTCTCGCGGTCGAAGGTGCGCACGTGCAGTTGATCCAGTTGCCCGTAGCGCCGGGTGACCTGGGCGGCGACGTCCAGGCGTCCCCGCAGCACCGGTTCGAGGCTCTGGCGGCGGACGTAGTCGCGACTCAGCCCCTCCCGCACGAGCTTCTCGCACTCTTCGAGCAGGGCGGCCGCGAGGAGGTCGGCGTACCCGTCCGGGCCGGTGCTCCAGCGTCGTGCCGTCGTCGGGATGGGCGAGCCAAGGGCGTAGGCGAGCCAGCTCATCAACTGCTCTCCGGGAATGGCGAACTTGGGCCGGATGACCAGCCGTACGCGATCGAGAACCAGCACGCCGACGGTGGAGTCGGCCTTCAGCCGCCACCCGGACCGGCCGGGTGTCATGGCGAGGTGGCGTCCTGCCTGGAGGGCGTGAAGGCGATCGACGTCCCGAGCGGTGAGCTGGTCGCTGCCCAACTCGGCGGACTCGTACTCGCCGAGCTGTATCTCCGCGCGGTCAGGCATCGAGGTCGGGCGCGCCGCTGGTGAACTCGGCCGCGAGTGCACCGGCGAGGTCCTGCGGCGACATGAGCACGGGCCGCCCGGTGTCCGGGTCGACGAGGTCGCCGAGGACGCGGTGCAGAAGGTCCGCGCGGCCGAGGCAGTAGTCCTCCAGGAGCGGGATCACGTCGTGGTGAAACGCGGCGGCCAAGTCGTCCTCGGTGGCCACCGGTTCACCGTCACGCAGCAGATAGGCGTGGCCGATCTGATGGTCGACATCGAGGTGGCGGGCGATGCGCGTGTTGAGGGACTCGAAGAACCCCGCCAGGTCCAGCGGGCCGACCGTCCCGGATACAGCGTCCGGGTCAGGGGTGACGGGAAGGAAGGCGAAGCGTCGGCGGACGGCGGCGTCCAGGTGGCTGATGCTGCGGTCCGTGGTGTTCATGGTGCCGATGATCCGAATGTTGGGCGGCACGGAGAAGCTTCGCTTGCTCACGGGCAGATCGACGGGCAGGTTGCGCTTGTCGAGTTCCAGGAGCGTGATCAGCTCACCGAAGATCCGTGGCAGGTCACCTCGGTTGATCTCGTCGATGACCAACAGGAACGTCCGCTCGGGGTGGGCGGTGGCGCGGCTGCACAGGGCGTGGAAGAGACCGTCGGCGAGGGCCAGGGTGAGCCCCGGGCCAGTTGCGCCGAGGTCAGGCTTGAAGCCCTCGACGAAGTCCTCGTATCCATAGGAAGGATGGAAGGTGACCAGCCGGACCTGGTCGCCGCGCAGCATCTCGGCCTGCGCCTCGGCACGCCGGCCCTGGTCGGGACCGAGGGCTTCTGCCCGGCCGCTGAGGGCGAGCGCGGCACCGAGAGCGAGCCGGGTCTTGCCGGTGCCGGGAGGGCCGTGCAGGATCACCTGGCCCTTGCGTTCCAGCGCGTCCAGTACGGCTTGCACGTCCTCGGGCAGCGCAACAGGCGCACTCCGGGGTGGGGACTCATCGTCCGTTGCAGTGGCGGCCGACGGGGCGGTGAGCTTGGCGAAGAGAGTCGGATCGACCTTGGCGAAGGTGGACCGCCAGCCGTGCTGGGGCTTCGGCAGTCTCTGTGCGCGGGAGACGTCCCACGTCACTGGTACGACGTGCTGGTACTCGGGTCGGTCAGAAGCGAAGTGGTAGCTCCCGGAGACCGTGCCGGTCGCCAGGACCTCCTCGGTGCCGCGGTTGGCGACGATCCGGTCACCGGCCTCCAAGTCCCGGAACGCCAACAATCTCCGCCCCGTGGTCAGACTGCCACCACTGCTGCCGGGATAGTGCCTGTCGAAGGCTTCCTTCAGTTCGGTGTCGCTCTGGTACTGGCCGAGGTCACCAAGGTCGTCCCATCCCACGCAGATGAACCCGCCGTCACGGCACTCGTCCCAGTGACGACCGCGTTCTCCAGGAGCGATCTTCCAGATCGTGCGCTGCCGGGGACGAGGGTCGAAGTCCTGGTAGAGGAAGCGCATCACCTCGTAGCCGGACCACCCAGCGAACTCCCGCCGTGAACGGATGAGTTCGAGGAGTCGGCGGTTCCTGCGCCAGGCCGGCGCATCTGCCTCAGCGGTCCCGCCCAGCAACACGAGGAACCGTCGTAGATGCTCTGCGGAGGAGATGGGCAGGAAATGCTCCGGGAAGTAGACGGCCAGTGACTTGGTCACGAGCGCCGGACCGAATCGCAGCGCAGGTAGATCGTCCACTCCGTCGAAGTCCCCTGCGGCCACGGCTTCGAAGGCTTTGACGAACTGACCGCGAAGGTGCCCCCACGCTTCTTGGGGGTCCATCCCACGCAGCGGAGCCGCCAGCCGCCATTCGCCCGAGTTGTGGCGGTACATGATGTGCTTGGCCGCGCTGCCGCCCTTGATGCTGCCGAGATGCGGGGTGCCGAACTCCATGAGTCGGCAGTACGTCGTCCCCGCCGCCGCGCCGGTCTGGGCATCCTGCCCAAGGGCGTACCGCTCGAGGGGCAGTTCCGGCCAGTCCTCCAGCGGGAACTGCGCGAGCACCTGCTTGCGCTCGGCGTTGGCCATGGTCTCGTCGTCGGCGACAGTGTTCCGGTCGAACCCGGCCGCAGCCGCCCATACGTCCACCCCAGCGGTCATGGGGATCATCATGCCGGACCGGGCGGAGCCGGGGGCCTCGTTGGCCGAGGCAGGGGGATCGGCTGCGGACGGCGGCGCGAGTTGGCAGCATGGTTTGGCAGGGACGTCGGGGAACAGGGCGGACACCAGGGCGTGGTGAGACGCTCCGGGAAGGCCAGCAGCACGGTCGAGGGGACGGGCAACGATGACGGACTGGATCTACATTCTCAATCCGAACCGGGACACGCTGGACGGGGAGCCCTCCGACAAGGAGACCATGCGCAGACTGGCCAAGGAGGAGCCGGAACTCGACCTCTGGCTCAGTCGGCGCAACCGGATGGTGGGGGGCGACCGTCTGTGGTTCTTCTTCAGCCAGCCCGAAGCGGCGGTCGCGGCCGTGGCTGAGATCGATGGGGAGCCGTACGAGGATCCTGACGATCCCGACTTCTCGTTCCGGGTCGAGGTGACCTTGCTGCCGGAGGAGACGGAGGCGCTGTACCGCAACCCGGTGAGGCGGGATGAGCTGGGCTTGGGGCAAGTGCGGTCGGTGCAGAAGGTGAAGCCGGAGGCGCTGCCGGTTCTGCTTGCGCGGGCGGGCCTCTGAAGCGGCGTGGCAGCGAGGGCTATCGTGATCGGCATGCCGTCGTCGCACCTGCTGATCATCGGAGATCGTGCTGCCCTGAGCAGGGTGGTTACCGAGCAGCGGATGGCGTTCCCGGCGGGGCGGGCGAAAGCTGCCCGGGCGCTGGAGGAAGGCGACGAGATCTTCCTCTACACGACGCGGGGCTGCTTCCGTAATCCGACGCGGGACCTCGGGCGGGTCGTCGGTCGGGCCACGATCGCCAGTCCGGTGCGGGCCCTGGACGAGCCGGTCGTCTTCGGCGAGCGGACCTTTCCGGAGGGCTGCCGCCTGGAGGTGTCCGGTCTGGCACGCTTCCGCGACGGGCTGGTCCTGCGCGACCTGGTTCCGCGCCTGTCGGTGTTCCCCGACCCGGCCACGTGGAGCGTCCGCATGCGGCGTGCGTCGCTGACGCTGCCTGCTGCTGACGCCGACCTGGTGCGCGCCGAGTTGGAGCCCTTGCTGCGGCCCTACGACGACGCGGCCGAGGGCTACAGCTGGAAGGAGCCTGTGCCGAGTTAGTCGGGGGCATCGGCGACCGGCGCCCCCGGGTTCGGCGAAGCGCGGTGGGCCGGCCTGCCGCCTACTCCGGGGGCGTGGGGGTCTCGGGGGTGCGGTGCATCGCCTGGACGTCCAGCTCCAGCTGCACGGTCGGCCCGACGACCGAGATGCCACGGGCCAGCATGGAACGCCAGTTGAGGGTGAAGTCCTCGCGGTGCAGCTCCGCCTTCGCCAGTGCCGCGCAACGCAGTTCCTGCTCGTAACCGCCGTTCACCGTGCCGAGGTACGTCGTGTCCAGGCCCACGGAGCGGCTGGTGCCGTGCATGGTGAGCGTGCCGTTCAGTGTCCACCTGGCGCCGCCGCGGTAGACGAACCGGGTGCTGGTGAAGTCGATGTACGGGTAGCGCTCGACGTCGAGGAAGTCCGCGGAACGCAGGTGGTTGTCTCGGGTCCTGTTGCCCGTGGTGATGCTGGAGGCGTCGATGCGCACCGACACCTGGGAGTCGGCCATGTCCGACGCGACGCGGATGCCGCCGGTGAAACGGGTGAAGCGGCCGTGGACGTGCGCCATGCCCACGTGCTTGGCGATGAACCGGATCGCGGTGTGCGGCGGGTCGAACAACCAGGTGCCGGGCGGCGGGAGTTCCGGCTGACGGGCGGGGAGCAGCGCGATGCGCGCCGGGGAGACGACGGCTCCGGCTGAAATGTCGACGTTCTCGCGGGCTGGTGTGAGCCCCTCCGCCGTCGCCATCACGCTGTAGGAGGCGGGTGGCAGCATCGCCACGAACAGGCCGTACGGATCGGTGGTGCCGCGGGCGACGACGCGGTGGCTGTCCAACGCGGTCACCGTGACCTCGGCACCCGCCAGAGGTTGTCCCACGGGATCGACGACCTCGCAGCCGTATGCGCCCGCGCCGGCCGGCAGGGGTACCGAGAGGCCCGACGCGGCGGTTCGGGATCGCCGACGCCGGAGCAGTCCGAAGGCCATGCTCTTCACCTTTCTTCACCGCATCACGACCGCGAGCCTCGGGAACGTGCCGCCGTCCACGGGCGGCCCAGACCTTTCGGAGACTGGTTGCAGACGCGATTAGGTCAAATTTTCAACGATCATAGAGCAGGCGGTGCCGAGCGGTTCCTCAGTGATGGCGACGTGCGGCAAGGTGTTGCAACGCGTCCGGCTACCGCCAACGGCCGTATTCCCGGGTCGACATGGCGACTGCTTGGTCTCATGCTTTGCAGCACCGCTGTGGCGAACAGCGCCCAGAATTCCGCGAGGTTTACGCACGGCTCGCCGTTCCCTCACGCGACCCACACATCCCCCGCACGTCGGGACGGCTCGGGGCCGGGCCGGGACCCGGGGCAGGTCCGGTGATTCGGCACAGTCCGGCCCCGCAGGCACCGGATGCGCCGCCCGCCGCGCGCGTCCGAGACGCCCGCGCGGGTGTCAGGCGCCTCCGTCCATCTGCCGGGGCCCCTGCGTGGTGGGGTTGGCGAGTTCCGCCCAGACGGTCTTGCCACTCGGCGGGTACGGTTCCGTGCCCCAGCGGTCGGCCAGGGCGGTGACGAGGAGCAGGCCACGGCCTGTCTCGCTGTCGGACGGCATGGCGGAGTCGGCAACTGCTCTGGGGAGTCGGTCGCCGCGGGCGTCGCTCACCGCGATGCGGAGGACGCCGGCGGACGAGTGGTCGAGGGTCAGCGCGAGGCGGAAGTCCCGGCCTGGGACGCGTCCGTGCAGGATCGCGTTCGCGGCCAACTCGGCGACGATCTGCTCGGCACGTTCGGTGACGGTGGGGGACACCTCCCAGGTGCGCAGCTGCTCGTAGGTGAGCAGGCGGGCGAGGCGGGCTCCGCGGCGGCTTGACGACAGGTTTTGTGCGAACTGGCGGAATGTGGAGCGCAGCTGGGGCGTGGTCGCGTTCATGGGGCCACGGTGACGGGCGTGCGGGAGCGCGATCCAGGGTTGTGGCCCGTACGGTGCGTCAGCGTACGGGCACATTCTGTGGACGGTACGCGAAACCTGCGGTCACGCTGGGTGTTGTCCAGGGCGGGGACGACGGCGATGGCCATCCACGGCCACGCAGGCAGGCATCTGGAGGTGACCGCGTATGACGGGCGGTGGCGTGGGGGCGAGTGACGAGCTGATGGTGTGCGAGGCGGAACGGGAGCCGGACCCGTCGGACAGTTTGCGGACCTTCGGCGCCGTCGTCCAGGCGTTACGGGAGAACGCGGGGCTCAGCCGGGCCGAGTTCGGGGAGCTGGTCCGGTTCTCCAAGCACACCGTGGAGTCGGTGGAGCTGGGGCGACGGATGCCGGACGAGTCGTTCGTGGAGCGGGCGGAGGAGGTATTGGGGAAGACGGGGGCGTTACGGAGGTCGGCGCGGTTTCTGACGCGAGGGGAGGCGGGGCTGGCGGCTTGGTTCCGACGGTGGGCTCGGCTGGAGCGGGTGGCGGTGAGTCTGTGTACGTATGAGTGCCGGTTGGTGCCGGGGCTGTTGCAGTCGGAGGGGTATGCGCGGGCAGTGTTCGAGGGAACCGTTCCCGTGGCGCCGGATGACCAGCTTGCGAGCTTCATGGAGCGGCGGATGGAGCGCCAGCGGATGCTGTTGGAACGGCCGACGATCCCGTTCAGCTTCATCGTCGAGGAGCATGTGTTCCGCCGCCGGTTCGGAGACGCGGGGCAGATGCGGGGGTTGTTCGATCACGTGCTGGAGTTGAGCGCACCACGCAACGTGACGCTTCAGATCGTGCCGTTGGCAGCGGGGTTACATGCTTGCCTCGACGGTCCCCTCCAACTGTTGGAGACCTCGAAGGGGCAGCGGCTCGCATACTCCGAGGGGCAACAGAACGGCCGTCTCATCTCCGATCCCAAAGAGGTGAGCCTGCTTCAGCAGCGCTATGACACACTGCGCTCGCAGGCCCTGAACGCCCAGGACTCGCGGGGTCTGCTGGGGCGACTCCGAGGAGAGCTATGAGCACGACGGAACTGGCCTGGTTCAAGTCCAGCTACAGCGGCAGCCAGGGTGACAGCTGCGTGGAGGTCGCCGTCACCGAACAGCTCGTCCATGTGCGGGACTCCAAGGACATGACGCGCCCTCACTTCGCTGTCGGACGGCAGGGGTGGTCCCGATTCGTGGGGTTCGCGGCGGGGTCCTGAGGCGCGTCGTCCCGGCGGTCGCCTGATGCCGTGCACCGCCGGGACACAAGGGGTCAGTGGAGGTCGGGTCCGCCCGCCTCAACGATCTCGCCGAGCACGCTGATCTCCTCGTCGGCGTCGTCCGGCACGTCGGGGTCGTCGCCGAACAACGGTGCCGGTGCCTCCTCGTCAGCGAGATGCGGGTACTTCTCCAGCAGGAACCGCCGCCGGTACGCCATCTCGGCGGCGTCGACGATCCCCTCCAGAGTGGTCCAGTTGAGGGTGCCTCCAACGACGATCCCGAATGCGGGTACGGCCTTGCCGAGGCCCTTCTTGGTGAGGCGGAAGCCGAACGCCTTCGCGAACTGCGCGGAGACCTTGGTCACGATCGACTCGCTGAGGACTTCCCAGGTCTTGCCGCGGAAGAGCGCCTGGGTGAGCCGCGAGATGTCGGCCATCGCGGCATTCTTGGCGGTGGCCGAACTTGCCGTGCCGACGTTGACGACAGACATCACGAAGAGCTTCTCGGCTGGCTGTTCGGGATCGTAGCCGTAGAACAGCGAGACCTGGCCGACGGCGCGGGACGCGAGTCCGAGGACGGCTGCGGTATCGGCGGCGAAAGCGCCCGCGATCGCACCTCCCGAAGGCGCTGCCGCGGCGCCGGCGGAGGCGGCGAGGACAAGCTCTCCTCCGGAGATCACCAGTCCCGCGCCCGCTCCCGAGAGTGCCGCGGCGGCCGGGTAGTACCAGCTCGCCTTCCGTCCACGGACAGCGTCGACCTGCTCCAGGTCGAGGTGGCGCAGGTCGGAGAGCGACTCGACCTCGTGCCCGCGCTTCTTGTGAAGCGCCACCACGCGCTTGGAGGAGAGTCCCGCTCGCGAGACCCGCCCCAGGGTCTGCCGTATGGACTGAATGGCCGTTCCGCTCCAGTCCGGCAGGGCGTCGGCGGCTCCGCGAGCTCCGGTGCCGACCTTCTGAGCTCCCTTGGCAACGAATGCCTGTCCACGCGAAACCGCCGATTGGGCCCGGGGGTGGTTCTCCAGTTGCTTCGCGGCACGCTTGCCGAGCTTCGCGACGCCGTTGGCCACGTGCTCGCCGGCGTTGGTCATCGCTCGTGACAGTGGGCGGCCCTTGAACTGCTGGATGGCACGCCATGCCTCAAGCTCGTAGTCCGAGGGAAGCCGATCGGGCTGCTGTGGGTACTGCGGGTCGCTCATGGTCCGTGGCGCTCCTGTCTCTGGGGCGAGCTGTCAGGCGGGGTGGCGGGGGCCGTGGCCCGGGGGCGGGGTGAGGGTGGAGGTGTAGTTCTCGCCGTCCACCAAGGGGTTTTCGAGGCTGACGCCGGCTGCGGCCATGCGGTCGTACTCGGCGAGGATCAGGTTCTTTGTGCGGTAGGTGTCGTACTTGGCCTCGTCCTTGCGGCGGAGGATGGGGAAGGTGTCGAGGATGTAGTCGGCGTCGTCACGGGAGATCGCATAGAGGTGGAAGAAGAGCGCGTCCAGCTCGGCTCGGATGATTTCCCGGCGAATTTCGTCCCAGCGGAAGGGCTGACCACTATCGCCGAGGTTCCTGGCGAAGGGGGTCATGTCGTGCGAAGTGTAGGTAAGTTCGATGACTCGACCAGTGATGAACCCTTGGTGTCGGATGAGCTCACCTGGGGGAATGGAGGGAAGCTGGTTCATCGTGAAGTACTTGAGGCTTGTCCCGCCGATCTTTTGTCGAGCGACATAGTCGAAAACAAGGCTCGATAGGTTCGCCTGGAGAAGTTCACCGTGGTCGCGTGGTAGTGCGAGGAGAAACTTGTCGCCTACTGCGGTAGCCGGAATGACTGTGCTGATGACGGTGCGCGCATCCGTTGCCCTGCAGATATCGCGCCAGCCAAGAAGCCACTCGCGGTCCCAAGATTTCGCGGCGCGCTTAGCGTGAACCTCGGAGGCTGGCACCCAGTAGCGGGGCAGGGCGGTGACCGTGGGGTCGCCCTGCTGGTGAGGAGTCAACCGGGGTAGTGTGCCCATATTGGCCTGAGCTGCGGTCTGGCCTTCATATGTGCCAAGCCGGTGATCGAATTGGTGCACCATCTTTGCTTCATAGAGCGGGAGCATGCTGTCATCGTCGCGGTTGAAGATGTTGCCGTTTAGAGACCAGCCGTCGGCTTCAAGCTGGTCTCCAGTCCGGAAGAGGGACGAGTCGTTCGACATGTCGAACATTCGCATGAATGACAGTCCCCATGGGTTGCCATTCGGGCTACCTTCTTTGATGAGGACAGGTACGCGACGGTATATGTCAAGTGTGATCTCGGCGTCGCGAGGGGTGCGGAAGGTGGGACTTGAGCCGGTGTTCGGATTGACGAGAAGGATGTCCTTTGGGCTCATCGCGAATCTCCGGCTCGGCAACTCGTCCATGTATCGAACCTTTGACGAGAAGAATGCCTGGGAGGCCCGCTCTGCTCGGCCGGCGACGGCCAGCAAGCAGAAGTTGACACGGTGATCGACATCCCGGCTGAGTAGATAGGCCTCGTTCTCGAACCCAAGGTAGGAGATAAGTCGTTCCCGCCTGACCAGGTTCGAGAAGAAGGGTGCGGTTGTCGCGTCCGTACCGATGCCAATGGGGAGAACGAGACCAGAACGACCCGTGGGGGCAATCACGTCACGGGCGGTTTCCGCGAACAGTGCATACGTGTTGATGTCGCCTGTTCCCGTGAGCGGATAGCGCAGCGAGGAGCGGAGGAACTGGCTCTCGCCTTCCGAGCGGCGCTTAGCCGAGGTGAAATCAGCGAAGAGTTCGGGGCTCGTCGTCGGCAAGGCGGCAATGAGCCTCTTGCGGGCAGCGGCGTTTGGAGCATTGGCGATAGTGGGGTCTCGCTGCGCGAAGAACTCCTGCTCCTGGAGCTTGATGCGCTCCCACGGAGGGTTCCCCAGCACACAGGAGAATCCGCCGGACCACCCCACGGAGGGGCTCACCTCAGCCTGCGCCGTCTCAGGGACCCCGAAGACTTCGGGGAACTCCAGGTGCCAGTGGAAGAACCTGTACCGCTTGGCCAGCCGGATGATCTCCTCATTCGTGGTGACGGGAACCCCGGCCCCCGGGCTCTGAAGGTCTCGGAACACCCCCTCCGTCACCGGCGTAGGCGCCCCATGCCACTTCGGCCAGACGAAAGCCGCGCACCACGCATCGGCGATGTGCATCGCGCGAAGGTAGTCAGCCGACTGCTCCAGTTCGCGAAAGCGGCTGGACTGCAAGCGGACATCCGGGAGGGTGTCGGCGCGGCCCCCCGTGATCTCCCGCAGGCTCTCGGCGAAGGCGGCGTTCGACACCCAGATGCGCTCCTCGGTGTGGAAGCTCAGCTGCCCGCCGCGCTCCGCAGCGTTCCGCTTCCTCACAGCGGAAGCGATCTTCTTGTCGTCCCCCTCGATTGGCTTGAAGGCGTCGTCAGGGATGCCCTTGGCCAGCAGCGCCGGCGTAGCCCCGATCAGGGCGTTGCCATGCTTGATGTGGGCGTCCAGAAAGCCCAGCGGCTTGCCTGGTTCGAGGGCCTCCAGCCACAGTGACACTTTGGCCAGCTCGACCGCCATCGGGTTGAGGTCCACGCCGTAGATGCATCGCGCGACCACTTCGTGCAGCGCATGCCGCACCGCGTCGATCGTCGGCTCGGGGTTCTGCTCCCGCACCGCAGCGACCCGCTTGGCGATCCGCCGCGCCGCGGCCACTAGGAAGTGGCCCGAGCCGCAAGCAGGGTCGCACACCGTCAGCGACAACAGTTCCTGCTCGATGGCCTCACGGGGGTCCGGCTGGCCGGAACGCGTCGCCCGGATCTCGCCCCGCTTCACCGCATCGTCGATCACCGGATCCAGCGCCGAGTCCAGCAGGCACTCGATCAGCGAGGACGGGGTGTAGTACGAGCCCGTCGTCTTCCTCGCATTGCCCGCCAGTTCAACCAGCTCGAAGGTTCGCTCGGTCGCGTTGTGCTTGGGGACCAGCTCCAGCAGGGACTCGTAGATCGAGCCCAGCTCCTCCGCGTCCAGGTGCCGGTAGTCCACCACCCGGTTCCGCTTGCTGTTCGTGTCCCGCACGACCGACAGCGCCCGTACAGCGTCCAGCAGAGGCTCGTTCGAGAGCGAAAGGCCGTGCAGGATCTTGTCCGCCTCAAAGTCGTCGAAGATGCCGCCCAGGCCCGGCAGACCCAGCTCAGGCACACCGCCGTCATTGCCCAAGCCGGCCAAGACGAAGCGCAGCGCCTGGTACAAGTCACCGTGCGCCGTACCCCGGCGTCGCAGGGCGTGCCGGCGCAGACGGGCCGAGGAGAAGTACGTCGCGTACCGCTCCTTCGAGGTCTCATCCGCCGACGGGGACAGCAGGACCTCTCGGTCCTCCGCTACGAAGAGGAACAGCAGGCGATAGACAAGACGCAGAAGCGCGTAGTGGAAGGTCTTGACCTCCAGGCTTTCCCTCAACTCCCGGTTTTCCGGGTGCTTCAGGAACCCCGTACCCAGCGTCGTGATCGCCCGCTGCACACCCTTCCTCAGCTGGTCCAGCGCCCGCGTCCCCGACGCGATCGCCTCCGTACGCCACTTCTCCAGCCAGCACGCGGACGGCGCCGCATCCTCCGCCACCTCGAACCGCGAAACATGCAGCAGCCGGTACAGCAGCACGAACTCGCTGAACAGCTCGCCGTCGAAGATCGCCTCCAGGTCGAACTCGACGTACGACGCCGTGGCCAGCGCGCTGGAGTCCCGCAGCAACCGCACCTGGCGGCCGTTCGTCAGGACGCCCCACAGGTGGGCCTCGGTCCGGTTCAGGCACTCCTGGAGCATCGACTGCGGCGGCACCGTCCCCGCGCCGCCCGGACGCTTGTCCAGGTTGGCGTTCCACGGCACCTGGTGGATCAAAGCGTGCTGCCAGCGGTGCGAGACCTCGAACCGCTTCTCCGTATCCGAGTCGGCCGTGACCCCCTCTGTACCGATCGGCGTCAGGCGGCCGAAGCCCAGCTCTCGCCATAGCGGTGCCAGCCAGTCGGCACCCGCGCGGCCCGTCGGGTCGGTCGCGGGCAGGCCCGTCTCCCCGTCCTCGGGCAGGTGCTTGCGCAGCTCGCGCCAGAGTGGCTTCAGGTACTCCCAGCTGCGTTCCGCCTCGTCCCGTACCGAACGGGACGACGGCAGGCCGTAGTCGGCCGGCTTCGAACCCGGAACGTCCTTGCCCTCGGAGATGCGCAGCAGCATGTCGGCCGGCAGCAGACCTCCGACCGTGTGGGCGGCGGTGAACACCTGGTTGCGAGTCGTGGCGGACATCAGGCGGACGCTCCAGAGACGGCAGCAGGGGCGGGGGAGGAAGCGGAGGGGTTCGCGGGCAGGTAGAGGTACGCGCCCAGGACGTCGGTCGGCTTCTGGGCCGTCACCGACAGGCCGCGGACGATCTCGCCAGAGGCCTGGCGCACCCGGCGGTGCGATGAGTCCAGCTCGGCGGCCAGTTCCTCGCCGTACGACTCCAGGTGGCCGTACACATCGGGGAGTTGGTCGAGGACCCGCTGCATCATGCGCTCGCCGAAATGCGGATCCGTGTTCGCGGACGCCGTCACGTCCAGCAGCGCCGCCGCGCGCTCCTGCGACAGCCACACCGCGTTCTTCGGGGAACCCTCGAAGGCCAGCAGCCGCGCGTCCTCCGCGACCAGTTGCTTCTCACCGCTCCGCGACGGCAGCGTCAGATGGAAGCGGTAACGGACCAGCAGGAGCGTCGTACGCGTCGTCACCGCGTCCGTCGTCACCACACCGCAGCGGCGGGCCGGGCGGGCGCCGTCCGCCTGGGTGTCCAGGGCTGCGTTCAACACATGTGACGCCAGCGCGCCCACCACCGGGTCCGTACGCACCAGCGCCGCCTCACCCCGTGCCACCGCCGGATCGCTTCGGAACGGGATCGGGCGGTCCCGCTCGATCACCTCCGCGCCCACAGCCGTGGCCAGCGCGTCCCGCAGGCCCGCCGGTGTGCCACCCACCTGCGCCGTGAAGTCCTCCGACAGACCCACTTCCCGCAGCACCGCACCCAGCGCGCCCAGCGACTCCCGTACGAACGTCTCCACCTCGCCCGTGCCGCCCAGCGCATCCCGGATCGCAGCGACCTCGCGCGCCACCTCCTCCGGGTGGATCGCGCGTTGTGCGAACCGGGACTGGGACCGCTTCTCTCGCTCCGCCGCCGAGTTCCAGTCGCTGTCCAGCTTGGCCGTGCTCACCTTGAACGCGTCCGCGCTGAACAAGGCGTCCTCGTTCTCGCGGCCGCGCATCAGCAGCCACTCCACGATCGCGTCCGTGACACCCGTGGACAGCTCGTCCGGGACCGACACCGAGATGCCCAGGTCCTTCTTGATCTGGCGGTGCTTCTTGATGAGGACTTCGAGGACCTTGCCGTCGATGCCGTTGTCGTCGCCGTAGAGGGTGATGACACGGACCTCGTCGCGGCGCTGGCCGTAGCGGTCGACGCGGCCCTCGCGCTGGTCGTGGCGCGTGGGGTTCCACGCCAGGTCGTAGTGGATCACCGCGTCGAAGTAGTGCTGGAGGTTCACGCCCTCCGACAGGCAGTCCGTGGCGATCAGCACGCGGCGCGCGGCTGCGTCCTCGCCGGCCTCCGCCGCCAGCGCCTCGATGTTGTCGATGCGCTGCTGCGGGGACAGCTCACCCGTCACCGCCTTGACGACCGTCTTCGCCCCCAGCGGACCGCGCTTCTTCGTCTCGGGGTCGTTGGAGAGCTGCTCGGCCAGGTACTTGGCCGTGGGGATGTAGCGGCAGAAGACGATCGGGTTGTAGCCGTCGGCGAGCAGCGCCTTGAGGTGCTTGATCAGGGCCTTCAGCTTGAGGTCCTGCGCCGGGCCCTCCAGCTCCTCCGCGCGGTCGGCGAGTTCGGCGAGGCGCGAGCGCGGATCGTCGGGCTCGATCTCCGCACCCGGCGCCACGTCCATGCCCTCCATCGAGTCGCTGTCGGCGGCATCGCTGTTGAGCGGGGCGCCCAGCTTGTCGGCCTCCTCCGCCGACGACGCGATCGCCGCGGCCGACCGCGTCCGCAGGGTCTGCGCCGCCGCACGCGGCGATGACACCAGCGAGCGCAGCAGCGCGATCGCCGACCACCAGGCGATACGAACCTCGCGCCGACCCCGGTTGTCCGCCTCCTCCACCCGCTCACTCGCGTAGGCGATCGCGTCGTCCAGCAGGGCCCGGTACTCCGGGGACAGCTTGTACGTCTCGTCCTTGAAGTAGCGGTCCGAGGGGAACGCGGTGCGCTCGGCGAGCGAGTCATCGGCCAGGCCGTCCTCCTTGGTGAGGTACCGGCGTACGTCCGCACGCTTGCGGGCCACGAAGTACTGGGCCAGCAGCTTCCTGCCCCTCTCCGACTCCAGGTCCACGTGTGCCAGTTCGGGCTTCACCAGGCCCAGCAGGTTCCGGAACGCGGACTCCTTGCCGCTGTGCGGGGTCGCCGTCACCAGCAGCAGGTGCCGCTCCGCGTCCTCGGCCACCCGGCGCAGCAGCTCGTAGCGCAGCTGGTTCTGCGTGCCGGCCTTGGCATCTTCGGCGGCCACGCACGTGTGGGCCTCGTCGACGATCACCAGGTCGGGGCAGTGCCGTACGAAGTCGTCCCGGTGCCGGGTGGACTTGATGAAGTCCGTGGAGACGACGACGTTCGGGTAGCGGTCGAAGAGGGACTGGCCGAGGTCCAGGCCGCGTTCCAGGCGGGTGACCGTCGACGCCAGTACCAGCTCCGCGTCGATGCCGAACTTGCCGCGCAGCTCATGCTGCCACTGTTCCGCCAGCGCGGGGGAGCACAGCACGGCCAGGCCCGACGCCTCGCCCTGTGCGAGCAGTTCGCTCGCGATCAGTCCCGCCTCGACGGTCTTGCCGATGCCGACGTCGTCGGAGATCAGCATGCGGACCGTCTTCTGGCGCAGCGCCATCAACAGCGGGACGAGCTGGTACGCGCGCGGCTCCACCGCGATGCCGGCCAGCGAGCGGAACGGACCGGCGCCCGAGCGGAAGCCGACCCGCAGGGCCGTACGCAGCAGGCCGGCCGCCCGCTGGTCGCCGAGGTCGCTCGCCTCCGGGGCGGCGAACCGGGCCTCCTCGACCGCTTCGAACGCCGGGAACACGCCGGCGATGTCGTCGTCCGAGCCGCCCAGCGGGCGCAGGACGAGCAGGTCGGGCTCGCTCTCGGGGAGTACCACCCATTCGCGGCCGCGGGCCTTAACCAGGGAACCCGCTGAGTACGTGAGTGCCATGTGTGTCTTCAGATCCTCGAAGAAAGTGAAGAAGGAAGAGAGAGTGAAGAAAAAGGGGGTGCGTAGGCTCAGTTGGCGGCAGAACTACCGAAGTACCGCGCGTGGGCGGCGGCAATCGCGTCCCAGTCGCCGTCGTGCGGGAAACGGACGACGTCCCAGCTGGCGTTGAAGAGACGGTCCTCGGCGTCCTCGTCCCGGAAGGTGTCCTGTTCCTTCTCGGGGGTGTCCACGAAGACGGCCACGTTGCCGCCGGGCAGCCGGTAGACGAAGTCGGGCCGCGCGTTCGCCTCGGTGAGGAACGGGTCCGCCTCGTCCGGCAGGTTCAGCCCCCGTGCCTTCGCCCAGCCCAGAAAGTCGCCGCGTGCGGCCAGTTCGGCCGCGGCCGACACTTCGACCGCCGTCGGGGCCGCCGGAACCTTCTCCAGCAGCCGCCGGTACTGCTCCGACCGCGACTCACCCCGCGACTCGCGCTCCGCCGTCCCCGAGGCGAACCGGACCAGGAGGCGGCTTGCCGCGTGCCGGTTGATCAGCGCGTGGTCGAGCTGGTTGCCGTACGTCAGCAGGCACTCGTAGCAGCCGAGGGCGCACGGGCGGTCCGGGTGCGGGCCGCCGAGGTCGGTGCCGTTCTCGTCGAAGTGGCAGATGGACAGGGCGTATTGGGCGGCCTTGGCCAGGGCGTCCGGCTCGGCCTGCAGGCGGCGCAGCACGCCCGCGCCGCCCTCGGCGGCCTCCATGAACAGGAACCGGTTCCGCGGTCCGCCGTCCGGCGGCAGCAGTTCACTGGACAGCTCGGCGTCCTCCAGCTCGAACGCGGCCTCGATGCCCCGCTCCAGCGCGTACATGAGGGACAGCGCCTCGGGCTCGGGCAGGGCCTCGTCGAGGGTGACGACGAGGATGTTGCGGCGGTCCTCCACGTAGGGGATGACCCGCTTCTTGCGGCGCCGCTCCTTGCCGTCCTCGTCGACCACCGGCAGCTCGCTGGAGTCGCCGGACGCCTCCGCGGCGTCCTTGTCGTTCATCCAGCGGCCGTCGGCGAGGTCGAGCCAGTAGCCCGCGGGCTCTTCCTTCTTGGCCCGCACCCGACCGAGGTTGGTGATGCGGACCGTCGCCGAGTCGCCGTACGCCAGGTCGGCGAGCGGTGCGCCGGAAGCGTCCGTCACGGACGCGTTGAGGCGGCCCTTGCGGGCGCCGTGGTCCTGGAAGCGGTACGACATCTCCAGCCGGAACCCGGCCCGGCGGCGCTCCTCCTCGTCGGAGGAGATCCGCTCCCGGCGCGTGGTGTACACGGTGTGCAGCTGGAGCAGACCGTGGGTTGCCGCGCCCAGCGGTTCGTCGCACATGTGGCAGCGGTCCTGGCGCTCGGCCGGGTCGTGGTGGTAGCCACAGTGCGTGCAGCGGCGGGCCTCGCTGGTCGCCAGGTCGCCGGAGGAGTCCGGCGGCAGCTGGATGCGGGTCACCTGGTAGCGGGCGCCCTCGTGGTAGATGAGCGCGCCGGGGCCGAACTCGCGAATGGCGAGGAAGCGGGGGCGCTGGAGGTAGTCGCCGTCGCCCCGGCGGCGGCCGATCGTCGGGATGTAGGCCGCAAGCGGCAGACGCGGGAAGCTGTAGCCGGGCAGGAAGCCCTCGGAGGCCAGGTAGCGGTAGGGGTTGAAGTCGGAGAGGACCGACTTGCTGTCGACGCTCTCGTTCATCAGCAGGTTCAGCTGCGTCTCCGCCTCGCGGCGGCGGGCGTTGGCCCGGTTGCGGTCGCTCTCGGTGAGGCTGTAGTCCAGGCGGCGCTTGTTCTGGATGTACTGGTCGTCGAGCGCGGCGCGGAACAGTTGCCGCCAGCGGTCGAAGGCCCGGTCGAAGCGCTCCGGCACCGTGCGCACCCTGTCCTGGATCCAGTCGTCGTGCCACCACGTCGTGTCGGCGAAGTCCGGCAGCAGCGGGCCGAGGACCCTGAGAGCCGCGTCCACCGTGCGGTGCTGTGCGGTCTCGTCCAGGGAGGCGTCGAGGATGTCGGGCAGCAGTTCCAGGGCGGGATCTGGGCGGTCACCGGTGTCCGGGTACGACACGTCCAGGACGTCGGGTATCGCGCGGCCCAGCTTCAGGCCGGCCTCGGCGATCCATATGCCCTGCAGGTGCGAGAGGACCAGGTCCTCGTTGGCCAGGTCCAGGCGCGGCGGAGCCACGGCGCCCGCGACCATCCGCTCCGAGCGCCGGAAGTAGTACTGGTCGTGGCTGTTGCCCGTCGCGCAGTACGTCGTCACCAGCGCGGGCTGGCCGCTGCGGCCGGCGCGGCCCGAGCGCTGCGCGTAATTGGCGGGCGTGGGCGGCACGTTGCGCATCATCACCGCGTTGAGGGAGGAGATGTCCACGCCCAGCTCCATCGTGGGGGAGCAGTACAGCAGCTTCAACTCCGCCTTGCGGAACGCCTCCTCGCGCCGCTCCCGCTCCTCCGGAGCGACCTGGGCGGTGTGCTCGCGGGCGAACAGCCCGGACAGCGCGCTCGCCGCCTCCTGGTACAGGTCCCGGAAGAACGTGTTCACGCGAGGGCCGTCCCCGCTGGGGTAGGTGCGGGTCAGCGGGTCGTGCGTGCCCGTCTCACCCTTGCCGGCACGCCAGATCAGCGACTGGGCCGCCACCCGGTAGCCGGTCCTGGCCGCCGTCGTCGGCCGGCGGTACCGGCCCGCCTGCTGCGGCGCCTCCGACACCTCCTTGACCATGCCGTTGGCGGCAAGCACCTTCAGCAGTTCCGCGATGACGAGCTGCAGATCGTCGGGGGGGAGGTTCTTGAACGTGGCGTCGGCGCGCTTGAGGTACTTGCCGAACTTGCCGCGCGCCGAGAGGAACAGGCCGGAGCGGTCCAGTCCCCGGCCCGACGGATGCGGGTAGGCGGTGCCCACGCGCGGCCGGTCGGAGGCCGACAGCACCCACGGGTCCACCAGACGCTCCTCGCTCGCCCGCTGCAACGCGTCGAAGTCGTCGCGGAAGTACGACACGTCGATGGCGAGCGAACGGCGCATGTCGTTGAGCAGCACCTTCATGATCTCGGCCCGCAGTGCCGGGTCGGCGTCCCGCAGCGCCGCATGGGTGTGTGCCCAGCGGTCCTGCTTCTCCGCGACCCAGTGCAGGTCCGCGTAGTCGATCTCCAGCAGACCCGTCTGCTCCAGGTTGGGCATGGTGATGCGCCAGCCGCGCTCCAGATCGAGGTAGAGCCGGAAGGCGACCACGTCGCGCAGGGTCTTGGCCGCGGCGCGGGCGAGTGACGGGGGCTGGTCGGCCTCTCCGGCGTAGTCGACGGGGCCGATCCCGAGCGCGTTCGTCACCGCCGAGGCCAGCTCCTCATGGGTGAGGCCGTCCTCGCCCGCGTCCAGGGCAGCCCGGTACAGGGCCCCGCGCAACTGGGTGATCTGCACGAAGTCGTTGAAGTGACCGGCCTGCAGGGAGGCGTCCTGGCGGTTGTCGACGAAGGTCAGGAGCTTACGGGCCTCCTTGTCCAGCGCCTCCTCCGGCACCGACTTCAAGGACCGCACCACGGACGCCGAGATGAGGGAGGTCGCGGAGGACCGGCCCTCCTGGTCCAGCGTGGCCAGCTTCGCGAAGTCCCGGCCGCGCGTCTGCTCGTAGGCCACACCGCAGTGCAGGCAGAACAGGAACGGCGACGGGATGAACGCGGCCTGCAACTCGCCCCGGCCCTCGTAGCCGAGCGGGTCCACGGTGACCGCGCGCGGCACCCGGTCGCGGAACGTCTTCCTGACCACCTCCTGGCCCCTGTCGTCCAGTTCCAGCCAGGACTCGGGCAGCCGGCGGTCGTCGACGGCGTACTGGACACTGGACGGCCAGGCGCGCTCCCGGTCGATGAAGAGGTAGCCGTCGCCCTGGCGGCCGCCCGTCGCGGAGGTGTCGCGGCGGGCCTCGTAGCGGACCTCGCCGTCCTTCTCGGTGCGCCAGACGGTCAGGTACTCCTGGCCGCACTCCCGGCAGAACGCCAACGGCATCAGCAACTTGCCGCCGCTGCCCGGCTGCTCCAGCTGGTAGGAGCGGGTCAGGTGGCGGGAGAGCTTGTCCTCCAGGGTGACGTAGACGGTGTCGCCCTTGGACAGGAACTGGTGCAGCCGGAAAGCGAACAGGGGACGGTCGGTGACCGGGTGCCGGGCCTGCGAGCCGGCTTCCAGGGTCGCCTCGATGGCCGTGGCGCAGTCGTCCTTGGACACCCCCGACCGCTCCGCCAGTTCGTCTGCCGCGACCTCGATCTTCGTGGGCCTGCGGCGCACCAGCCGGCCCGTCGCCTCGTCCGTGGCCAGGCCGAAGCGCGTCTCGATCCAGCGGGCCAGCGGGTCGCGCACCAGATCGGCGTACGCGCGCGGCGCGGCCGGTGAGGTGAGGCGATCGGCGGGGACGGTGTCGGGGGCTTCCTCGGTGGCGCGTACGAGCGTCTCGCCGATGACGTGTCCCGGCCTGACCGTCGTGCCGAACAGTCTGCTCGCCACGTCGGCGACCACCTTCTTCTGGTCCTCGACGGTGCCTTCGGTCGACATGGTGGCCGAGGTGCCGATGCACTGCACGTCGGGCGCCTGGCAGGCCTCGCGTACCCGCCGGATGAGCAGGGCGACGTCGGCGCCCTGCCGGCCTCGGTAGGTGTGCAGTTCGTCGAAGACCAGGAACTCCAGGCCCTTGGCCATCTTGATGAGGCTGGCCCGGTCGGCGGGCCGGGTCAGCATCAGCTCCAGCATCACGTAGTTGGTGAGCAGGATGTCCGGCGGGTTGTCGCGGATCTCCTTGCGTTTCTCGTCGTCCTCCTGGCCCGTGTAACGGGCGAACGTGACCGGCTCGCGGCCCGCGCCGTAGCCGTCACGAAGATATTTCTCGAGTTCCTTGAGCTGACTGTTCGCCAGCGCGTTCATCGGGTAGACGATTACAGCGCGCACCCGCTTGGCTGATTTCGGACCCTCGGAGTCCCGCTCATGAAGGACGCGGTTCACGATTGGAACGATGTACGACAGCGACTTACCGGAACCGGTGCCGGTTGTCAGCACGTACGAGGCACCCTGCGCGGCGGCGTCGATGGCCTCGCGCTGATGCCGGTGCAGGGTGAGCGGCCGCCCGTCCGGGGCGGTGCCGCCCTCCGTCTTGCCGGCCTGGAAGATGCGGGCGCACTCCGGGTGGAGGACCTTCTCCCCGACGAGTTCCGCGACCGTGCCGCCGCTCTGGAAGAACGGGTTGAGCGACAGCCATGGATCGGGCCACTGCGACTTGTTGTCGAGGTCCTTCTCCACGAACGCGTTGATGCGGTCGTCGCGTATGACGGTGCCGCCCTCGGTGAAGTCGCGGTAGTCCTTGATGAGGGCGCGGTGCACGCCGAAGACGTCCATGGCCGTGCCGGAGGCGGTGACGGGCGCCGGACGCGGGGCGGGCGTGGACGGGGAAGCGGCCGTGCGGGCGGCGGTCGCGGCCAGGGGTCGGGTCGGGTCGAGAGCGCTCCAGTGGGGGAGCTGCGGCGTGTCTCCGGCTCGCACGGCAAGCGGGCACAGGGCATCGTGGACGTCGGCCGCGCTCGCCGGACGGTCGGCGGGGTCCTTGGCGAGCAGCCGGCCGACGAGACGGAGCAGCTCGGCGGGAATCTCGCCGCGGATGACGCCGAGGGGAGTCGGCTCGGCCTCCAGGTGCTTGCGGGCGAGTTCGAACGGCGACTCGCTGACGAAGGGCGGTACGCCGACGAGCATTTCGTACAGCACACAGCCGAGCGCGTACAGGTCGGCGGCCTGGGTCACCTGACGGGCCTCGAACTGCTCGGGCGCCATGTAGCGGGCGGTGCCGACGCTGACACCGGTGCTGGTCAGCCGTGCCTCGTCCGGGTCGTCGACGATGCGGCCCATGCCGAAGTCGAGGACCTTGACGGTTCCGCCGCGGGTCAGCATCACGTTCGCGGGCTTCAGATCGCGGTGCACAACGTCGGCCGCGTGGGCGGCGGAGAGGCCGTCGGCTATCTGGGCGCCGATCGCGGCCACCCAGGAGATGGGCAGCTGGCCCTCTTCTTCGATGAGATCGCGCAGTGTCTCGCCGTCCAGGAACTCCATGGCCAGGTACGGCAGTCCGGAGTCCGCGCTGATTCCGCCGGCGATCAGCCGTGTGAGGTTCTGGTGCTCGAGACGGCGCATGATGCGCACCTCACGGGCGAACCTGTCCACGGCCTTGTTGTCCGTTCCGGTGTCGATCAGGCCGCCCGTGCGACGGCGCAGGATCGTCTTCACGGCGACACGGCGTTCGGCACTGCCCTCCGTGGCCTGGAGATCCTCCGCCCGGTGAACCTCCCCCATGTTGCCTTTGCCGATGACCTGCCCGACGCGGAACCTGCTATCGATCAGCTCGTGGCCCACGGCTTCTCCCCTGCCCTCTACTTCCCTGTCCCGTCAAGGGACTTGCCCCTGTGGCCGCCGTCCCACCGCCTGGTTCCGAAGCGGAGAGTGCGGACGCCGTCACCGTACACGAGGAGCTTCAACATTCCTAGGGGGAAGTTACGTTGACAGTGTTAACGCAACGCCTCTACTGTCTGGCGTGTAACCGTGTTGGGGGTGGGTGGTATGGCGGGGCATCAGGAAGCCGGGGAGCAGGGGGCTTCCGTCACCCGAGCCGCCCTGGCGGAGCTGATGGCTCATCTCCGCCGGGCCGCTGTCGGAGGAGTCGTGCCGGAGGCGGTGTTCCTGGCGCAGACGCGCAGGCTGGGACTCGGTGAGGGCGAGCGGGAGCGTCTGCGGCGCGAACTGCTCAGGCTGAAGGTGCCTGTCCAGAGGAACGTGGTGCATACAGGCATCGACATTCCAGATGTGGAAAAGGTTGCACGGAAGCGTGTGGAAATTGTGTTCCCTCGCCTCGATCGAGTGATGCGGCTGCTCGAGCGGTATGCCGACGCCGAGGGATACGTGACGTCACGGGCCCTGGATGGAGTCGCACGGCTCGCGGGGCTGAACTCACGTGAGGCGGCGGCCCTGCGAGAGACTGCCCGGGTGCGGCCCGAGAAGCCGTCGGCGGACACGACGGCCGGGGCCACGCCCGAAGAAGCGCGCCAGAGGCCCGAGACGGCCGGTGATGCTGCGGCCGTTGGAGAGAAGTCGGCCTCCGAGGAGCCTTCGGTCGTGGGGGAGCGAAGCGCACCGGAGCAGACGGGCGAACCGGCGGAGGACTTCCTGCCCGAGCCGTCCGAAACGGTCGTGCGGACCGACGCGGACCTGGCCGCCGCAGTGGCCGCGGCCCGGGCCGTCATGCGCGAGGACCGCATCCGGCGTCGGCCGGAGAATCGCCTGCTCACCGCGCAGGAGGAGGTAGGGCTCGCCGTGCTCGTGAGAGGCGGCACGGACGAGGAGCCCGACCAGGAGACGCTCGGCGCCCTGCCGTCGGACGACATCAGGATTCGCGCGCGGGACTGCCTGGTCGTGCACAACCAGAGACTCGTGCACAGCATCGTTCCCCGGTACCTGGAGCAGGGGCTCGACTACGACGACCTGTTCCAGCACGGAGCGCTGGGGCTGATGCGGGCAGCGCGCAAGTTCGACCCGGCCAAGGGGTTCAAGTTCTCGACGTACGCGACCTGGTGGGTGCGGCAGTCGATCACCCGGGGTATCGCGGACGAAGGGGCCATCATCCGTGTCCCCGTCCACATGCACGAGCAGATCCGCAAGGTGGCCAACGCCGAACGGTCCCTTGCGGCGCAGGGGCGACCGGCTACCGCGGCGGACGTCGCCGTCCTGTGCGACGTGAGTCTGAGCAAGGTCGAAGAGGCGCGGCGGCTGAGTCAACGGACCGACTCCCTGGACCGGGTGATCGGGGATGGTGCGACTCTAGGGGACTTTGTAGCACGTACCCGTTCCGTGCCGTCCTTCGAGGAGCGGGTGCACAACGCGTTGTTCCTGGAAGACGCCATGGCCGTGGTGGACACCTTCTCGGGCCGCGACCACCGCATTCTCGTACGGCGTCTGGGACTCGACGACGAGGCGCCGTCGACGCTGGATCAACTGGGCAGCGAGTTCGGCGTGACGAGGGAGCGCATCAGGCAGCTGGAGATCAAGCTGCTGCCCGAGCTGCGGGAGCGCCTGCGCCGTGCGCGCCTTCTCGGTGTTGGTGCCTCGTCGGGGCAAGAGGAGTCCGGGAACGCGAGGAGTGGTTCCGGTAGGCGTACCGCCCGTACCGCCCGTACCGCCCGTACCGCCCGTCCGGCTCGTCGCGTCCGTGCCGGGAACGCGCCGGCTTTGTCTGTGGTCACACCGCCCAGCGGCCGACCCCCAACGGAGGCCCCGGTGAATTCGGATGACGGGACGACGGCAGGCATAGCGGCGTCCGTGGACGCACCGGACTGGGACAGGGCCCGCCGGTTGGCCGAGGAGCCGTCCGGACAGGCGTGGCTCGCGAACTACGCGCTCGCCGCCCTTGGAGGCCCGGGGCTCGCCGAGATCCTCGGACAACCCGCGGCCGACGCGGTGCTCAGGATCGCGCGCGAGCGCGAGCCGGCCGACCACACCGTGCTGTCGGCACTCGAGGTGCTGCGCCGTGTCTGCGACGGCGCTGCGAAGTTCGGCTTGCGGCCCGAGGACTTCCTCGACCGGCCTTCCGAGGCGCTGTGCGGCGTGACGCCGCGGGCCTACCTCGCACGCAAGCCGTTGGTGCACGGCGAGCCCCGGCTGGCGATGCGTGACGCTCTCAAGGAGTTTCTGGCCGCACCGCAGGCGCTCCCGGAGGCAGCGCCGGTGGCAGGCGAGGAGGAGGCGCCGGCCCAGCCGGAGCCTGCCGAAGAGGCGTTGGCCGAGCCGGAGCCGGTCAAAGGGGTGTCGGTCGAGCCGGAGCCGGCCGAAGAGGTGCCGGTCGAGCCGACGTCGACCGATCAGGAGTTGGTCGAGCCGGAGCGTGCATCCGCCCCGCTGTCGTGCGATGAGCCGGCGACCGCTACCGGCGGGCCCGCCGCAGAGGCGACCGAGCCGGATCAGAGCCGGACAATTGCGAGTGCCGCGGAGACCGATGACATGCCGGCGCGGCCGCACTACACCGCCGACTGGGACAAGGCACGAGAGCTGGCCCCGCCGCCCTTCGGCGGGGGAGTGGCCTGGCTCGCCGAGTACGCGCTGCTCGCCGTCGGACACCTGCAACTTGCCGTGCTGCTCGGCGCGCCCGCCGCGGATGCCGTGGTCAGGGCCGGACGGGAGCGGGGCATGCTCAACCGTCACGTGGTCAGGGCCCTGGAGGTACTGGAGAGTGTCTTCGACGCGCTCAAGGAGCTCGGGCTCCGGCCCGAGCCCTTCTTCGAGTGGACGTCCAAGGCGTTGGGCGGGATGACACCCCGTGCGTACCTGGCCGCGAAGCCCCTGGTGGAAAACGAGTCGCGTGTTGCCATCCGTGGCGCACTGGACGAATTCGTGACGGCGCATGTGACACGGAGCGACGCCAATCCGGAGACAGGGGACGCGGGTACTTCGGAGGACGCTCCGGCTGAAACCGTGGAGGGATCGGCGGAATCCGCGCGGGAGACCGTCCCGCAGCCCACGCACTCTGCCGACGACCATGCCGATCAGGCGCTTCCCGCCCAGCCACCACTGGACGTCGACCAACTGCTCGCCGAGGCCCGCGCCCGCCACGAGACAGAAGTCGCGCGCCTGGCCGAGACCCACGAACGTCGGCTCGCCGAGGCGCGGCAGGCGGCCGACGCGCGTGTCGCGGCTGCCCTGGCGCAGGCCGGACAACAGCTCGACGGCTGGGAAGAGATCCTGCTGAACCGTGCGGACAAGGCGCTGGCACGGCAGGAGCAGCACCTGCGGCGTCGGGCCGACGAGCGCATCGCGCGGCTCAAGGAGGAGCACCGCGAGGCGAACACGGCAGTCATGCGTCGCGCACAGGAACGCATCGTGGACCTCGAGATCCGCCTGCGGCAGGCCGAGACCGCGGCCCCGACGGAAGCGGCCGAGCGAGTCTCCGCGTTCCGGGCGCAGGCCGAGCAGGCGGAGCAGCGCCTGCGTCAGTACCGCGACGAGGCCGAGGCACGCGTCGCGCACCTCGAGGCCCGGTTGCGACAGGCCGAGACCCGGCTCATCGCCCGGGACCGAGCCATGTACGAGGCCGGGCTGCGTGCCGCCGCCGACGTGGAGCAGGCCCAGCAACGGGCCGAGGCGGCGGAGCAGCGGGCCGAAGCCCTGGCTACGGCCGCCGACCAGGCGGAAGCCCGGGCCGTGCAGGGACAGCAGCTTGCCGCCGCACGCCTCGCGCAGGTCGAACACGACGCCTGGGCCCGCATCGCCGAGTTGCAGGCGCAGCTCGCCGCCCTGCCGGCACCGGCAGAGGGCCGGGCATCCCTGCGGGATCGCCGGCGCCGGTCCTGAGGGCGTGCCTCGCCCCTTCTGCCTTTCGTACCTCTCGATCAGTTCCCAGGAGCACCATGGACGCCCGGCAAGAGCTCGTCGACTATCTGCACCGCCAACTCGTCGGCCCGGCGGCCGGGGAGCACGAGACTCTCGACGCCCCGCCCGACCGGCAGTACCTCATGGGCACCCTCTATCCGCAGGAAGCCGATCTGCAAAGGCAGTTGGACCTCGCGGCGGAGGAGCCGGACGGACCGGGCACGGAAGCGCGGGCCGACGACACGGCGCCGTCCACGGACCCCGTTCCCGAGGCCAACTCCTGGCTGCCGTCCTCCCTCGGGCTGAGCTTCTACACCGACACGACCACGGTCACCGTCAGCTGTTCCGGTGCCCGTTACGAGACCAGGGCGGCGACCGGCGAACGGGGCCGGCGCTGGCAGCGGGTTCCGCTCCTCTTGGAAACGCACACGCTCGGGCCCGACCGTGACCGCGTGCGCGTACTCGACGGCAGGGCTGAAATCCGCGTGCGTCGCCGAACGTTCGGGAGTGGGCACCTGGTCACCGTGGCCCTGGTCAACGCCGCGCACCACGAGCAGGCGCTCGGCAAGGCGGCGCAGTGGGACCGCATGCTGTTCCAGGTGGGCCTGGAGGCACGGCCCGTGGACGGGACCGTGCTGCCGTACCCGAGCGTCCGCCTGGCCAGCCGCGACCCCGAGGAACAGGAACTGCGGCTGCAGTACCGGCACGTCCAGACACATGCCGTCGGGCACGGGTGCGCCGTCGAGGAGCAGCGCGACGAGGACTCCGGGCGGGTGACCGCCGTCAAGGCCGCCGTCATGCCGCAGGCCGAGGTCAGCGGCACCCGGGCCGCCGGGCTCACCGACTCGCCCGTCCTCAACGTACTGCACCTCGCGGACTCCATCGTCTCCGTGGACCAACTCCGCGAGGAACTGCACGAGTTCGCGGCCCACTACCGGGCCTGGTACGTGGGACAGCTCAACACCGACATCCCCGAGTGGGGGCGCGAGGCCGCCGACCGGATCCTCGACCGCATCGACGCCGCGGTCACCCGCATCGAGTCCGGTGTGCGCACGCTCTGCGACCCGCGCCGCCCCGAACTCCTGCGCGCCTTCCGGGCCGCGAACCGTGCCATGGCGTTGCAGATGCGGCACTCCGCTCGCGACCAGGCCGGCGAGCGGCGCGCACGCCGTGCCCCCGTACTGCTCGACCCGACGCCGAACCCGGACGCGACCTGGCGTCCGTTCCAGCTGGCGTTCTTCCTGCTCGCCGTGGACGGCGTCGCCGACCCGGGACACCCGGACCGAGACGTCACCGACCTCATCTGGTTCCCCACCGGCGGTGGAAAGACCGAGGCGTACCTGCTGCTGGCCGCCTTCGTCATGGTCCTGCGCCGCGCCGCACCCGACGGAGGCGGGACCGCCGTCCTCAGTCGCTACACCCTCAGTCTGCTGACGACGCAGCAGTTCCAGCGCGCGGCCACCACTGTCTGTGCCCTGGAGACCCTGCGCCGCGCCGCCCCGGAGGCGTACGGAGAGGAACCGTTCTCCATCGGCCTCTGGGTGGGCGAGGCCACGTCTCCGAACTCCTACGACACGGCCCGTACCAAGTTCGAGGAGGTACGAGGGGCCGCCAAGCCGGACGACGTGTTCATCCTGGACCGGTGTCCCTGGTGCGGCACGCGCATCGTTCCCTCCCACAAGTCGCCGGACATCGGCGACTACGGCGTGCGTGCGACCGCCGACTCCTTCGCCTTCCACTGCCCGCGCGACGACTGCGCCTTCCACGACGAGTTGCCCGTCGGCGTCGTGGACGAGCAGCTCTACGACCGGCCGCCCACGTTCGTCCTCGGCACCGTGGACAAGTTCGCCCGGCTGGCCTGGGAGCCGCGCGCCGGGCGGCTCTTCGGCGCCGGGACCGGGAACCTGCCGCCGTCGCTCGTCATCCAGGACGAGCTGCACCTGCTCACCGGCCCCCTCGGTAGCACTGTCGGTCTGTACGAGTCGGCCGTGCTCGGCCTGTGCACCACGCCCGAGGGCGTCGGGCCGAAGGTGGTGGCGTCCACGGCGACCATCCGCCGCTCCGGTGAACAGATCCGCGCGCTGTACGGCAGCGAAGTGCAGCTCTTCCCGCCTGCCGGACTCGACGCCCGGCACTCGTACTTCGCCGAACCCGACAGGTCGAGGCCCGGTCGGCTCTACCTCGGCGTGATGGCCCAGGGCCACACCGCGGGCCGCGCCTCCGTGGCCACCGCCGCGGCCATGCTCCAGGGCGCCTGGGAACTGCCCCTGGAACATCGCGACGACTACTGGACCCTGGTCGCCTACCACCACAGCCTGCGCGAACTGGGACGTACCGTCACAGCCGCGGCCGACGACATCCCGGCCCAGCTCAAGGGCCTGGACTCGGGGTCCGGCGCGGGCATACGGGAGTTGAGTGACCATCAGGTTCAGGAGCTGACCAGCAACCTGCCACGGGCGGAGCAACCCGTCCTGCTCGACCGGCTCGAAAAGGGCTGGAAGGACGAGCAGTCGGTGTCTTTCCTGCCCTGCACGAACATGCTGTCCGTGGGCGTCGACGTGAAGCGGCTCGCACTCATGCTCATGCAGGGCCAGCCCAAGACGACGGCCGAGTACATCCAGGCCACCAGCCGGGTGGGCCGGCACACCGTGCCCGGCCTCGTCGTCACGTTCTTCAACGCCACCCGCCCCCGCGACCGTTCGCACTACGAGACGTTCGACGTCTATCACCGGTCGCTGTACCGGCATGTCGAACCGACCAGCGTCACACCCTGGTCCGTACCCTCGCGCCGCCGAGCACTGCACGCAGCGCTCGTCATCCTCGTACGGCATCGCCTCGGCCTGGCCGCGGAGAACCAGGCAGGCCGGATCCTCGACCGGATGGCCGAGGCGGAGGCGCTGGCGGAAGAGTTGTCGGCGCGGGTGGTGACCGCCGGCGAGTCCGCCTCGGCCGACGCCGTGCGCAAGGAACTCGGTGAACTCCTCGCCGACTGGGAGGAAGCCGCCCGCGAGGCGCGCAAGGACGGCCGGGAGCTGTACTACCGCAACCAGGGCAAGGGCCAGTCCAACCTCATCAAGAGCTTCGAGCAGCGCTACGGCCTGTGGGAGACACCCAACTCCATGCGCAATGTCGACCGTGAATGCCAGGTCATGGTGAAGGGAGCGGATCTGTGAGCCGCACACTACGGGTACGTCAGTCGCAGACCGTCCTGCCGTTCGGGGTCGGAGCCGTCTTCGACATCCAGGGCGAGTCGTTCGTGGCCACCGGCATCGGTGACTGGCCACAGCGCGCCAAGCAGCGGGTGGAGTCGCCCCGGCTCGCCACCCGCCTCGGGGTCAGCGGCTTCTATGCCGCCCCGCCCACCGCCAACGACCGGTACGACGTCCCGGACGCCCCCGGCGCTCCCTACATCCGTTTCCCCGCCTGGCTGTTCTGCGGGGCATGCCGACGCATGAAGCGTTGGCGCACAGCGGACGAGAAGCAGGGACAGCCGCCGCGCTGCCCGTCCTGCTCGACCGGGCCCACCCTGGCGCCCATGAGGTTCGTGCAGATCTGCTCCGCCGGCCACCTCGGCGACATCGACTGGTGGTTCTGGGCCCACTCACGACGTGAGGCAGCCGAGCGCAGGGAGTGCACAGAGCGCCAGAAGTTGCGGTTCCTGGTCTCCGAGCGGGCCTCCGGCCTCGAGGCCCTGTCCGTCGTCTGTACGGCGAAGGGCTGCGGAGCATCCCGCGACCTGCTCGACATCCTCGGCACCCACGGCATGCGCTGCTCGGGACGCAACCCGTGGCAGCGGGCGAACGAAGCGGTGGAGTGCGTCAAACCCGTGCAGATCGTGCAGCGCACCGCGGGCAATCTGTACTACCCGGTCGTGCACTCCGCCCTCGACATACCCGAGACGGAAACTCCGATATGCCCCGACGAGAAGGCCGCGAGCCGGGTGCGCGAGCACGACCTGTGGGTTTCCCTGTGCAAGGTCGCCGCCACCCCGCGCGCGGAGGTCTTCCGCGGAATGATCAAGGATGACACCGGAGCGGACGACGCCCTGTTGGATCTGCTCCTGGCCGAGGAGACCGGACAGCCCGTGGCGCCGGCTCAGGGATCGGTGGTCGCACCTGCGCGCCCCGACCTCAGCCGCGAGGAGTGGGAGGCCTTCATGGCACCCGTCCCGCCCGCCACACGGGACTTCGCGTTGCGCGAGACCACGCTCGGCCTGGCCCAGGAGACCACGGAGCCCTGGGAGGGTCTGCGGCGCGGTATCGGACGGATCCTGCTCGCCGACCGGCTGCGCGAGGTGCGTGCCCTGTCCGGCTTCACACGGGTCTCACCGGACGCGACGGTCGTACCCGCCGACACCACAAGGCGCCTGAAGTGGCTTCCTGCCGTGGAGGTCTTCGGCGAAGGGATCTTCCTCACCCTCGACAAGGACGCGCTGAGGAGCTGGGAAGCCGACGACCGGGTGATTCGGCGCGTCACCGGAATGGGCGCCGACCTCGACCGCGCCTTTCAGAAGGACCGGCTTCAGGCCCTCACCGGAGCGGAGCTCTCCCCGAGGTTCGTCCTGCTGCACACGCTCGCGCATCTCCTCATCCGCCAGCTCTCCTTCGAGTCCGGCTACACGACGGCGAGCCTGCGCGAACGGATCTACGCCCGCCCCGAACAGGACCAGTACGGCATCCTCGTCTACACCGCCGCCGGCGACGCGGAGGGCACGCTCGGCGGACTCGTGCGCCAGGGCGAACCGGCGCGGCTGGCGGAGACGCTGCTGCGCATGACCGAAGCGGCCGCCTGGTGCTCCGCCGACCCGCTGTGCGCCGAGCATTCCGGGCAGGGCTTCGGCAACCTCAACCGGGCCGCCTGCCACGCGTGTGCCCTGCTGCCGGAGACGAGCTGCGAGTCCGGCAACACGCTGCTCGACCGTGCACTCGTCGTGGGCGGGGAGCAGGTGCCCGGCTACTTCGAGCCCATTGTCACCGCCGCCCGGGCGGCGGCGGCCGCAGCCCTGGAGCAGCCCACCCCATGACGCTCACCTACCTCGACCTCAGTTCGGACCAGCGGGACGCGCTCGACAGTCTCCCGTTCGACGGCAACCACCTGATCAGCGGGCCGCCCGGCAGCGGCAAGAGCCTGCTGGCAGCCCAGCGCGCCGTCATGCTCGCACTCACCGGCACCCCGGTCTTCCTGCTCACCCGGTCCCATCTGCTGCACCAGTCCCTGGCGTCCACCGTCCACGCACTGGGGCCGAGGGACCGAGGCGTTCGCGTGGCCACGGCGCACTCATGGCTCGCCGAATGGTACGGCCCGAAGGCTCCACGCGCCGAGGACGGCTGGTACGACTGGCCTGCCTTCTACGAGCGGGCCGCCGAGACCGAACCCGACCCCGCTCTGACCCTGGTCGTCGACGAGGGACAGGACCTACCGCCCGAGTTCTACCGGCTGTGCAGGCTCCTCGGGGCTCGGATCACGGTGTTCGCCGACGAGTGCCAGCGTCTGACCGACACGAACTCCACCCTGGCGGAGATCGCCCAGCGCCTCGGCAACTGCACACCTTTGGAACTCGACGGCAACCACCGCAACACCCGACAGATCGCCGCCTTCGCCGCCCGCTTCCACACCGGGGCCGGCCTGCCCGTGCCGCCCGAACGCGACGGCCCTCCGCCGCGCGTGCACCGCCTGCCCGACCGGGGCGCCGCCGACCTGCTGGTCACGCTGACCCAGCGGCATCCCGACCACACCATCGGTGTGATCGTGAACTCCAAGCACACGCAGTTCTCGATCCTCGGCAGTCTGGAGCGGAGAGCACCACGGCTCAAGCCGCAGCTGTACACCTCCCAGGCGGTCGGGGGCCGCTACCGCACCCTGGACCTCGCCCGCCCCGGAATCGTCCTGGTCCACCGCGCCAGCGCGAAGGGGCTCGGATTCGACACGGTCGTCGTCCCCGACACGCACACCGATGCGGCTGTCGATCCCACCTCGGCGGCCCTGCGGATGACCTACTACGTGCTCGCCACCCGTGCCCGCCATGAACTGCACTTGGCCTACGAGGGCGAGACCGAGCCGCCGCTGCTGGCTCAGATCGGGACCGGGGAGTTGGTGCGCGGCTGAGCCGGGTGCTCTCCCGTACCGGCGGCGGCTGAACACGCCGACCATGCCGCACGTATCCCCCCACCGTGGGAAGATCCCTCACGATGAGCGCATCCCCGGCAGTGAGGAGCCTGCGCGCCGCCGTGTTCGCCGCGGTGTGCGTGCTGCTCGCTGCTGCCGGGCACGGGCTGGCCATGGGGGACATGCCGCCGGTGTGGGCCGACGGCGCCGGGTTCGGAGCCGTCTTCGTGCTCGGGTGGACGCTCGGGCGGTGTGAGCGGTCGTTGACCGGTATCGGTGCGGCCATGCTCGGCACCCAGGCCGGGCTGCACTTCGCCTTCGGCGCGGCCCACCGGACGGCCGGGCCGGGGCCTACCCACGCCATGCACATGGCGTCCATGTCGGGGCACGCCATGGCGGCGATGCACGCCCCCTCGACGGCCTACGCCACGACGGCTCACGCCACCGCCGCCCACCTCCTCGCCGCCCTGCTCGCCTCCTGGTGGCTGCGGCGGGGCGAGGCCGCGCTGTGGTCGTTGCTGCGCCGTGCCGTCGCGCTCGTGCCGGGGCTCGTCGCGTGGTGGCGGGACGCCCCGCTGCCCAGCCCCGCCGGGCGTACCTTGCGTGTCCCGGCCGACCCCGAGCCGCCTCGCCGACCCGCGCTGTGGCATGCGGTGAGCCGACGGGGGCCGCCCGTTCCGATTCCGTACTCGGTCTGACCAACCCACACATCACTCGTACGGAGATCCACTCACTCATGTCCACGACACGCATTCGCACCAACCTGCGCCGCGCCGCGGCCGTCACCGCCCTTACGGCCGCCGGGCTCCTCGGCGCCGCCGGTGTCGCCTCCGCGCATGTCACCGTGCACCCGGAGAGCTACACCAAGGGGGCCACGGACGGTGTGCTGACCTTCCGCGTGCCCAACGAGGAGGACAGCGCCTCCACCACCAAGGTGCAGGTCTTCCTGCCCACCGACCACCCCGTCCTCGGCGTCATGGTCCACCCGCAGGACGGCTGGACCGCCAAGGTGACCACCACCAAGCTGAAGACGCCGGTCAAGACCGACGACGGCGACATCACCGACGCGGTCTCAGAGATCACCTGGACCGGCGGGAAGATCGGTGCCGGGCAGTACGAGGACTTCGACGTCGCCTTCGGTCAGCTGCCCGAGGACACCGGCCAGTTGGCGTTCAAGACGCTGCAGACCTACTCCGACGGCAACGTCGTCCGCTGGATCGAGGCGCCGACGGGAGGGGACGAGCCGGAGAACCCGGCCCCGGTGCTGAAGCTCACCGCGGGCGGGGAGAACACGGCCCCGGCGGCCGCGAAGAGCAGCTCGACCGGTACGTCCAAGGCCGCCGACTCGAGCGACTCCACCGCCCGTGGTCTCGGCATCGCCGGGCTGGTGGTCGGCGTGCTCGGCCTCGCCGCCGCCGCGTTCGCGATCGTGCGGGGGCGGTCGGCACGGTCGTAGCCCCCTGAGCGGCAGAGCACGGGGAGGGTCCGGATCCGTACTTCGGTCGGGCCGGGCCCTCTCCGCCGCCGTACGGGGGCGTACCGGGGCCTACGGGGGCGCTCGAAAACCGCTTGCTTCCGTCCCGGCGGTCGCCAGGATGGGCACGTGCAGATCCTGTCGTTCCCCGAGGAAGCCACTCCCGTCCCACTGCGCGTGCAGGTGCGCGCGATTCAGGAGCAGGCGTGGCCCTCCCCGGTCGGGGCGGCGGTCCCCCTGGACGCCCCGGTCCACGATCCGTTGTTGCGCCCCTGGTCGCTGCTGCTCGTGGACGACGACGGGAAGGTGCTCGCCGCCCTGGACATCCTCTCCAAGGACATCGTCCACGCCGGCGTGCGGTATGCCGTCGGCGGGCTGAGCACGGTGGTGACCCGGCGGGAGGAGCGCGGCAGTGGACACGGGCGGCGGCTGGTGGCAGCGGGGCGGGAGGCGATGATCCGTCGTGGGCTGGACCTGGGGCTCTTCACCTGTGACAGGCCGCTCAGGGCGTTCTACGAGAGGGCGGGCTGGCAGGTCGTACCCGGTGCCGTACTCGTCGGCGGGACACCGCGGGCCCCCTTCCCCAGTGACCGGTCCGGCTTCGACAAGGTCACCATGGCCGGCTTCTTCTCAGCGCGGGCCCGGTGCGCCGAGGCGTCGTTCCACGACAGCCGCATCGAGCTGTACCCGGGGGAGACCGACAAACTCTGGTGACCGCCGGGAGGGAAACCAGTGCAGGAGATGCCCGCGCGTACGACGGAAGGTGCGCCCATGGAGCCCGGCGACGCATTACGGCATGCCGCCCGCGTGTCCGCCTACGCGGCCGTGGGTGCCCGGCTGGCCCTGTTCAGCGACCGTCGGCTGCGGGACGCGGTGGCCGGTGCGAAGGGGCTCGGCTCCGGTGTCGGCGGCCGGTCGGCCGAGCTGGACGTCGACGGGACACGCGTCTTCGTCAAGCGCGTTCCGCTCACGGAGCTGGAGTTGACGGCGGACCATGTGCGGTCGACCGCCAACCTGTTCGAGCTTCCCCTCTTCTACCAGTACGGGGCGGGCTCTGCGGGCTTCGGCGCCTGGCGGGAGCTGGCCGCGCACCTCATGACCACCAGCTGGGTGCTGAGGAACGAGTACGCGGGCTTCCCGCTGCTGTACCACTGGCGTGTCCTGCCGGACAGTCCCCCGACCGGCTTCGCCGATGCGCTCGGCGGCGTCGAGAAAGCCGTAGCGCACTGGGACGGATCAGCGGCTGTCCGGCGTCGGCTGGAGGCCATCGGAAGGGCTTCCTGCAGCCTGGTTCTCTTCCTGGAGCATGTGCCCCATACGCTCGCCGAGTGGCTCAGTGATGCCCGTGAGGCGGTGGGGTTCGGGTCGGCGGACGGCTCGTCGCCGTACCAGTGGGTCGAGGACGCGTTGGTGAGGGGCACCGAGTTCATGAGCGGCCGTGGACTGGTGCACTTCGACGCCCACTTCCGTAACCTGCTTACCGACGGTCGGCAGGTGTATTTCGCGGACTTGGGGCTGGCGCTGAGCCGCGACTTCGAACTCTCCGTGCGCGAGGGCCGCTTCCTCGCCGACCACCTGGTGTACGACCGCTCCTACGTACCCACCCATCTGCTGCGCCATCATCTGCCCGACAGTGTGCGGGGTGGTGCGGAACCCGGGGACTTCCTGCGTACGTGGGTCGCGGGTCATCGGCCCGGCAGTGTTCCGCCCGGCCTCGCCGCGATCATCGACCGGCACGCCGCGCACGCGCTCGTCCTGGACGACTTCCACCGCCGGCTGCTCACCCAGAGCAAGCGCACCCCCTTCCCCGCGGCCGAGGTCCGGCGGGCACTGGCCGCCGTGCCGGGGGCTGGGCCCTGAGTACCGGCGTAGGGGTGCCGAGTGCCTGCGTCGGGGTGCTGAGTTCCGGCGGCAGGGCGCTGAGTACCGGGCGTCGGGGCGCTGAGCACCGGTATCGGCGCACCTGGCACCGGTATCGGCGCTCACGGCCTACCGGCACCGCCGCTCACGGCCCACCGGCACTGCCCGTTCAGCGTGCCGCCAGCTCCAGCTCCAGCACCTGCGGCTGCTCCGTCGGGACGTGAAGCGGCATGCGCGAGTTCCGCCGCAGCCACAGCACGTCCCGGCCGAAGGACCACACCAGCGAGCCGAGGGACAGCAGGACGATGCCCAGGTTGGCCGGCTGCGGCAGCAGTTCCGCGCCTGCCAGCAGCAGACAGATGCCCTGGAGCGCGGCGACCGTCTTGCGGGCGAAGGACGGGGGGAGCGGGGCGTTCAGCCAGGGGGCGACGCGGGCCGCCGCGACGAACGCGTAGCGCATGCCGCCGATCAGCAGCACCCAGGGGCCCAGCTGCATGGACACGTAGACGCTCAGCACCAGGATCAGGAACGCGTCGACCTCCATGTCGAAGCGGGCGCCGAGTGCGCTGGAGGTGCCGGTGCGGCGGGCCACCTTGCCGTCCACGCCGTCCAGGATGAGGGCGACGGCGGTCAGGCCCACCAGCAGGGTGACCGGCGGGGAACTCTCGAAGGAGTCCGCGACCAGCGCGGTCACCCCGCCGACCAGGGTGGCCCGGCCGAGGGTGACCCGGTTGGCGGGACCGAAGGAGCTGAGCCGGGAGCGGTGCAGGGCGCGGGAGAGAACCGCCCAGGTGGCGAACGCGAAGACCAGCCCTGTCAGCCAGCCGGCCGGCCCCATGCCGATCGCCGTGCCGAGCAGGGCCAGCAGCAGGATCTGCACGCCCGCCCCCACAGCGGTCTCCTGCTGAAGCCTTGCGTCAAACGTGTTGTTCAGGGCCACCGCACATTCCTCCGGCCGAGTGACAGAGTCGATCAACGCCGCGTACTGTGCGCGGCCTGTGCACATCTCGGTACGTGAACAACTTCCCGATCGTTCAGGAGGATGCCGATGAACCACTCGGCCCGCGCGTTCTGGCTCCGCTCGCCGGGGCACGGCGAGATCCGCGACGTCACTCTCGCGGGGCCGGCCGAGGGTGAGGTGCTGGTCCGAGCGCTGTACTCCGGAGTGAGCCGTGGCACGGAGACCCTGGTCTTCCGTGGCGGGGTGCCCGAGTCCCAACACGCCGTGATGCGGGCGCCGTTCCAGGAGGGCGACTTCCCCGGGCCGGTGAAGTACGGGTATCTGAACGTCGGAGTCGTCGAGGAGGGGCCGGGGGAGCTGGTCGGCCGTACGGTGTTCTGTCTTCATCCGCATCAGAGCCGTTACGTCGTTCCGGTGAGTGCCGTGACCGTCGTGCCCGAGCGGGTGCCCGCCGAGCGGGCCGTGCTCGCCGGGACCGTGGAGACCGCCGTGAACGCCCTGTGGGACGCGGCGCCGCTGATCGGCGACCGGATCGCGGTGGTCGGCGGCGGCATGGTCGGCTGCTCGGTGGCCGCGCTGCTCGCGCGCTTCCCCGGCGTACGGCTGCAACTGGTCGACGCCGACCCGGCCCGCGCGAAGACCGCCGAGGCCCTCGGTGTGGACTTCGCCGCGCCCGGAGACGCCCTCGGCGACTGCGACCTCGTCGTCCACGCCAGCGCCACCGAGCAGGGCCTGACCCGCTCCCTGGAACTCCTCGCCGCCGAGGGCACGGTCGTCGAACTGAGCTGGTACGGCGACCGGCGCGTCGCCCTGCCGCTCGGCGAGGCCTTCCACTCGCGCCGGCTCACCGTGCGCAGCAGCCAGGTCGGCACCGTCTCCCCGGCCGCCCGCGCCGGCCGCGGCTACGCCGAGCGGATGGCCCTCGCCCTCGACCTGCTCGCCGACCCGGCGCTCGACGCCCTCGTCACCGGGGAAAACGCCTTCGAGGAGCTGCCCGAACTGATGCCGCGGCTCGCCTCCGGCGAGGTCCCGGCCCTGTGCCATCGCATCACCTACGGCGCGGATGGCCTGACCTGAGCGAAGGCAGACGGTCTGACCTGAGAAAAGGGTGAGAGGAGGCTGAACACGGGGAAGCGAAGAGCCGTACTACTCGGCATCCCCCGGCAGGGAACCGCGGGGGGCACCAGACGCGCCGCACCTGGAGGGTCGTCCGTTGTTCAGCATCACCGTCCGCGATCACATCATGATCGCCCACAGCTTCCGCGGCGAGGTCTTCGGGCCCGCGCAGCGACTGCACGGCGCCACGTTCCTCGTGGACGCCACCTTCCGCCGCGAGCAGCTGGACGAGGACAACATCGTCGTGGACATCGGCCTGGCCACCCAGGAACTCGGCGCCGTCGTCGCCGAGCTGAACTACCGCAACCTCGACGACGAGCCCGAGTTCGCCGGGATCAACACCTCCACCGAGTTCCTCGCCAAGGTCATCGCCGACCGGCTCGCCGAACGCGTCCACAAGGGCGCCCTGGGCGAGGGTGCCAAGGGCCTGAAGACCATCTCGGTCACCCTGCACGAGTCGCACATCGCCTGGGCGAGTTACGAGCGTGGCCTGTGACCGAGACGACCGTGACGCCCGTGACCAAGACACGGCTCGCGTACGTGCCCGCGCAGGTCATCCCTTCCGAGAAGCCCGGGATCATCCCCATGTCCCTGCGCACCGTGCACTTCGTCATGCCGGGCGGCGTCGACGACCCGGCCTCGCCGAGCGGCGGCAACGCCTACGACCGCCGGGTCTGCCTGGACCTGCCGGGCTTCGGCTGGCAGGCCGTGCGGCACGCCGTGCCCGGCAGTTGGCCGCGCCCCGCCCGGGCCGACCGTGACGTGCTCGCCCGCACGCTGCGCGAGCTGCCGGACGACACCGTCGTGCTGCTGGACGGGCTGGTGGCCTGCGGCGTCCCCGAGGTCGTCGTCCCCGAGGCCGAACGGCTGCGGCTCGCGGTGCTGGTGCACCTGCCCCTCGGCGACGAGACGGGCCTGGACGCGATGGTGGCCGCCGACCTCGACGCCCGCGAGCGGGCGGTGCTGCGCGCGGTGCCCGCCGTGATCGCCACCAGCGACTGGGCGGTGCGCCGCCTCGTCTCCCACCACGGCCTCGCCCCGGAGCGGGTGCACGTCGCCGCCCCCGGCGCCGACATCGCACCTCTCGCCCCCGGCACCGACGGCGTCTCCCGCCTGCTGTGCGTCGCCGCGGTCACCCCGCGCAAGGGCCAGCACCGGCTGGTGGAGGCGCTGGCCACGGTGACCGACCTGCCGTGGAGCTGTGTGTGCGTCGGCGGGCTCACCAACGACCCGGAGTACGTCGCCCACCTGCGCGACCTGATCCGCGAGCACGGCCTCGAGGACCGCCTGCGTCTCGTCGGCCCGCAGGCCGGCGCCGAACTCGACGCCAGCTACGCCGCTGCCGACCTGATGGTCCTCACCTCGTACGCGGAGACGTACGGCATGGCCATCACCGAGGCGCTCGCCCGAGGTGTCCCGGTGCTGGCCACCGATGTCGGCGGTGTGCCCGAGGCGGTCGGCCGCGCACCCGACGGCGGCGTCCCCGGCATCCTCGTCCCGCCGGAGGACCCCGTCGCGCTCGCATCCGAACTGCGCGGCTGGTTCGGCGAACCCGACGTACGGCGTCGCCTGAAGGCCGCCGCCCGCGGTCGCCGCGCGGCCCTCGACGGCTGGGCGACGACCGCCCGCAGCCTGGCCGGGGTCCTCGGCAGGCTGCCCGAGGCGCCTGGGAGGGCGGCATGACGGAGACTACGACGGTGACCGGTGGGATTCCCGCGCAGCCGGGGCCGCGCGAGGCGGAGTACGCGCGGGAGACCGGGAGTGAGGGGCTTGGGGTGGATGCCGGAAGGCGGACGGGCGAGCCGTCCGGTGCGGCCGCCGTGCCGCAGGACG
Source organism: Streptomyces sp. NPDC044061 (assembly GCF_056434305.1). Lineage (NCBI taxonomy): Bacteria > Bacillati > Actinomycetota > Actinomycetes > Kitasatosporales > Streptomycetaceae > Streptomyces > Streptomyces sp. NPDC044061. Next base: position 7,981 of record NZ_JBWKFL010000037.1, on the reverse strand, counting down.
TCCCTGCGGATGCCGATGCCGATGCCGCTGCCGATACCGGGCCGGGCGAGCCGTCCGCTGTGATCGCCGGTGCCGGCCCCGTCGTCCGCCCCGGTGAGCGGGCCACCGTACGGCTGCGCGACGGCGGGCAGGAGGAGCCGCCCCGGTACGCGCCCGAGTGGCTGCAGTTGCGGGAACCGGCCGACGCGGCCGCCCGCGCGCAGGAGCTGCTGGACCCGCTGCGGATACGGCTGGCCGATCTGCCGGGCCGGACGGGCAGCATCGTCATTCACGACCTGGGCTGCGGCACCGGCTCGATGGGCCGCTGGCTCGCGCCACGCCTGGACGGCGCCCAGCACTGGGTCCTGCACGACCGCGACCCGTACCTGCTGCACTTCGCCGCCGTCGCCTCCCCGCGCTCCGCCGCCGACGGCAGCGGGGTCTCGGTCGAGACGCGCCGCGGCGACGTCGCCCGGCTCACCCCGGACGCGCTGGCCGGAGCCTCCCTGGTGACGGCCTCGGCACTGCTGGACGTCCTCACCCGCGAGGAGATCGACGCCCTCGCCGCCGCCTGCGTCGGCGCCGACTGCCCGGCCCTGCTCACGCTGTCCGTCGCCGGACGCGTCGAACTCACCCCGTCCGACCCGCTGGACGCCGAGATCGCGGAGGCGTTCAACGCCCATCAGCGCCGTACGGGTCTGCTCGGGCCGGACGCGGCCACCGTGGCCTGCGAGGCGTTCGCCGAGCGCGGCGCGACGGTACGGGTGCACCCGAGCCCGTGGCGGTTCGGCCCCGACGAGTCCGCGCTGACCGCCCAGTGGCTGCGCGGCTGGGTGGGCGCGGCCGTAGAGCAGCGGCCCGAGCTGCGCGAGAGCGCCGAGCGCTACCTGCGTGAGCGCCTGGCCGCCTGCGAGGCAGGCGAGTTGCAGGTGGTCGTCCACCACAGCGACCTGCTGGCACTGCCCCGGCCGACGGGAGGGGCGTCATGAGCGGAAGGGCGGCGGGAGGAGCGGCCGCGGTCGCCGCCCAGGACGACGTGACGGCGTTGCTGGAACCGCCCGTGGGCGAGGCCCTCCGGGCGGGCGTCCCCGGGCAGCGGGAAAGCATTTCGGAACGCACCGTTCCCGAGACGACGGAGCGCATCGAGGAGTCCTTCGCCTCTGAGGCGACGGAGCGCATCGAGGAGCCCATCGCCCCCGAGCCGGCCGAGCGCAACGTCCCCCGCTCCCTCAGGGCCCGTCTCAAGTCCCGTGCGCTGCGGACCCACTTCGGTACCGTCGCCGGGGCGGCCATCCTCGCCGCCCTGCTGTGGCGGCTCGGCACCGGCGTGCTGCTGGACGGGCTGCGGCGGATCGACACCATGACCCTGGTGGCGGCCCTGGGCATCGGAGTCGTCACCACCGTGTTCAGCGCGTGGCGCTGGCAGTTGGTGGCCCGCGGCCTGCGCATCCGGCTGCCGCTGGGCCCGGCGGTGGCCGACTACTACCGGGCGCTGTTCCTGAACGCGGCCCTGCCCGGCGGGGTGTTGGGCGATGTGCACCGGGCGGTCCGGCACGGGCAGAGCGCCGGTGACCTCCGGCGCGGGGTGAAGGCGGTCGTCCTGGAGCGGGTCGCCGGGCAGATCGCGCTGACGGTGTTCGGCGCGGCGGTGCTGCTGAGCCTGCCGTCGCCCGTCCGGGACGACGTTCGCACCTTCGCCCTGCCGGTGGCCCTGGCCGCCGCGGGCGCTCTCGCCGTTGCCCTCGCCGTCCGGATGAACCGCGCCGCCGCACGCCGCGGTGGGCGACTGCGGTCCGTCCTCGGCGAGGCACGCCAGGGGCTGCTGTCCCGTCAGGCCGGGCCCGGGGTCGCGCTGTCCTCGGCCGTCGTCCTGGCCGGTCACGTCGCGATGTTCGTGGTGGCGGCCCGGGTGGCCGGCTCCGCCGCCTCCGTCGCGGTGCTGCTCCCGCTCGCGGTCCTCGCCCTGGTCGCCATGGGCCTGCCGCTGAACGTCGGCGGCTTCGGCCCCCGCGAGGGCGTGACCGCCTGGGCGTTCGGCGCCGCCGGGCTCGGCGCGAGCAGCGGAGTGGCCGTCGCCGTCGTGTACGGCGTGCTCAGCTTCGTGGCGAGCCTGCCCGGCGCCGTCGTTCTCGTCGCCCGCTGGTACAGCGGGCTGCGCGGCTACTCCGGTACCTCTCCGGCGTCGTCGGTGGACGTGAGCAGCGCGAAAAGCGCGCCGAAGGATTCCACCAGGCTGGACAGCAGTTCCTTCCCCTTTTCCGCCGAACCCAGGGAAGGACGGCCGATGACGCCCGATTCGGTGTAGGCGGACATTCCCACGGTGAGCAGATGACGACGGTCGTCCGCGGTGAAATCGGCGGACTCGTATCCAGGGCGGACGAATTCGGGGTGAGAGTGCAGCAGAATCGAGGTCTCGATTTCTCCCGCGTGCATGTCGGTCAGCAGCGAGGTGGACACCCCCGCCCGCTGCCGTGCCGTCTCCCAGTCCTCGGCGGCAGGGAAGAGCCCCATCCTCTCGCCGCGCGCGGAGGCCTCCTGGACGACGTTGCCCAACACATAATTGCCGCCGTGCCCGTTGACCACGACCAGCGCGTCGACACCGGAGTGGCGCAGCGACGCCGCGATGTCCCGGACCACCGCATGGAGGGTCGCCGCGGAGATGCTGACGGTCCCCGGCCAGGCCGCGTGCTCGTGCGAGCAGGACACCGTCACCGGAGGAAGGAGGTGCACCGGGTACGCGACGGCGATCTCCCGCGCCACGGCACAGGCGACGAGCGTGTCGGTCGCCAGCGGAAGGAAGGGGCCGTGCTGTTCGAAGCTGCCGACGGGAAGGACGGCGACCTGTGTTGAAACGCCCGCCCCCCGCATCCGTACGTCTTCCGTAGTGTCCGCCGGCACCACCCCGTATGCCACCGTACGCGCGCCCGAACCACTCATCTTTTCCCGGCCTTTCGTCTCTGCTTAGGAATCAGATCATGACAGAAAACATCGGCGTCCTCGGCAAGAAGTCCCCGCGGCGTTCGGGCGCGGAACGCGTCGTGAATACCCCGTTGCCGACCGTGTACGGGAAATTCCAGGCGATCGGCTACCTGGACCACGACCGCGGTGACGAGCAAGTCGCCCTCGTGCACGGCGAGATCGGCACCGAGAACGTTCTGGTCCGGCTGCACTCGGAGTGCCTGACCGGGGACGCGTTCGGCTCGCAGCACTGCGAGTGCGGCGACCAGCTGGCCTCGGCGCTGCGTGCGGTGGTCGCCGAAGGCAGCGGCATCGTCGTCTACTTGAGGGGCCACGAGGGCCGGGGCATCGGACTGCTGGCCAAGCTGCGCGCGATGGCCCTGCAGGCGGAGGGCCTGGACACCGTCGAGGCGAACCTGGCGCTCGGTCTGCCGGTCGACGCCCGCGACTACGGGGTCGCCGCCGAGATCCTGCACGACCTCGGGGTGCGCTCGGTCCGGCTGATGTCCAACAACCCGCGCAAGCGCGAGGCGCTGGTGCGGCACGGCATCCAGGTCGCCGAACAGGTGCCGCTGCTGATCGAGCCGTGCGAGAGCAACATCACGTATCTGCGGACCAAGCGCGAGCGGATGGACCACGTCCTGCCCCATCTGGACGCGGTCGCCCACGGATCCTGATTCGCCGGCCTCGATGCGTCGGGTCCTGTTCCGTCGCTTCTGCATCTGAGGGCGTCCGTCCGGAGAGGATCAAGGGGCGCTTGAGAAGGTCGTGGAGCCAAGTCGCCTCGAAGACAGCATTCGGCCACGTCTCTCCGGCTAGCGCCGCCGTGCAGGGGCTGCCGGCGGCTGTGGAAGGCACGCTGTTCGGCGGCCTGCTCAGGAAGTCGCTCGGGCGTGACCTGCAGTCCAGCGTCGGTGCGTGTGGCGGTGAGGGCGTGCGTCGAAGGGCGCGGCCTTCGAGCATCTGCTCCACGTTCTCGGGCACACGCCGGCGGATGTGGCCGATGCACCGGTCCACCGGTGCTTGAGCGGGCGTGGTCGAGGCGGGCGCGAAATGCGGCTGCGGCTTGGGCACAGGCCGCCTGTGCTGACAGGGACCGTTGGTGGCGGCGTTGGTCGCGCTCGCGGAGCTGATGCCACAGGGCGACGGCGACGACGAGAAGCGTGGCGGCAAGGATCAGTACGCATGCTTGCACCGTCTCGAGCAGCGGGCTCGCGCAGCGTCCCCCCGAACGACGCTGCGCACGCTGCACAGCCTTGGGAGAGCCATCCTGCGCAGTCCGGTTACCCGCCGTGGTTGGGGCTCGCAATGGCCTTGGCCGTGCCCATGGTCAGCTGCACCAGGCTGCGGATCCTGTTTGGAATCGCTGCGCAAGCCCTGTGTCGAAGAACAGAGCCTGCGCTCTTGCCGGCGGATTGCGCAATCAGGCGGCGGGCTGCGTCGTGGGCCGACCTGCCGAGGGCGGGGCGCGTCGGCCAGGCGGAGGGGTAGAGCTCGTCGTCGGTCCCAGACCATGGTCGGGAGTCCTTTGCGGCACATTGGGCAGCAATCTGGCCGACCGGCAGGACACAACAGAGGGCTGGCAGCGGGCGTCGCCTACCAAGTGCTACGAGATTGTCGGAGCCGGGACAGGGACACGCCCGTGGTCCGAAACCCAGTATCAGGCAGACCGTGGCACTCGGCGAGGCGCAGACGGGTTGGCGCTTCCCGACCTGGATGGATGGCGCCATCTCCTGAAGTAGGTCCCCCTATGCGCCTCTCGCAGCCTTCCCGGACCTAGGAAAAGTGAGAGTGGGAGCGGACTGGGCAGCGTTCGGCGTGACGGGGGATCGGGCGCCCTGTAGCTGGTGTTGCGCGTCGGCGGGCCTCCGCGCTCCATGCCGGGCCAGTCCGGCACCAGGGATGGAGAAGTGGTTGCAGCACGGATCGCATGACTTCGCGGGCCACAGCGACCGTGCGACAGCGGGCGTTGTCTCCGAGGATCGTGGCTGAGCCTTGTCCCGTAAATGATCTACGGCGTCCTGGCTGTCCTGCACGCCTTCTCGGTTACTTGGCGAGGGCGAGGCTGTGCAGGCGGGCGATGCCGAGCATTGCGTGGTGGACACCGTCGCCCTTGAGTCGGCAGTCGCGCAGGATCGTCCAGGTCTTCATGCGGGCGAAGACGTGCTCGACGCGGGCGCGGACCTTGCGGTGGGAGGCGTGGTGTTCCTCTTTCCAAGCCGGTAGTTCGCTCTGACCTTTCTCTCGACGGTGTGGGATGACCAGCCCGGTGCCTCGGTAGCCGCCGTCCGCGATGACGGTGGTCGTACCGGCGGCGGCTTTCTGATGTTCCACTGGTGACGTGGGCGCGTGGGAGAGTCACGTCGCGGATGGGGAATCGGCGTCGTACGACGGCCCCGCTGCCCGGCCGTGATCACCACCGACAAGGACTTCTTCCCCTGCTCGATGGCGAGGTGACCTGGGTGAGGATCCTCGCTCGGCTCCAGGAGGTGGCCGCGAAGGGCCTGATCGTCGGGGACGTGAACGTCGACTCCACGGTCTGTCAACATCACTTGGCCAGCACATCGCCCACGCCAAGACCGGAACCACTGGCCAGGCCGAGCGCCACGGGCCCGTAGTACGTGCCGCTCTCCGGCACCGGCGTCCCGTCCGGGCCGCTGTTCAACGTGAGGACGGTGCCGTCGCCCGCGTTCTCGCCGTCGGAGCCCACCGCGAGGTCAGGGGCCCCGTCGCCGGTGAGGTCGGCGAGTGACACCGCCGAGCCGAGCCGGTCACCCGCCTCGGCGGCACCGGGCACTCCGGCGCGCTCGGCGTCGTACACCTGAGCCCCGGTGGCCGTGAGCCCACTGGAACCGCCGCGCAGCAGCACTGCGGTTCCCGCGTCGGCGTTCGGTGTACCGGCGGCGGTCACATCCGTGCCGGGCGCCCCGGCGAGGACGTCCGCGTAGCCGTCGCCGTTGACGTCGGCCACGGCGAGGGAGGCTCCGAAACGGTCACCTGCGGACCCGAGGCCGACGACGGGCGCGCCGGTGTCGGTGAGTCCGTCGGCCGAGCCGTGGAACGTGGCGATCTCACCGCCGTCACCCGCCTCGGGGCGTCCGACGGCGAGGTCGGCGTAGCCGTCGCCGTTCAGGTCTCCGGCGGCGAGCGCCTCGCCGCCCGCGCCGGGCAGCACGGCGGGCGCGTCGGTGCGCAGCCCGTTGGCCGAACCACGCAGCACCACGAGCGGCGTGGCGCCGCCGGAGGTGCGGAAGGTCAGGGCGGCGTCCGCGTACCCGTCCTTGTCGAAGTCACCGGTCGCCACGGCAGCACCGGTCACCGCCCCGCTGTCACCGCCGAGTTGGGACAGCGGCACGGCCGCGGAGAACGTACGGTCCGCGCCGTCGATCGCCCATGCGCGCCCCGCGCCCGGCGCCACCGCGAGGATGTCGTCGCCGCCGTCGCCGTTGAAGTCGCCGGTGGTCACGGTGGCACCGAAGCGGGCGCCGCTCGCGCGCGAACCGGTTGGCTCGTTGATCATCCCGGCCTGTCCGGCGAGCCCGTTCGCCGTGCCGCGCAGCAGGCTCAGCGCTCCCTCGTCGCTCGCACCGGAGGTGACTTCCTCGCCGGGCGAGGAGACGACCAAGTCCTCGTAGCCGTCGTGGTCGAAGTCGCCGTACGCGATCGCGGAACCGAACCCGTCACCGGCCTCCGAGCCGCCAGGCACCCCGTCCGACTCCTGAGTGACCACTGTCCGGTTGCCGGTGTACGGCACCGAGCGCGCCCCCGGCACGACGGTGACCTGCCCGGCTCCCGCCTGACTGTTGGCGGTGGCGTCCGGGACGCCCGCTGCGAGGTCGGCGTGTCCGTCGCGGTTCGTGTCCCCTGTCGGGGCGGGGGAGTCGGCCGCAGTCGCCAGCGTCCGGATGGCGGGCAGGTCGGCGTAGAGGTTGTCGCCCGGGCACTCGGTCGGATAGCCGTCGCGGTGACCGGAGATGCGGTTCAGCATCACCAATTGACCCTTGGTGAACTTCCCGTTGTCGGCCGCGGCGGCCATCACCACGGTCCCGGACGGATTGACGCCGTAGAGGCCGAGCTTCCACGCGGCGAGCTTCGAGAGCGAGGCCCGCACGGCGTCCGACGCGGTCGCCGTGTTGTAGTCGCCGAGGACCGCGACCCCGCTGGTGTCGGTGTTGAAGCCGTAGGTGTGCGCGCCCAGCACCGGCCTGTCCACCCCGCCCGCGCGGCCCTCGAAGACCGTCCCGCACTTGTCGACGAGGAAGTTGTAGCCGACGTCGTTCCAGCCGTTGCTCTGCACGTGGTAGACGAAGATCCCGCGGATGATCGACGCGGACTCGGCGCATGTGTAGTCGTTGGTGCCCGCGGTGTGGTGCACGAACACCGCCTTCGTGTCGGTCGTATACGTCGGCGGGTCCTGAACCAGCGACTCGTCGGCGCCCCAGCCGGAGCGCGGCACGATGTCGGGCTGACCGGCGGCCGTGGGTGAGAAGGCCGAGTCCACCGGGGTTTCCGGGGCCTCGGCCCCGGCCGCGGGATCCACCAGATCGACCCGCAGGCCGCCCGGGAGCCGAGTGCCGGTGATCCGTGCCTGCACGCCGTCCGACGGGCCGACCCACAGCGGCTGGGTGCCGCCGCGCAGCCCCTCGGCAGCGTTGTCGGGCCCCGCCTCGGGAGCGTGCAGCTCCAGGTCGAGCGTGCGCCAGGCCGACCAGCGGCCGGTCGCCGCGTCACGGGTGCGCACCTGGGCCGTACCGCCGAGCTCGGCCCGCGCGTCGGACCAGGTGATCCCGACGAGGCGGAAGGGGGCGGTGCTGCGAGTGGTCAGGACGCGGCGGCCCGGATCGGGGCCGGCGGGCACGGGGACGGTGTGCAGGCTCCCGCGCGGGATCGGTTTGCCGGCAGCGGCGGTTGATGTCGTGGGCCTGCCCGCCAGGGCCACGACACTCAGGACGACGGCGGTGGCGAGCACGAGTCGGCTCGCGGTCCGGCGCAGCGGGCTCATCCGGCGGCCTCCGCCTGCCCCGGCGTCGCCGAGGGCAGTTCC